>NZ_JAAVTO010000003.1 GCF_013185065.1 Adlercreutzia sp. ZJ473 | reverse complement strand
GAGGGCGCGGCCCCCGCTGGCGCCCCCGCTGGCGCCTCCGCGGCCGCCGTCTCTGACCCCGCCCCCGCCGGCGCCATCGAAGACGAGCTCGCCGACTTCATCGCCCGGGCGCGCGAGCGCGTGGCCGCGGCGCTCGGCGACAACCTGGCGATCGTGGAGGCCGACGGCCCTCAGGTCGAGGGGCGCTAGGCATGCCGCGCAACCACGTCGGCGCCAACATCGACCGCAGCGAGTTCTACGGCGTCCTCCAGCGCATGGTCGACGCGCTGTTCCAGGACCTCGAAGGCGAGGACGCCACGGTGCGCCGCCTCGACGTGGTGCTCGCCGCCGAGACCTACGACCTGCCGGACGAGCTCATGCGCCTCGTGGGCCTGCTCCCGCCGGGAGACTACACGCGCCTGCGCCTGTGCGACCAGCTGAACTCCGCCACCACGGGTCACGCCTGGGGCCAGGTGTACGGCACGGTGAGCTAGCAGCTGGCGGGGAGGCGGGGCGCCTTCCCGCCGCCCCCCGCTCGCCCCTCCAGCCTTCCTCCGAAAACATTTCTGTAGTTTTCAGCTTGGTAAAAACACAAAACGTTCGCTTGCGCGAAGGCTGGTGCGCGGGTACTATATATACGCGGTTTGAGAGCAGCAAAACACAATATATTGTGGTTTGCTGAGGTGAAAAAGCTGTGGAAAGCATGTTGAAGGAACAAGCGAAACCACAGGTCGGAATGAAGAAACGCAAGGGTGTCTGGATAATGTGCGCTGCACGGTTCTGGCACCCTATTTTGTGGCCGCTCGCGGCGGTGCTTGCGCAAACGCATGCGGCAACGCTTACGGCGAACGCTTGCGCAAACGCACGCGGCAACGCTTGCGGCAGCGCACGCAGCAACGCTTGCGGCACGCGATGACTCGGCGAAGGACGAAAGGAAGAGCACGCATGGTAAAGACCATCATCAAGCGCGACGGACGCACGGCAGAGTTCCACCAGGAGAAGATCGCCGAGGCGGTGGAGAAGGCGTTCCGCGCATGCGCTGCCATGCAGGACCGCGCCGTGGCTGACGAGATCGCCGAGAAGGTCGTCGCCAAGCTCGACGCGGGCGCCATCGAGGGCACGCCCACGGTCGAGGGCGTGCAGGACCTCGTGGAGGAGACGCTCATCGAGTCGGGCTTCGTCCAGACCGCCAAGGCCTACATCCTGTACCGCGCCGAGCGCAACCGCGTGCGCGACGTGAACTCCCGCCTCATCCAGACGCTCAAGGACATCACCTTCTCGAAGGCCTCTGACTCCGACATGAAGCGCGAGAACGCCAACATCGACGCCGACACGGCCATGGGCACCATGCTCAAGTACGGCAGCGAGTCGGCCAAGCAGTTCTACGAGATGTGCGTGATCGACCCGCGCTACGCCAAGGCGCACCGCGAGGGCGACATCCACATCCACGACATGGACTTCTACACGCTCACCACCACGTGCTGCCAGATCGAGCTGACGAAGCTCTTCAAGGGCGGCTTCTCCACGGGCCACGGCGTGCTGCGCGAGCCGAACGACATCTCCAGCTACGCGGCGCTGGCCTGCATCGCCATCCAGTCCAACCAGAACGACCAGCACGGCGGCCAGAGCGTGTGCGACTTCGACTACGGCCTGGCCGTGGGCGTGCGCAAGACGTTCCGCCGCCTGTTCAAGAAGCACGTCGCCGAGGGCATCGACCTGCTGACCGACGTCGAGGACGACCGCGCGTTCGCGGAGGCCATGCTCGCGCGCGTCGAGGAGGCCACGGGCGTCGTGGCCAGCCTCGACATGGACCCGGAGTTCCGCGCCGGCGTCATGGGCGAGCTCGAGGCCGCGGGCGTGAGCGCCGAGGTGGCCGAGAAGGTCATCGCCTACGCCCTGAAGAACGCCACGCGCGACACCGACCGCCAGACCTTCCAGGCCATGGAGGCGCTCGTGCACAACCTGAACACCATGCACTCCCGCGCTGGCGCGCAGACGCCGTTCAGCTCGGTGAACTACGGCATGGACACCAGCCCCGAGGGCCGCATGGTCATCCGCAACATGCTGCTCGCCACCGAGGAGGGCCTCGGCTCCGGCGAGACGCCCATCTTCCCCGTGCAGATCTTCCGCGTGAAGGAGGGCGTGAACTACAACCCCGAGGACCCGAACTACGACCTGTTCAAGCTGGCCATGCACTGCTCGGCGAAGCGCCTGTTCCCCAACTTCAGCTTCCTCGACGCGCCGTTCAACGCGCAGTACTACAAGGGCACGCCCGAGACGGAGATCGCCTACATGGGCTGCCGCACGCGCGTCATGGGCAACGTGTTCGACCCCGAGCGCGAGGTCACGCCCGGCCGCGGCAACCTGAGCTTCACGTCGATCAACCTGCCGCGCCTGGCCATCCGCGCCAAGGGGGACCTCGACCTGTTCTTCGACCTGCTCGACTCCAAGCTCAGCCTGGTCACCGGGCAGCTTGACGAGCGCTTCGAGATCCAGGCGCGCAAGCATGTGTACAACGCGCCGTTTTTGATGGGGCAGGGCGTGTGGATCGACTCCGAGAAGCTCAAGCCCACCGACACGCAGCGCGAGGTTCTGAAGCACGGCACGCTGACCACGGGCTTCATCGGCCTGGCCGAGTGCCTGGTGGCGCTCACCGGCAAGCACCACGGCGAGTCGGCCGAGGCGCAGCGCCTGGGCTTGGAGATCATCGGGCACATGCGCTCCTACTGCGACCGCATCTCGCGCGAGCGCGGCATGAACTACACGCTCATCGCCACGCCGGCCGAGGGCCTGTCCGGCCGCTTCGTGCGCATCGACCGCGAGCGCTACGGCGTGATCCCCGGCGTGACCGACCGCGACTACTACACCAACGGCTTCCACGTGCCGGTGTACTACGACATCAACGCGTTTGACAAGATCGCCATCGAGGCGCCCTACCACGCGCTCACCAACGGCGGGCACATCAGCTACATCGAGCTCGACGGCGACCCGACCGAGAACCTCGAGGCGTTCGAGAGCGTCATCCGCTACATGAAGGACTGCGGCATGGGCTACGGCAGCGTGAACCACCCGGTCGACCGCGACCCGGTGTGCGGCTACAACGGCATCATCGAGGACGTGTGCCCCAAGTGCGGCCGCACCGAGGACGAGCACAACCAGCCCTTCGAGCGCATCCGCCGCATCACGGGCTACCTGGTGGGCACGCTCGACCGCTTCAACGACGCCAAGCGCGCCGAAGAGCACGACCGCGTGAAGCACGCCATCCCCACGCAGCGGTAGCATGGACATCAACCTTTACGGCGCGGTCCCGGACTCCATCGTGGATGGGCCGGGGCTGCGCTATGCCGTGTTCGTGCAGGGCTGCTCGCACGCCTGCCCGGGATGCCACAACCCCGAGAGCCAGCCGCGCGAGGGCGGCACGCTCACCACCACCGACGCGGTGCTGGCCGACATCCGCGCGAACGGCCTGGTGCACGACGTGACGCTGTCGGGCGGGGAGCCGTTCGAGCAGGCGGCGGCCTGCGCGCACCTGGCGCGCCAGCTGAAGGGGGAGGGCTACGGCGTCTGGGCGTACACCGGCTACCTCTACGAGGACCTGGTGCGCCTCGCCGAGCATGAAGCCGCCGTGCGCGAGCTCTTGGACAACGTCGACGTGCTGGTGGACGGCCCCTTCGTGCAGGCGCGCAAGTCGCTCTCCCTCAAGTGGTGCGGCTCGTCCAACCAGCGCCTGATCGACGTCGCGGCCACGCGCGCCGCGGGCCGGGTGGTCACGTGGGAGCCTCCGAGCTTCGTCCCCCAGAAGCCCCCCTCGTGGTAGCGGAGGTGACCAGTCATCATGGAGCTTAACCCCGAGGAGCAGACTGAGGGCCTGCACGACTTCATACAGGGCATCGTGGGAGTGGAGTGGCTGAGCACGCTGATCACGGTGGTGCTGGCGGCGGTGTTCACGGCCGTGCTCGCGCATGTGGTCACGAAGTTCCTGCGGCACCTGCTGAGCCACGACAGCTCGCCTCTGCCCTCGTCGAGCATCTTCATCAACATCGCGCGCGTGGTGGTCTGGTGCGTCGGCGCGAGCGTGGTGCTGTCGAGCTGCTTCAACGTGGACGTGAGCGCGGCCGTGACGGCGCTCGGCATCGGCGGCATCGCCATCTCGCTCGGCTTCCAAGACACGCTGGCGAACCTGATCGGCGGCCTGCAGGTGAGCATCACCGGGCTCGTGGAGCCGGGCGACCACATCGACGTGGGCGGCCAGCGCGGCATCGTGCGCGACGTCACGTGGCGGCACACCACCATCGAGAACGCCGTGGGCGAGCGCATCGTGGTGCCGAACTCGGTCATCAACAAGACGGCGCTCGTGAAGCTGCGCCCCGTGTCGGTGATCGTCATCCCCGTGGTGGTGACGGCGGCCGGCGAGAGCCTCGAGCGCATCGCCTCTGACATGGAGCAGGCGGCCGGCGCCGCCGTGGCGCAGGTGTGCGAGGTGGAGAAGCCCGCCCGCACCGTATTCACGGAGGTGACCGACTACGGCTACCGGGGGACCCTCACCCTCACTATAGCCGACTCCGCCCAGGCCGTCTTCGCCAAGGACGCCGCCCTGCGAGCCATCGCCCCCTTCGTGCACGCAAGCTAAGAGTATTTCTCCTCAAATTTCTATAAATGTAGATCGTTCATTACGAAAAAACGCTCGATTATGCTTGCTTTGTTTTTGGCGGCGCCCTATATTGAAAGCAGAGACAGCAGGAGATTGCTGTCGACGCGTTTGATGGGGAGTCGAGTGCGCCTGGCACGTCGGCGCAGAAAACGGAGCACGAAAATGGAGAACACACGGAAGGCCAAGGGATTCTTGGCGCTGGGGCTGGCGGCGCTGCTCGTAGCCTGCGCGCTCGCGTTGTGCGCGGCCCTGCCGCAGAGCGCCTGGGCGGCAGGCGAGACGGCTACGGCCACAACCGGAAGGACGATCACGAAAGACACCACGCAAGAGGAGTTGAATACGTGGGCGGGTGAAGGCGCAATCGAGATCACGAAGGCCGATGATGTCACCACGGTCAAGCTTTTGAAGAACTTCAATTTCCCTAACGGAAAGCAGCCGATTACATTCGGTGACGTGTTGGCGGCCCCGGATGACGTGATGGTGCTGGACCTGAACGGCCGTACCATCAGCTCAACTACGATAGCCGTCCAGTCTGGCTGCAACCTGACCATCAGGGACTCAGCCGGCAGAGGCAAGATCTTCATGGACACAAGCTCCAATGACAAAGCTGCGTTTGGGGCTGTCATCAACCAGAGGAAGCTCACCATCGAGAGCGGCACTTTTGAGGCGCAGATACACGAAAGCAATTCGACAACTGGCGTGATCGGCTCCGCCGTGGCGGGGGTGGAAACCGTCATAAACGGAGGCACGTTCGAGAGCAACTGCAGCGCCATCAGCGTTACGAGTGGGACTACCACGGTGAACGGGGGCGTGTTCAACGCAGGTACCTATGGTGTCGTCTCGAGGCATATGGCTGTAGTCGAGTTTCCTGCTAGCTCGCAGGCTGCCGTAACGTCTAAGAAAGTTCCTATCGTGGCAGGAAAGCGGTATACCAGCGACACGACTGCTGGCCAGGTGCATGTAGCCGGCGGATATTTCGAAGGGACGAACACTGCTGCCCTCGTCGGAAAGCTCGGCGATGTTACGGCGACGGAATTGGTGAAAATTACCGGAGGTACCTTCGCCGACAGCCCGGTGGGCTACGTCGAGGCCAGCATCCCCGTCGTGCAGAAAGCTGCGTTATATAAAGTGGGAGCTGGCGCGACGGCTTTCGTGGAAGGCGCGGTAGCCGGAGACGCCCTGACGTTCTACCAGCATGCTGCGGACATTACCGTCGCGGAAGGCGTGCAGATCACCAACAGCACGGGCGCTGCCATCACGGTCAACGGCAAGGCCGTGGAGAACGGAGGCCAGGTGACGGCGACGCACCGCGCCGTCAAGACGGACGAGAAGAAGGCAACCTGCACGGAGGCGGGCAACATCGCCTACTGGCATTGCTCGATCTGCGGTAAGTATTACAGCGACGAAGCCTGCACGCAGGAGGTAACGCTGGAAGGCACCGTAGTTCCCGCCGCAGGCCACAAGACCGAGGGTGGCAAGTGGGGCTCTGACTGGGCTTCTCATTGGGCTCTCTGCGACGTCTGCGACGTGAAGGTGGGCGAGGCTGAGCCTCACAAGTTCGTCGAGGGCGCGTGCTCCGTGTGTGCCGCCGTCGACCCGACCTACGTGCCCGTGTCCGTCGAGGGCGAGGGTGACGTTGACGCCACTGAGGAGACTGCCGCCGCAGAGGTTGCCGCGAGCACTGCGAGCTCCGTGGTCGAGGCTGCGATAGGCGACATCGGGAAGCCTGCCGCGGAGGCTGAGCTCGTCAAGGAGGGCGTCGTGAGCGCGGAGACCTACGAGGCCGTTCAGCAGGCGGTCCAGGCCGGCCAGACCATCGACGTGGTCGTCGAGGCCACGCCCGTCCTGCCCGAGGATGTTTCCGCAGGCGACAAGGACAAGGTCGCAGCCGTCGTCACTGAGGGCGGCGAGATAGCCCAGTACCTCGACCTGTCCGTCATCCTGAAGGCCGGGAACAAGGAGATCGGCGTCATCAACAAGCTGGACGAGCCCGTCAAGTTCACGGTCGCCATCCCGGCCGACCTCGTGAAGGACGGCCGCACGTTCTACGTGGTCCGCGTCCACGACGGCAAGGCGGAGAGGCTTGCCACAACCGTCAAGGACGGCTTCGCCACCTTCGAGACCGACCTCTTCTCCACCTATGCGCTCGCCTACGAGGACGTTGCGCCTGGCGGGCAGCCCGTCGTGCCTGGCGGCCAGCCCGCAGGCCCTGACGCCGGCGGTCAGCCCGCCGGCCCTACGACCGACCAGCCTGCGACCGACCAGCCCGCTGACGCGAAGAAGCCTGCCGCCATGGCGCTCGCCAAGACGGGCGACCCCGTGTCCGTGGCTGCCCTCGCGGCCTTCGCCGTGGCGCTTGCCGCCGCCGCCGTGTGCGTCGTCGCCGCTTTTCGCAGGCGCAGCACGCGGTAACCTGAGGTAGCGCCGCCGCCCTAAGAGGCGCAGCGCAACCCCGCGCAACCGGCCTAAGAGGCGCAGCGCAACCCCGCGTGGCTGCCTCAAGCGGCAGCGCAGCTGGCCCGCAAAGCCGCCAGCGCACGAGAAACAGCACGTCAGATCAGAGCCGCCGCCCGCAGCCGGGCAGCGGCTCTCCTGTTTTTCGCTTCCCAAACTTTACATTTCTTACGCCAGCCTTTACCTGGGCTTTCCTTTTGCCTGACCTTTTTTTGATCGCGCCCCCCGATCATGGTGCTTGCAGGTTTCAGATCGCGTGCCTTGGCGCGCGATGCGGCAGCGGGCATGGGGCTCGGCGCCGCACGAAGATGAAAGGGAAAGAACGTGAAGAAACGTATTTTGGGAATCGCGCTCGTCGCCGCGCTGGCGCTCGGCGCATTCGCCATCACGGGCTGCAGCTCCGACAGCGGAAGCTCCAGCTCCAGCGACAGCTCGGCCTCGTCCGCCAGCGGCAGCGCCGCGTCGGGCGAGATCTCGGTGTACTCGCGCGAGGACGGCTCTGGCACGCGCGGCGCGTTCATCGAGCTGTTCGGCATCGAGCAGAAGGACGCTTCGGGCACCAAGGTTGACATGACCACCCCCTCCGCCGCCATCACCAACTCCACCTCCGTCATGATGACGTCGGTTGCCGGTGACCCGAACGGCATCGGCTACATCTCGCTCGGCTCGCTGAACGACACCGTGAAGGCGCTCAAGATCGACGGCGCCGAGGCGTCGGCCGCCAACGTGAAGAGCGGCGAGTACAAGATCGCCCGTCCCTTCAACGTGGTGACGAAGTCCGAGCTCTCCGCCGTGGCGCAGGACTTCATGACGTTCATCATGAGCGCTGACGGCCAGAAGGTCGTCGAGGACGCGGGCTACATCGCCGTGGCCGACGGCGCGGCGGCCTACACCGCCAGCGGCATCTCCGGCAAGGTCGTCGTGGCCGGCTCCTCTTCCGTGACCCCGGTCATGGAGAAGCTCGCCGAGGCTTACAAGGCGGTCAACCCTGACGTGACCGTCGAGGTGCAGCAGTCCGACTCCACCACCGGCGTGAACATGGCGACCGAGGGCACCTGCGACATCGGCATGGCGTCCCGTGAGCTCAAGGACTCCGAGACCGCCAAGGGCGTCGTGGCCACGGTCATCGCCCAGGACGGCATCGCCGTGGTGGTCTCCCCTGACTCCACCATCGACGAGCTCACCTCCGAGCAGGTCATGAAGATCTACACCGGCGAGATCACCGACTGGTCCGAGATCGCCTAGCAACAGCTCTCCCCTGTGAGTGGGGGCAGGCCGATTCCCGGCGGCCTGCCCCTGAGTCTTGCTCTTGCCCGCCCCTCTCCATCTCTGCCAGGGCTTCGCGTCTAGGCACCCTGGCGGGGCGGGCCTCCGGAAGCAGCGAGGGCGCGCGGGACATCCCCCGCCCTCTGTCGTTTCTTCGCCCTGCGCCCCTGCCGGGGCAGGCTCTCGAACCAAAGGGCCTCCTTGCTCCCTGATGAGGGGCGGGCTCTCAGAACCGTCTAGGGCTTCAGCACATCGAACGAAAGGAAATCATGTCTCAATCTGCTGTGAAGGAGGGGTTTGCGCGAGCGCTCTTCGTGGGCGCAGCGGCCGTTTCGGTGCTGGCCGTAGCTCTGATCTGCGTGTTCTTGTTCGCGAACGGCCTGCCCGCCATGGCGCAGATCGGAATCCCCGAGTTCCTCCTCGGAACCACGTGGCGTCCGGCGAACGACCTGTACGGCATCTTCCCCATGATCATCGGCTCCATCTACGTGACGGCGGGCGCCATGCTGGTGGGCGTTCCCGCGGGCTTTCTGTGCGCCGTGTTCCTCTCGCGCTTCGCGAGCGGGCGCGTGGCGGCCGCGCTCAAGCCCGGCGTCGAGCTGCTCGCAGGCATCCCGAGCGTCGTGTACGGCTTCTTCGGCCTGGTGGTCATCGTGCCGCTCATCCGCGACTACCTGCCCGGGCGCGGCCTCTCGCTTCTGGCGGCGGCGCTGCTTCTGGGCATCATGATCCTGCCCACCATCATCACCGTGGCGCAGAGCGCGCTCGACGCCGTGCCGCAGAAGTACTACGAGGGCGCGCTGGCGCTCGGCGCTGACCACGAGCACTCGGTGTTCCGCGTGGTGGTCCCCGCGGCCGCCTCGGGCATCATGGCCGCCATCGTGCTCGGCGTGGGCCGTGCGATCGGCGAGACGATGGCCGTCATCATGGTCGCAGGAAACCAAGCGGTGATCCCCGGCTCCATCTTCGACGGCGTGCGCACCATGACGGCGAACATCGTGCTCGAGATGGGCTACGCCGCCGACCTCCACCGCGGCGCGCTCATCGCCACGGGCGTGGTGCTGTTCGTGTTCATCCTGCTGATAACGATGCTGTTCAACGTGATTAAGAAGCGAGGCGAGGCGCGATGATGGCTCCTTGGGATATGACGGCGGCGCAGCTCAACGCGGCGTCGCGCATCACGGGCCCGGAGTGGGCCGTGCGCGAGGCCGAGGTCGCGCGCCGTCGGCGCATGGTGAGCTCGCTGCTGCGAGGGCTCGTGTACCTGGGCGCGGCGGCCACCGCGGCCGTGCTGGCCTTCCTGGTGGGCTACATCCTGGTGAACGGCGTGCCCTACCTCACGCCCAGCCTGTTCGAGTGGACGTACACCTCTGACAACGTGTCGCTCATGCCGGCGCTCGTCAGCACGCTGATGATGGCGGCGCTCGCGCTGGTGATGGCGGTGCCCGTCGGCGTGGGAAGCGCCATCTACCTGGTGGAGTACGCGCCGCGCGGCTCGCGCTTCGTGAGCATCGTGCGCACCACCACCGAGACCCTCCAGGGCATCCCGTCGATCATCTACGGCCTGTTCGGCATGCTGTTCTTCGTGACGGCGCTGCGCTGGAACCTGTCGCTTCTGTCGGGCGCGTGCACGCTGGCCATCATGGTGCTGCCCGTGGTGATGCGCACCACGGAGGAGGCGCTGATCGCCGTGCCTGACGCGTACCGCGAGGGCGGCTTCGGTCTGGGCGCGGGCCGGCTGCGCACGGTGTTCCGCTGCGTGCTGCCGAGCGCGGTGCCCGGCATCCTGGGCGGCGTGATCCTGGCCCTCGGCCGCTGCGTGGGCGAGGTGGCCGCGCTGCTGTTCACGGCGGGCACCATCGCGCAGATCCCCGACTTCGCGGCCGGCGGCGCGATGGCGGTGTTTGACTCGTGCCGCACGCTTGCGGTGCACATGTACGTGCTGGCCAGCGAGGGCCTGCACGTGAACGAGACGTATGCGACCGCGGTTGTGCTGCTGGTGGTCGTGGTAATTCTGAACGCGGCGGCGACCTTCGCTGCCAAGAAGATGAGGAAAGGAAGCGGCAATGACTAGCGGGACGATGGAGCGCGTGACGACGCGCGAGGCAGCAGGCGCAACGAGGACGACGGTTGTGCCGAGCGCAGGCGCGGCTGCCGGCGCAGGCGCTGCGGGCGGCGCGGCTCCCGCGGCGAACAAGATGGTCGTGAGCGACCTCAACCTGTACTACAAGGAGTTCCACGCGCTCAAGGACGTGAGCCTCACGTTCCCGGAGAACCAGGTGACGGCCCTCATCGGCCCGTCCGGCTGCGGCAAGTCGACGCTGCTGAAGAGCCTGAACCGCATGAACGACCTGGTGGAGGGCTGCCGCGTCGAGGGCTCCATCATGCTCGACGGGTCTGACGCGTACCGCGACGTCGAGGTGAACGACCTCCGCCGCCGCGTGGGCATGGTGTTCCAGCAGCCCAACCCCTTCCCCATGAGCGTGTACGACAACGTGGCGTTCGGCCCGCGCACGCACGGCATCAAGAAGCGCGCCGAGCTCGACGAGATCGTGGAGCAGAGCCTGCGCGACGCCGCCATCTGGGACGAGCTGAAGGACCGCCTGAAGAAGAACGCGCTCGGCCTCTCGGGCGGCCAGCAGCAGCGCCTGTGCATCGCGCGTGCGCTCGCGGTGCGCCCCGAGGTGCTGCTCATGGACGAGTCCACGAGCGCGCTCGACCCCATCTCCACGGCGAAGATCGAGGAGCTGGTGGCCGAGCTCAAGAAGAGCTACACCGTGATCATGGTGACGCACAACATGCTGCAGGCTCTGCGCGTGTCCGACAAGACGGCGTTCTTCCTGCTCGGCGAGATGGTCGAGGCGGGCGACACCGACACCATCTTCACGACCCCGAGCGACCCCCGCACCGCCGACTACGTGGCCGGCCGCTTCGGGTAAGAGAGACGAAGGGGAGGGGCTTTCCCTCCCTCATATAGGCAACGGCCGAGGGGCCCCTGACGCAGTTTTTGTCAGGGCCCCTCGGCCTTCTTATTTTCTTCACAATCATCTTGAGCGGGTTGGCGATGGTGACATCAGACGCGTCTTTCGGGCAATCGAAGACGCTCCCTGCTCTCAAAAGGTACACTATTTGTCAGGGGAGGGTTATACTGGCTGAGTTTGGAAGAAAGGGCAGGTCGGGCGCTAATACGGCATCCCGCCAAGCTGCAAGTCAGGAGCTCTCAAAAAGTGTACCTTTTGCGGCTTCGAGCTTGCGGGTTGACGCCATGCCAGAGCGCTCGGCCTTTTTGCGGGCACGAAGGCGGAGGACGCATGGCCACGAGCACATATGCGGCAGAGGTTGCAGCGCACTCCGTCTCGCGAGGCGAGACGCGTGCGCGCGCAGGTCGTCGTTCGCCTTCGGGCGTGCGCGAGGCCTCCCAGCGCGGTCCGTCTGCCTCACGTGCGGGCAAAGGAGGTCCCATAGGGCCGGCGTGCTGGTACGTGGCGCGTGTGCACGAGGGCCGCGAGGAAGCCGCAGCTCATGACCTGAAGAGCCTGGTCAGCGAAGAGCTCCTGCGCGACTGCTTCGTCCCCAAGGTCCAGCTGCTGCAGAAGCGGCAGGGCGAGTGGGTCACGGTCGAGCGGCTCCTGTACCCCGGCTACGTGTTCGCCGTCTCAGACAGCCCGCGCGGGCTCGACCGGCGGCTGAGCTCCCTTTCCTTTCCGGCACGCCTCATCGGGCAGCAGCGTACGACGTACGTGCCGCTCACCGCGGACGAGCAGGGCTGGTTCGAGTCAGTTCTCGACGGCCGGCGCACGCTGCGTCCGAGCGCGGGCGTCATCGAGCGTGACCAGGTGCGGGTGTCCGAGGGGCCGCTTCGCGGCTTCGAGGGGCGCATCCGCAAGCTGAACCGCCACAAGGCGCTCGCCTTCGTGGAGGTGAACATGCCCGATCGGCCGGTGCTGCTGCGCGCGGCGCTGGCCATAACCAGCCGCACGTAAGGGCGGCTGCAGCATACCTTGCTGCTGTGAACGGCGCCGCGCTCGGCGCGCGTTGGCATCAGGGGAACGAACACGTTGTCGGACCGACCAGGAAGGATGGATGGCGGAGCTATGCGTGTCCTGAATTCGTCTCAGCTGAGCGAAGGGCTTGCGGAGGCGGCTCAGCCAGACGCCGCTTCCCGCCGCCATGCGTTTCCCGTGCGCGGCGTGCCGTGGTACGTCGTGCAGGTGATGGCAGGTCGCGAGGACCATGCGCGCGAGCTGATCGCGGAGGCGGTGAAGCTCGAGGAGAAGGCCATGCGCGAGCGGGCGGAGGCCGAGGGCAGGCGGCCCGAGGGACTGCCGGTCGCGGAGGAGGTCTTCGTGCCGAAGGCCCGCGTGGGCGTGAAGCGCGAAGGCAAGTGGCTTCCCGGCGAGGAAGTGCTCATGCCGGGCTATCTGGTGGCGATTGCGCGCGACCCCGACGCGCTGGTCCGCGCGCTGAGAAGGACGCGCGGCTTCGTGCGTGTGGTGCGGCAAGACAACGTGGCAGTTCCCCTTTCGGAGCAGAGCGTCCGATGGCTCGAGGAGCAGACCCAGCGCGGCAGAAGCGCGGTGGCGATGTCCGAGGGCTATGTCGAGGACGGCAAGCTCCACATAACGAGCGGCCCGCTCGCGGGTCGCGAGGCCGTCATCCAGAAGGTGAACCACCGCAGGAAGGTGGCCTACCTCGAGATCGAGGCCCATGGCAAGAAGATAAAAGCCCAGCTGGGCATCAAGATAATCACGAAGAGAAAAGCGTGCAAGAAGAAGCAGAAAGCGAAATAGTAGCAGGCGGCGGAGACGTTGCGGCGGCGAGCGCGAAAGACGCGCCCACTGCATTCACCTGCCCGTGCAGCCGCTCGCTGGGTCAATTGACCCAGCGGACCCAGCGGAGCGCGGGGCGCGCCCCGGGGGCGGGCGGCCGGGGGGCGGCGTGAGCGCGAGGCTCGACACGCTCCTGAGGGCGCTGCCGCTGGTCGTGCTCGACGTCATGTCCGTCTACGCCGCCTTCGTCGTGGGCGCGTGGGGCATGCACCTCGAGGGGGAGATCCTCGGGATGAGCGCCTTCGGGTGGCACGTCGCGCTGCTCGCGCTCGTCTACGTGCTCGTGCTCGCGGCGTTCCGCATGTACACGACGATCTGGAGGTACGCCTCCGTCGACGAGCTCGTGCGGGTCGTGCTCGCGGTCACGGCGGCGTCGCTCGCGGGCGACCTGGCCGCCGCGCTGCTGTTCGGCGAGCGGCTCTGGGTCCGCTCCTACCTGTTCGCGTGGCTGTTCATGCTCGTCGCGTGCGGGGCCTCCCGCTTCGCCGCCCGGATAGCGGCGGGGGCCGGGGGCGGGGCCGCCGCCGGGCCGGAGGGCTCGCCGCGCACGCTCGTGGTGGGCGCCGGCGAGAACGGCAGCATCGTCGTCAAGCGCATGCTGGCCGGCGACCGCAGCATGCCGGGCCTCCCGGTCGGGCTGGTCGACGACGACCCGGCCAAGGTCGGCCGCCACGTGCACGGGGTGAGGGTGCTGGGGACCTGCGACCGCATCCCCGAGCTCTGCGGTGAGCTGGGGGTCGAGCAGCTCGTGATCTCGATCCCCAACGCCACCCGCTCGCAGCGCGGGCGCATATACGACGTGTGCGCGGGCACCGGCGTCAGGACGATGATGGTCCCCTACGAGCTGGACGTCGCGACGCCCGACGCCCCCGCCCCGATCCGCGAGGTGGAGATCGCGGACCTGCTCGCCCGCGACGAGGTCGCGCTCGACCTCGGGCAGGTGGGCTACGTCACGGGCAGGCGCGTGCTCGTGACGGGAGGCGGCGGATCGATCGGCAGCGAGATCGCCCGGCAGCTGCTGCCCGCCCGCCCCGCCGAGATCATCCTGCTCGACGTGTACGAGAACACGACCTACGAGCTCTACCACGAGATCAGGGGCCGCTGCGAGGAGGCGGGGGTGGGCTTGTCCGTCGAGATCGGCTCGATCACCCATTTGCCCGCGCTCGAGAAGTGCTTCGGGGAGCATGCGCCCGACGTGGTGTTCCACGCCGCGGCCCACAAGCACGTGCCCCTCATGGAGGCCAACGCCCGCGAGGCGGTGGAGAACAACGTCCTCGGCACGCTCAACGTGGCGCGCATGGCCCACGAGAGGGGGTGCACCCACTTCGTGCTCGTGTCGACCGACAAGGCCGTGAACCCCGCCAACGTCATGGGGGCCACCAAGCGCATGTGCGAGATGGTCGTGCAGCGCTACGCCGCCATGTCGGACACCGTGTTCGCCGCGGTGCGCTTCGGCAACGTGCTGGGGAGCCACGGGAGCGTCATCCCGCTGTTCAAGCGCCAGCTCAGGGAGGGAGGGCCCGTCACGGTCACCCACCGCGACATCACGCGCTACTTCATGACCATCCCCGAGGCCTCCCGCCTCGTGATCACCGCGGGCGCGCTCGCCAAGGGCGGCGAGATCTTCGTGCTCGACATGGGCGAGCCTGTGCGCATATGGGACCTCGCGGAGAACCTGGTGAGGCTCTCGGGGCTCGTGCCCGGGCGCGACGTGGATATCGTCGAGACGGGCCTGCGCCCCGGGGAGAAGATGTACGAGGAGCTGCGCATGGGCGCCGAGGAGGCGCGCCCCACCTCCGACGGGCGCATCACGGTGCTGACCGCGGCCCGCCCCGAGGTGGGCGACGTGGGGCGGCGCCTCGAGATCCTTCGCGCGTCCCTCGGCGGCACCAACGACGACGTCAGGCGGGCGCTGGCCGAGGCCGTGCCGACGTACCATCCGGACTTAAGAGACGACAAGGAGGGCTCGCATGCTGCGCGGCCTTGATGACATCACCCCCTTCGGCGAGAGGCTGTGGCTCTCGTCGCCGACTATGCACGGCGAGGAGCTGCGCTACGTGACGGAGGCCTACGAGACGAACTGGATGTCGACCGTGGGCGCGAACATCGACGAGGTCGAGCGCCTCGTGCGCGAGGAGGTGGGCGCCCGTTGCGCCGTGGCCCTCTCGAGCGGCACCGCGGCGCTCCATTTGGCCGTGAAGCTCGCCGGGGTGAGGCCCGGCGACGAGGTGCTCTGCAGCGACCTGACCTTCGACGCCACGGTGAACCCCGTGGCCTACGAGGGCGGGGTCCCGGTGTTCGTGGACTCCGAGCCCGGCACCTGGAACATGGACCCTGAGGCCCTCGAGCGCGCCTTCGGGCTGCACCCGCGGGCCAAGGTGGTCGTGGTGGCCCACCTCTACGGCGTCCCCGCCAGGATGGACGAGATCCTGTCCGTCGCCCGCGCGCACGGCGCCGTGGTCGTGGAGGACGCCGCCGAGTCCCTGGGCGCGTCCTACCGGGGCCGCCAGACGGGGTCCCTCGGCGACCTCGGCGTCGTGAGCTTCAACGGCAACAAGGTCATCACGGGCTCCGCGGGCGGCATGCTGCTCACGGACGACGAGGGGGCGGCGGCCAAGGCCCGCAAGTGGTCCACCCAGGCGCGCGAGGCGGCGCCCTGGTACCAGCACGAGGAGCTCGGCTACAACTACCGCATGAGCAACGTGGTCGCCGGCGTGGTGCGCGGCCAGATGCCGCACCTGGGTGAGCACGTGGCCCGCAAGAGGGAGATCTACGAGCGCTACCGGGAGGGCCTGGCGGGCCTGCCCGCGTCCATGAACCCCTACGACGCGGAGGCCTCCGAGCCGAACTTCTGGCTCTCCTGCCTGCTCATCGACGAGGAGGCCATGTGCCGGCAGGTGCGCGGCGAGCGCGACGTGCTCTACGCGCCCGAGCCGGGCAGGTCCTGCCCGCACGAGATACTCGACGCGCTGGCCTCCGTGAACGCCGAGGGGCGACCGGTGTGGAAGCCCATGCACCTGCAGCCCGTCTACCGCAA
Source organism: Adlercreutzia sp. ZJ473 (assembly GCF_013185065.1). GTDB lineage: Bacteria > Actinomycetota > Coriobacteriia > Coriobacteriales > Eggerthellaceae > CAAEEV01. The sequence continues at coordinate 85,496 of NZ_JAAVTO010000003.1, read as the reverse complement.
CCACCCCTTCGTCACCCGCGAGGGCGACGGGCGCGCCCGCACGAACGCCTACGCCGGCGACGGCCGCGCCCCCGACGTGGGCGCCGACCTGTTCCGCCGCGGCGTGTGCCTGCCCTCCGACGTGAAGATGACGCCCGGGCAGCAGGACGTTGTCATCGAGGTCGTGAGGAGGTGCTTCGGGTAGGTGGCGGCGCTTCCCCCCGTAGAGCCGAGGATGCCTGAGGGCCTCTACGAGCGCCGCGTCAAGCGGGCGCTCGACGTCGTGCTCTCCGCCGCGGCGCTCGTCCTCCTCGCTCCCGTGTTCGGCGTGACCGCGCTGCTGGTCCGCGCGAGGCTCGGCAGCCCGGTCGTCTTCAGGCAGAGGAGGCCCGGCATGGTGGACCCGGCCACGGGGCAGGAGCGCATATTCGAGCTCTACAAGTTCCGGACCATGACCGACGCGCGCGGCGAGGACGGCGAGCTGCTCCCGGACGAGGAGCGCCTGACGCCCTTCGGGCGCGCCCTGCGCTCCACGAGCCTGGACGAGCTGCCGGAGCTCGTGAACATCCTCAGGGGCGATATGAGCCTCGTCGGGCCGCGGCCGCTCCTGGTGTCGTACCTGCCCCTCTACAGCGAGGAGCAGCGCCATCGCCACGACGTCCGCCCCGGGCTGACTGGCTGGGCCCAGGTCAACGGCCGCAACGCCATCAAATGGGAGGACAAGTTCAGGTACGACCTCGAGTACGTGGACAACTGCACCTTCGCCATGGACCTGAAGGTGTTCATCGCCACGTTCAAGATCCTCCTCCGTCGCTCCGGCATCAGCAGCGAGACCTCTGCGACCATGGAGAGGTTCGCGGGTGCGCCCGAAGAGGGAAAGCAGGGCGAGGCGGCATGAACGTCCTGTTCCTGAGCATCGCGGGCATCGGCGACCTGAAGAGCCAGGGCATCTACGGCGACCTGCTTAAGACGTTCAGAGACCACGGGCACGCCGTATATGCGGTGAACCCGCAGGAGCAAGGAGCTGACCTTCCTACAAAATGCGAAGACGTCGAGGGAGTGAAGGTCCTGCGCGTGCGCACCGGCAACCTCCAGAAGTGCGGCCTGGTGGAGAAGGGGATCTCGCAGCTGAGGCTCGAGAGGCAGTACCTGTCGGCGATCGAGAGGCACTTCGCGGGGGTTCACTTCGACCTCATCTTGTACCCGACGCCGCCCACCACCTTGGGCGGGCTGGTCGGGAAGCTGAAGCGCGAGCACGGCGCCATGACGTACCTCCTGCTCAAGGACATCTTCCCGCAGAACTCCCTCGACCTGGGGATGCTGTCGGAGAGGGGGCTGAGGGGCCTGGCCTACCGGTACTTCAAGCGCACTGAGCGGAGGACCTACGAGGCCTCCGACTTCATCGGCTGCATGTCCGAGGCGAACCGCCGCTACCTCGTCGAGCACGAGCCTTGGATCGACGCCGAGAAGGTCGAGGTCAACCCCAACAGCCTGATCCCCCGGGACATGCCCGACGTCGACAAGGTTGTCCTGCGGGAGCGGTTCGGCATCCCCGCCGACGCCCGCCTCTTCACGTACGGCGGCAACCTCGGAAAGCCGCAGGCCATCGACTTTCTCGTCCGAGTCCTGAGACTTAACGAGGAGAGGGGCGGCGTCTTCTTCGCCGTCGCAGGCGCCGGGACCGAGCGGCACCTGCTCGAGGAGTACTTCGAGGAGGAGAGGCCGGAGAGATCGAGGCTGCTCCCCCTCCTGCCGCGGGAGGACTTCGACTCCCTCCTGCGGGCCTCCGACTGCGGGGTAGTCTTGCTTGACCATCGTTTCACCATCCCCAACTTCCCCTCCCGCAGCCTGTCCTATCTGCAGGCGGGGATACCCTACGTCGCGGCGACGGACGACGTGAGTGACGTGGGGACGCTGGCCGAGGTCGAGGGGTTCGGCGTGAGGGTCGGCAGCATTGACGAGGCCCGGTTCCTCGAGGTGTGCGAGAGCCTCTCCTCCGAGGAGCTGAGGCGGATGGGGGCGGCGGGCTGCCGGTACTTCGAGGGCAACTGCACAGCGGAGCGTTCCTATAGGTTGATTATGGAGCATGTGAATGATTAGCAGCGACGCGTTCAAGGGCAAGACCCTGATGATCACTGGCGGGACGGGAAGCTTCGGCTCAACGGTGCTCAAGCACTTCCTTGATTCCAATATCGGCGAGATTCGCATCTTCTCTCGCGACGAGAAGAAGCAGGATGACATGAGGCACAGGCTGCAGAGGGTGAGCCCCGAAGCAGCACGAAAGGTGCGTTTTCTTATCGGGGACGTTCGCGACTCGCAGTCGGTTCGGGATGCCATGCGCGGGGTCGATTACGTATTTCATGCGGCAGCGCTCAAGCAAGTGCCATCCTGCGAGTTCTTCCCCATGGAGGCAGTGCGCACTAACGTGATCGGCACCGACAACGTGCTGCACGCCGCCATAGCGGAGGGGGTCGAGCGTGTGGTGTGCTTGTCAACCGACAAGGCGGCATACCCCATCAACGCCATGGGCAAGTCCAAGGCGATGATGGAGTCGATCATCCACGCGAATGCTCGTAATGGTGCAGGGCGTACGACCATCTGCTGCACGCGTTACGGCAATGTCATGTGCTCGCGCGGTAGCGTTATCCCGCTGTTCATCGACCGCATTCGTAAGGGTATGCCACTTACGGTAACTGACCCTCATATGACACGCTTTTTGATGAACTTAGATGAGGCAGTAGATCTGGTTTGTTTTGCCTTTGAACATGCCAACCCTGGAGATCTTTTCATCCAAAAAGCCCCAGCTTCTACCATTGCGGACTTGGCTGAAGCAGTCCAAGAAGTATTCGGGCATACCGGAACGCAGATCATAGGCACCCGTCATGGTGAGAAACTCTATGAAACCCTGATGACCTGCGAGGAGCGACTTCGTGCAGAAGATATGGGTAACTACTATCGCGTACATGCTGATACTCGTGATCTCAACTACGACAAGTTCGTGGTGGACGGTGAGGTTAAGACGATGGCGACAGAGGCCTACACCTCACACAACACAACAAGGCTTGACGTAGCCGGTACGGTTGAGAAGATCAAGACTGCGGAGTACGTCCAACTTGCCCTACAGGGCCGCGAGCACGAGGCGGTGCAGTAGCATGAGGATCCTCGTAACCGGCGCAAAGGGCATGGTCGGCACGGCGCTCTGCAATAGCCTGCGCAACATACGTGATGGCAAGGACCGCACGCGGCCCAACTTGAAGATCGACGAGGTCTTCGAATACGACCTGGACTCGACGCCGGAAGATCTCAAAAGGTACTGCCGGGAGTGCGACTTCGTATTCAACCTTGCTGGTGTGAATCGCCCCGAGGATCCGGCCGACTTCATGGAGGGCAACTTCGGGTTCGCGGGCGAGTTGCTTGGTGAGCTTAGAGCAGCTCGCAACAAGGCACCCATCATGCTTTCCTCCAGTATCCAGGCGACGCTGTCTGGCCGTTTCGGGGAGAGCGATTATGGCAAGAGCAAGAGGGCCGGAGAAGAGCTGTTCTTCGACTACGCAAAGGAAACCGGCGCCAAGGTAGCCGTCTATCGCTTTCCTAATCTCATGGGGCATTCTCGTCCTAACTACAATTCAGCCGTCTCAACGTTTTGCTGGGCAATAGCCAACGATGAACCTTATACGGTTAATGACCCCAATACGAAACTCGAGCTTCTCTACGTTGATGACCTCGTACAGGGCATGTTTGATCTGTTGGAAGGCAAAGAGCAACGCTGTGAATACGAAGGATTAGAGGTCATTCCTTCTGACACAGGGCGCTACTGCTACGTGCCGACTACTCACAAAGTAACGTTGGGGCGTATCATCGAGTTGTTGCAGGAGTTCAGGACTCAGCCCGAGACGCTCATGATGCCGTCCATGCCGGAGGGCTCCTTCGAGAAGAAGCTCTATAGCCTCTACCTTACTTATCTGCCCACAGACAAGTTCAAGTACCCCTTACGTATGAACATTGACGAGCGGGGGAGCTTTACCGAGCTTGTTCACACGCAAGATTGCGGTCAGGTATCTATCAACATATCCAAGCCCGGCGTCACCAAGGGCCAGCATTGGCACAACTCCAAATGGGAGCTCTTTATCGTGGTTAAGGGACGTGCGCTAATACGCGAGCGCAACGTCAATACGAACCAAACGATAGAGTTCGAGGTGACGGGCGAGCAAATAGAGGCCGTCCACATGATCCCGGGCTGGACCCACAGCATAACCAACCTCTCCGACACCGAGGACCTGGTCACGGTCATGGCCTGCAACGAGGCCTTCGATCCGGCGCGTCCCGACACCTACTTCGAGGAGGTCTAGAGACATGGCTTACGACGTGAGCTTCAAGCGCGACGGCAGGCTCAAGCTGCTGATCGTCGTGGGCACGCGCCCCGAGGTCATCCGCCTGTCCGAGGTCATCAAGAAGTGCCGCAGGTACTTCGACACCCTGCTCGCCCACACGGGGCAGAACTACGACTACAGCCTGAACGGCGTGTTCTTCCATGACCTGGAGCTGGGCGACCCCGACGTCTACCTCGACGCGGTGGGGGATGACCTCGGCGAGACCGTGGGCAACATCATCGCCAGGAGCTACAGGCTCATGGCCGAGGTCAAGCCCGACGCGGTCCTGGTCCTGGGCGACACCAACAGCTGCCTCTCTGTCATCGGCGCCAAGAGGCTCCACATCCCGATCTTCCACATGGAGGCGGGCAACCGCTGCAAGGACGAGTGCCTGCCGGAGGAGACTAACCGCCGCATCGTCGACGTCATCTCCGACGTGAACCTCGCCTACTCAGAGCACGCCAGGCGCTACCTCAAGGACGCCGGCTGCGCCCCCGAGCGCACCTACGTGACGGGAAGCCCCATGGCTGAGGTGCTCCATGGGAACCTGGGCAAGATCAACGCGAGCGACGTCCACGCGAGGCTCGGCCTCGAGAAGGGCAAGTACATCCTGCTCTCCGCCCACCGCGAGGAGAACATCGACACGCCCGCCAACTTCGGGAGCCTGTTCGGCGCAATCAACAAGATGGCCGCCGAGTACGACGTGCCCGTCCTCTACTCCTGCCACCCGAGGAGCCGAAAGCGCCTGGAGGCCAGCGGCTTCGAGCTCGACCCCCGCGTGCGCATGCACGAGCCGCTCGGGTTCCACGACTACAACTGCCTGCAGGCGAATGCCTTCTGCGTGGTGTCCGACTCAGGCACCCTGCCCGAGGAGTCGGCCTTCTTCGCGAGCGTGGGCCAGCCCTTCCCCGCGGTGTGCATCCGTACCTCCACCGAGCGCCCCGAGGCGCTCGATAAGGCGTGCTTCGTGCTCTCCGGCATCGACGAGCGGGGCCTCCTTCAGGCGGTCGAGCTCGCCGTCGCCATGGAGCGCGACGGCCTGCACGCGGCCCCGGTCCCCGACTACGCCGACGAGGACGTGTCCGACAAGGTGGTCAAGATAATCCAGTCCTACACCGGCGTGGTCAACAAGATGGTGTGGAGGAAGGGCAAGGGTGCTCAGTGAAAGTATTGATTGTAACTAGCGGATTTCTCCCAGGTGTGAAGTACGGAGGACCTCCGATAAGTATTAATAACTTCTGCAGTCTTATGGATAACTGCGAGTGCTATGTTGTTGCAAAAAATCACGACATGGGGGAGACTCTCCCCTATACGGGGATTAGCGCCGGGTGGAACGACAAAGGAAATTGTTTTGTAAAATATTTATCTGATGAAAACTACTCGAAGGATAGCTTCTTGGCGGCTCTTGATGAGATAAAGCCTGATATTCTGTATCTGCAAAGCTTGTTTGCAGATTGCGTACTTCCGTGCTTGTCCATAGCGAAGCTGCGCAACGTTCCTGTTTTGCTGGCCCCTAGAGGAGAACTGTGTCCGGGTGCAATGCGGAAAAAATATAAAAAAATACCCTATATAGGGCTATTGAGGGCAGCTGGCTTGATTAGAAACGTATCCTTTCAGTTCACGAGCGATGATGAGTTGATGGGAATCAAGAGATACTTTGGAGAGAGTGCAAAAGCTTTCGCTTTGACTAATGTTCCTTCGAAGCCGAAGAAACTCAGTCAGCGAAGCAAAAAGCGAGTGGGTGAAATCAAGATCGCCTATTTATCTCGCATTGTTCCGAAAAAAAATTTGTACTATGCGTTGAGCTGCCTCCCCGGGCTTTGTGGGAGCGTTGAATTCAATATCTATGGGCCAGTTGAGGACGCTTCGTATTACGAAAAATGTAAGAGCTTGATTTCGACTTTGCCAAGCAACATCAAGGCGAACTATTGCGGATATGTTGGTCAGGGCGGCTCTCATGCTATATTTGCCGAGCATGACGTGTTTCTTTTTCCGACGCAAAGCGAGAACTATGGGCATGTAATAGCGGAATCGCTCTCCGTTGGTTGCCCAGTGCTTACAAGCGATCAGACCCCTTGGACGTTCGAGGGATTTGAGGCTGCCGGGCGTGCGATCCCCCTTGATATGAAGAGCAAATTCATGGGCGAACTTCAGGGGCTGATTGACGAGGATGGGTTTGCGAGTGCCGGTCGCAGATCGTGCGCCATTCGCTATTTTGACCATGCGGCGAACTACGATTCGTTGCGTTCTCGCTACTCGGATGTCCTGTTGGCGGTAAAGAATTTCGATAAATGAAAGTTCGCTCTGCGGATATGAAGACGTGGAGTTTGCTCGGATTCTGATGAACAGGCCTTTCCGAAAATCGTGTTGCCGATAGGCCATGAACAGCTGCAAGGTCTGGAAAAGTTGCGGGGGGGGGTTATTTTGGGTATTAGTGTTGTAATGGCGACATATAATGGCCTAGCGTATTTAGGTGAACAGCTGGATTCCCTGAGAAATCAAACCGTGGTTCCTGATGAGGTTCTAATATGCGATGATTGCTCAACGGACGGAAGCGCGGAGTATGTTTCTGACTATATCAAGCGACATTCTCTAGGCTCCTGGCGATTGACGGTCAATTCTTCCAATATTGGGTGGAAACGCAACTTCTATCAGTTGTTAGAACAGGTGACGTGCGATTACGTTTGCCTTGCTGATCAGGATGACATTTGGCTGCCAACTCATATCGAGATGCTGGCTGATGTGTTTAAGCGGCATCCTGAAGCGACGGTCGTGTCATCATTGCCTGCTTTTCATTATGAGGGCCGAGGCGAGATCGAGTATCCAGACTGCGACGGATCTGTTTGTCACCCCACGTTGAATTGCAGATTTGGCATTACATCACAGCCTGGCTGTACTTACATGGTAAAGAAAACTCTCTTTCAAAAAATCCAACATGATTGGGATGTGTCTTTGCCTCATGATGCAATTCTCTATTCCGTGAGCAAGATGATGGGGACCCTGTTTGTCCTAAACGAAGTCTCAGTTATCTTTCGAAGACATGAGAATTGTGCATCTGCGCAGAGAAAGAAGGGGCGAAGTGAACTAATGGATGAACTAGATCGTCTTGAAAGGCTGCTCTCGCTGCTCCGCGCGGTGCTTCGACGGGCTGGCGACGCTCCTTTTTCGAATCAAAGTGCTTCTACGCTGGATCGCGCCGAAAGGGCTTTGGAGCTCAGGCAGCGCATGATCGCGCATAGGAGCTTTTTTGACTGGTTGAGACTCTGTTCTTTCTCTGATTGCTACGCGTCTCGTAAAAACTACTATTGCGACCTCTGGTGCCTTGTATTCAAGAACCTCAAAATCCCTCGGAGATAGCGCTTTGTGTCAAATCACACTATAAGAGGGAATGGTTGCACACTGCGATGACTGGGTATCTTCTTTTCTTTGCCGCAGCTTTGGCGGGAGTCGTTGGGCATCGCTCGCGCTTCGCTCGATTCTTTGTTTTGACTGCTTGCTGGTTGATCATGGCGTTCAATACGTCAAATGCAGATTTTGCCGGTTACGAGTACTTCTATGAATTCAGGATCGAAGAATGGAGTGGATTGAACCCAGGCTACGTACTGTCAGAGAGAGTAGCATGGGCTCTTGGCTTCGATTTTCTCCAATACAGAATGATGATGAGCACAGTGGCACTTTTGCTCATTGCGTGGTTCGTCAATCGATACACAAGAAATGGCGCAATAGTCCTGTCGCTCTACTTGCTTCTTCCTTTTCTTTACGATGTGGTTCAGTTCAAATTCTTCATTTCTGCCGCGATCGCTCTGTTTGCTCTACGCTTCTTGATAGACAGGGTGAGGTTTTTCGCCTTGAAGTATGCGATTGCGATGCTTCTAGCGTACTCTGTTCATCCCGCATCAGTGCTGTTCACGTTCCTTCTTGTGGGGTTGCTCGGCAGGGGAAGATCAGCTCGGGTTTCGTTTGCAATAACGGTTGTTATCTTTTTGCTTGTGTATACAGGAATCGCCCAAGCTGTGCTATCGGGCCTCACTGATTCGATAAAGGCCGAAGCTTATTTTGCGCAAATGAGCCGCTTTGGCTCTATACCGTATCTTATTTCCGTCGGACTGCAGGTTTTCATAGTCTACATAACCCAGTCCTATACTGCGGAGGTTTTCGAGAAGGCGGATCGTCCGACTCTTTCCGTCGTGCGTTGTGGAGAAGGTCACGCTCAAGAGGGTCAAGACGATGCGGCGGCGCGGTTCTTGTCCTTTTTCGATAGCGCAGTCTACTCGTTTCTTCCTATCGCAGCCTTCATCCCGCTTTCAATCCAAAACTTTTACCGGCCTATTCGCAGCGCAAGCATATTATTCTTCATCTACTTCGCCATTATGCTATTTGAGCAAAGAGAGAGCCTCTCTGACCGAGGCAGGACTTTCCTAGTTCTTGCCTTTTCGGTTTGGATGATTGGAACCGTATTTCTTGTCTATTACCCCGTTCTTGACCTCGTGGTGGCTCCCGAGTTGACGAACAACCTTTTGTGGAGTTGATTCACGAATGCGTCTTCCAGATGGCGAAACAAGAGGCAACTCATGAAGGGCATAATACTCGCGGGGGGCTCGGGCACGCGCCTGTACCCGCTCACCACGGTCACGAGCAAGCAGCTTCTGCCCGTGTACGACAAGCCGATGGTGTACTACCCGCTGTCGGTGCTGATGATGGCGGGCATACGCGACGTCCTCGTCATCTCGACTCCGCACGACCTGCCGAACTTCGAGGGCCTCCTCGGGGACGGCTCGCAGTTCGGGATCAGGCTCTCCTACGCCGAGCAGCCCTCGCCCGACGGCCTCGCGCAGGCCTTCCTCATCGGCGAGGAGTTCATAGCCGGCGGGCCCTGCGCGCTCGTGCTCGGCGACAACGTGTTCTACGGCAGCGGCCTCAAGCGCCACCTGCGCCGCGCCGTCGAGCGCGCCGAGTCCGGGGGCGGCGCCACCGTGTTCGGCTACCACGTCGACGACCCCGAGAGATTCGGCGTGGTGGAGTTCGACGAGGGCTTCAACGCGGTGTCCATCGAGGAGAAGCCGGAGAACCCCAAGTCGAGCTACGCCGTCACGGGCCTGTACTTCTACGACTCGCGCGTGTGCGAGCTCGCCAAGCAGGTGGTGCCCTCCGCCCGCGGCGAGCTCGAGATCACCGACCTCAACCGCATGTACCTTGAGGACGGCAGCCTCTCGGTGGTGACCCTCGGGCGCGGCTACGCGTGGCTCGACACCGGCACCATGGAGTCGCTGTTCGAGGCGGGCGAGTTCGTCCGCGCCGTGCAGAGGAGCCAGGGGCTCCCCGTCTCGGTCGTGGAGGAGATCGCCTACGAGAACGGCTGGATCACGAGGGGGGACCTGCTCGCCGCGGCTGAGCGCTGCGGCAAGTCCGAGTACGGCAGGTTCCTCAAGAAGGTCGCCGAGGGCGGGCTCGTCCCCGGCGCCGACCACGCGTAGGGGAGGGGGGAAGGATGTCTGAGCCCATGAGGATCCTCGTCACCGGATGCAACGGCCAGCTCGGCAGCGAGATCAGGCGCTGCCTCGCGACCATGGAGGCCGAGGTCGGCCCCGTCCCGCCCGAGTACGCGGGCGCGCGGGCCGACTTCGTCGACTACGGGGAGCTCGACATAGCGGACGCGGCCGCCGTGGACGCGTGGTTCGCGGGCCATGCCTACGACCTCGTCGTGAACTGCGCCGCCGCCACGAACGTGGACGGCTGCGAGGCGGACGAGGAGGGGGCGTACCGGGTGAACGCGCTGGGGCCTGAGGCCCTGGCCCGCGCGAGCGCGCGCCAGGGCGCCAAGCTCGTCCAGGTGTCGACCGACTACGTGTTCTCGGGGGACGCGCCCGGCGAGCGCGCGGAGTCCGACCCGACGGGGCCGATCAGCGCCTACGGGCGCACGAAGCTCGCCGGCGAGGAGCTGGCGCTCGCCGCCAACCCCCGCACGTTCGTCGTGCGCACGGCCTGGCTCTACGGCTACGTGGGGCGCAACTTCGTGAAGACCATGCGGCGCCTGGGCATGGAGCGCGAGGAGGTGTCGGTGGTGTGCGACCAGCTGGGCAACCCCACGCACGCCAACGACCTGGCCCACGAGATCCTGAAGGTGGCCCTCACCGAGGGGTACGGCACCTACCACATGACGGGCGGCGGCACCTGCTCCTGGGCCGACCTCGCCGAGGCGGTCATGGAGGGCTTCGGGCTTCCCTGCGAGGTGGTCCGGGTCACGTCCGAGGAGTACAAGCGCATGAACCCCGCCTCCGCCGACCGCCCGCGCTTCAGCGCGCTGCGCAACGGGAGGCTGGCCGACGCGGTCGGCGACGAGATGCGCCCCTGGCGCGAGGCGCTCGCCGCCTACGTCGCCAGGTTCGACGAGCTTTCGAGATAGGAGGGGACGGGATTGTTCGAGCCAAGCAAGATAATCGTCACCGGCGGCTGCGGCTTCATCGGCAGCAACTTCACCCGCTGGGTGGTGGACAACACTGACTGCGACGTGGTGGTGCTCGACAAGCTCACCTACGCCGGCAACCCCGAGAACATAGCGGGCCTGCCCGAGGACAGGGTGAGGCTCGTCGTGGGCGACATATGCGACGCGGACCTGCTCGACGAGCTCGTGCCGGAGGCGGACGCCGTCGTGCACTTCGCGGCCGAGTCCCACAACGACAACTCGATCGCGGGCCCCGAGCCCTTCCTCATGACCAACGTGGAGGGCACCTACCGGCTCCTCGAGGCGTGCAGGAGGTTCGGCAAGCGCCTCCACCACGTCTCCACCGACGAGGTGTACGGCGACCTGGCCCTCGACGACCCGGCCAGGTTCACCGAGGAGACCCCGTACCACCCGTCGAGCCCGTACTCGTCCACCAAGGCGGCCTCCGACATGCTGGTCCGCGCGTGGCACCGCACCTACGGCGTGCCCGTCACGATCTCGAACTGCTCCAACAACTACGGCCCCTGCCAGCACGTGGAGAAGTTCATACCGCGTCAGGTGACCAACTTGATCGACGGCGACCGCCCCAAGCTCTACGGCGACGGGCGCAACGTCCGCGACTGGATCCACGCCGAGGACCACTCGAGCGCCGTGTGGGCGATCCTCACGCGCGGGCGCGTCGGCGAGACCTACCTGATAGGGGCGGACGGGGAGAAGTCGAACATAGACGTCCTCCGCGAGGTCCTGCGCGCCTTCGGCCGTGCGGAGGACAACTTCGACTGGGTGCGCGACCGCCCGGGCCACGACAGGCGCTACGCCATCGACAGCTCGAAGCTGCGGGCTGAGCTCGGCTGGGAGCCCAGGCACACGGACTTCGCCGAGGGCCTGGCCGAGGTCGTCAAATGGTACAGGGACAACGAGAGCTGGTGGCGCCCCGCCAAGGAGGCCACCGAGAAGAAGTACGCCGAGCAGGGGCAGTAGGGAGGAGAGGGCCATGGCCCAGGGAGACAAGATCACGTCCGGCAACTTCACGTTCACCGAGACCTCGATCGAGGGCGTCGTCATCGTTGACGTGAGGTCCTACGGCGACGAGCGCGGGCGCTTCGCGGAGACCTACAAGCGGCCCGACTTCGAGGCCGGCGGCATAGGCTGCGACTTCGTGCAGGACAACCAGTCCTCGTCTGTCAAGGGCGTGCTGCGCGGCCTGCACTTCCAGGTAGAGCACCCCCAGGCGAAGCTCGTGCGCGTCATCTCCGGCGAGGTGTTCGACGTGGCGGTCGACCTGAGGGAGGGCGGCCCCACCTTCGGCAGGTGGGAGGGCGCCGTCCTCTCCGCCGAGAACAGGAGGCAGCTCTTCATACCGCGCGGGTTCGCCCACGGGTTCCTCGTGCTCTCGGACGCGGCCGAGTTCTGCTACAAGTGCGACGACGTCTACCACCCGGGCGACGAGGGCGGCCTCATGTGGGACGACCCCGCGATCGGGATCGAGTGGCCCCCGCTGCGGGGCGACGCGGCGTTCGACCCCGCGAAGGTCATCCTGAGCGAGAAGGACAAGAAGCACCCTCCGCTCGGCGGAGAGTAGCCCTCTGCGGTCCTCGAGTCGGGAGGGCAGGGAAATGGACTACAGGTCGCTTCTCGGCAACATGTCGGTCGCCTTCGCGTCCCAGGGCGTCGCGATGTGCCTGAGCGTAATCACGTCCCTGCTCGTCCCGAAGGTCCTCGGCGTGGAGGAGTTCGGCTACTGGCAGCTCTTCCTCCTGTACGCGAGCTACACGGGCTTCTTCCATTTTGGGGTCAACGACGGGGTCTACCTCCTGAACGGGGGGAGGAGTCGGGGCGACCTCGACAGGCGCTCCGTCGCGTCCCAGCTCTACGTGGCGACGGCCGCGCAGGCGGTGATCGCAGCTGCCATGGTGGCAGTCGCGATCACCGGCGGCTTCGGGGAGGAGCGCCGCTTCGTCCTCGTCGCCACGGCGGTCTACATGCTCGTCAACAACGCCGCCAGCTACCTCGGGTTCGTCTTCCAGGCCGTGAACGAGACGAAGCTGTTCTCCTTCTCGGTCATGGTTGACAGGCTGGTGTTCCTCGCGCCCTTGGCTGTTCTGCTGATCCTGCGCGCCGACCAGTTCGAGCCCTATGTCGCGTCCTACGGCTCAGCCAAGGTCGCGGCGCTGCTGTTCTGCGCCTGGAAGGGGAGGGACGTCCTGCGCGTGAGGCCGCTGCCCGTCGGCCGCGCCGTGCGGGACGCCCTCGCGAGCATGAGGGTCGGCGTCAAGCTGATGCTCGCGAACGTCGCCTCGATGCTCGTCCTGGGCGTCATGCGGGTCGTGGTCGACGCCGCCTGGGGGATCGAGGCGTTCGGCGAGGTCTCGTTCTCCCTGACGATGGTCAACTTCTTCCTGGTGTTCGTCGGCCAGGCGAGCATGGTCCTGTTCCCGGCCCTGCGGCGTGCGGGCGGGGCGGAGCTCGGGCTGTTCTTCGAGAGGGCGCGGGCCGCCCTTGCCCTCGCGCTGCCGGCCGTCTACGTCCTGTACTTCCCCGCGAAGCAGGTCCTCTCCCTGTGGCTGCCCCAGTACGAGGCGAGCCTCGTACTGTTCCCGCTGCTCCTGCCCGTATGCGTGTTCGACTCGAGGATGAGCCTTTTGGGGACGACGTTCTTCAAGGTGCTTCGGTGGGAGGGGAGGCTCCTGGCTCTGAACGCCGCGGCCGTGGCGCTCTCCCTGGCGGCGTCCCTCACGGGCGTGTACGCCCTCGGGTCGGTCGAGGCCATGGCTCTGGGCGCCGCGGCGGTCATCGCCGCCCGATCGGTCGTCGCCGAGACGATGGTCGCGAGGCACTTCGGGAGAGCGGGCCTTGGGGCCTCGCTGGGCGAGCTCATGATCACGGCGGCGTTCATCGTCTTGACATCACTGTTGGACGACGCGGCGGCCATGATCGCCTACTCGGCCGTCTACGCGGCCTACCTGCTGGCGAGCAGGAGGATCGCCTCAGACCTGCTCTCCTGCGCGGGGCGCAGGCTCGGAAGGGGGAGACGAGGGTGATGACTGGGCCCACCACGACATCGGATCGTTCGAAAACGCGGCCTGAGCCGCAGGAAACCCCGGGCACCCAAGCTGCGCGGGCAGACGAGCGGGCTTGCCGGGCGGCGAGCAGCGCCCTTCTCGCCGAGTACGGCTCTCTGCGGGAGGAGGCTCTTCAGAAGGTCCAGCTCCACAACACGATCCTGATGTTCGCCGTAACGTCGAACATCGCCGTCTTCGCCCTGGCTTTCACGACGAAGGTCCCTGAGATGTTCCTCCTTCCCCTGGTCGTCGTGGTCCCGGCCACCTGGAAAGCCGTGTACTACAAGATGGGCATGATCAAGCTTGGGACCTACGTGTCTGTCTTCATCGAGCCGGGGGATCCCGACCTGGGGTGGGAGACGCGGGCGGGCGGCCTCTCCATATACGGGGTCGGGGCGAGGTGGGCTCCTCTCTGCGCCGGCTTCGGCAAGTACCTGGACCTCCCCATGGTGGGGGTGTCCTCGATCGTCCTGTACGTGTGGGGCTTGGGAGGCAGCTGGAGCGCGGCGAGCGTGGCCTTCCTGGTCGCCGCCGCTCTGCTCCTCGTGATGCTTCTCCTCGGGATCCTGGCGATGCACGAGGTCGGGAGGAGCAGGGAGAGCTGGCGGAGGAGCTGGCAGGACGTGAGGGAGGGCGAGGCTCGCCCCTAGGAGCCTCTCCCTCTCCTGCTCGCCCCGGCGCCTCAGCTGGTCGCTTCGGCAATGTCCCTTCGGCAAATTGGAGAATACAGTGAATAGGATACTGGTAACCGGCGCGGCCGGGTTCATCGGCGCGTTTCTGTGCAGGCGGCTGCTGGAGGACGGCGGGTGCGAGGTCGTGGGGCTCGACAACGTGAACGGCTACTACGACGTCGGGATCAAGGAGGACCGGCTGCAGATGCTCGCCGAGGCGGCGGGCGGGAGCGCGGGCGACGCGGACGCGGGCGGGTTCTCCGTTGGCAGGCTCACCTTCGTGCGCGGAGACCTGGCCGACGAGCAGGCGGTCGAGGAGCTGTTCGGGGAGCGAGGCTTCGACGTCGTGGTGAACCTCGCCGCGCAGGCGGGGGTGCGCTACTCCATCGAGAACCCGCGGGCCTACGTGGACTCCAACCTCGTCGGCTTCTTCAACGTGCTCGAGGCGTGCAGGAGCCACCCGGTGGGGCACCTGGTCTACGCGATCTCCAGCTCGGTCTACGGCGGCAACGAGAAGGTGCCCTTCGCCGAGGGCGACCGCGTGGACGCGCCCGTGTCCCTCTACGCGGCCACCAAGAAGTCCAACGAGCTCATGGCCCACGCCTACTCCAAGCTCTACTCCATCCCCGCCACGGGGCTTCGCTTCTTCACGGTCTACGGACCGATGGGCCGCCCCGACATGGCCTGCTTCGGGTTCACCGACAAGCTGGTGCGCGGTGAGGCCATCAAGATCTTCAACATGGGCGACTGCCAGCGCGACTTCACCTACGTGGACGACATCGTGGAGGGCGTGGTGCGCGTGATGGGGAACCCTCCCGCGGTGGAGACAGGCGCCGACGGGCTGCCCCGGGCCGCGCACCGCGTGTACAACATCGGCAACTCCAACCCTGAGAACCTCCTCGATTTCGTCGACACGCTGCAGCGCGTGCTCGTGGAGGAGGGTGTCCTTCCTGAGGATTACGACTTCGAGGCGCACCGAGAGCTCGTGCCCATGCAGCCCGGCGACGTGCCCGTCACCTACGCGGACACGAGCGCCCTCGAGCGTGACCTGGGTTTCCGTCCCTCCACGAAGCTGGAGGACGGCCTGCGCGCGTTCGCGCGGTGGTACAAGGGGTACTGCAGGCTGTAGGGGTCCGCTCGGGCGCTGCCGGCCGGGCGGCGCTTATGAACTTTGACAACCGAAGAGAGAGGACTGACTTGACTATGAGAATCGCCGTTGCCGGGACGGGCTACGTGGGGCTCTCGCTGGCGGTGCTGCTGGCGCAGGGGAACCGCGTGGACGCCGTGGACGTGGTGCCCGAGAAGGTCGAGAGGCTCGCGCGGTGGGAGTCGCCCATCGCCGACGCCGAGATAGAGCGCTTCCTCGCCGAGGCCGCGCGCGGGGAGCGGGAGCTCGACCTCCGCCCCACGCTCGACGGGAGGGCCGCCTACGGGCGGGCCGACCTCGTGGTCATCGCCACGCCCACCAACTACGACGAGGAGAGAAACTTCTTCGACACGCGATACGTGGAGCAGGTGGTGGAGCTCGTGCTCGAGGTGAACCCCGAGGCGGTCATGGTGGTGAAGTCCACCGTGCCCGTGGGCTACACGAGGACGCTCTGCGAGCGCTACCTCGAGGGCCGCTTCCTGTTCTCGCCTGAGTTCCTGCGGGAGGGCCGCGCGCTCTTCGACAACCTGCACCCCTCGCGCATCATCGTGGGGGTGCCGAGCGAGTCGCCCTTCGCAGACGAGCTCGAGGGGCGGGCGCGCGAGTTCGCGTCCCTCCTCGCCGAGGGGGCGGAGGAGCCCGCCGACTCAATCCCCACCCTCGTCATGCGCGCCACCGAGGCCGAGGCGGTGAAGCTCTTCGCCAACACCTACCTGGCGCTTCGCGTCTCCTACTTCAACGAGCTGGACACCTACGCGAGCGTGCGCGGGCTCGACGCCGGGCAGATCATCGAGGGCGTGGGGCTCGACCCCCGCATAGGCTCGCACTACAACAACCCCTCGTTCGGCTACGGGGGCTACTGCCTTCCCAAGGACACCAAGCAGCTGCTCGCCAACTTCAGGGACGTGCCGCAGTGCATGATCCAGGCCATCGTCGACGCCAACCGCACGCGCAAGGACTACGTCGCCGAGGAGGTCGTCGACCGCGTCTGGAAGCTGGTCTACGAGGGCGTGGAGAGGCCCGTCGTGGGCGTCTACCGCCTCGTCATGAAGTCGGGGAGCGACAACTTCCGCGCGAGCTCCATCCAGAGCGTCATGAAGCGCGTCAAGGCCAAGGGCATCCCCGTGGTGGTCTACGAGCCCACCTTGGACGACCCCGAGTTCTACGGGAGCGAGGTCACCCACGACCTGCGCGCGTTCAAGGAGCGCTGCGACCTCATCGTCGCCAACCGCTGGAGCCCCGAGCTCGACGACGTGGCGGCCAAGGTCTACACGCGGGATCTGTTCAGGAGGGACTGACGAACAATGGAAAAACCGAAGAAGTTGGTTCTGCTCGGTGCTGGCGGGATGGGCCGGGAGGTTGCTCAGCTCGTCGAGAGGATCAACGCCGTCTCCCTGACGTACGCGCTCCTTGGGTTCGTCGACGATGCCGGCTTCGAACCTGGCGCGAAGCTTAACGGATGCCCTGTGCTTGGGAGCAGCGAGTGGTTGGTAAGCCACAGAAATGAGGTTGTGTGTACATGCACAATTGGGCACGCTGCAACTAAGGAAAAGCTCCAGGCGCGCCTTGCAAGCCAGGGCATCGTGTTCGAGTCGATCGTCGCTCCTGATGTGGAGATCCCCGATTCAACCACCATAGGCCCCGGCTGTGTCTTTTACCCGAGCGTAATAGTATCCGTCAATTGCGGCATAGGCGAGGGCGTCCTGCTCAACTCAGGCGTGACGGTCGGCCACGACTCGACGATCGGAGACTTCACGAGCATCATGCCCGGCACGGGGATAAGCGGCAACTGCCATGTCGGCCGCAGGGTCAACATCGGAGGCCATGCCTTCTTGACCCCAGGTCGCAAGGTGGGCGACGACGCCACCGTTGCCGCGGGAAGCATCGTGTTCAACAACGTTCGCAAAGGCACCACCGTTCTTGGAAACCCTGCAAGGCGGATGCGCGAACTGGAAGGATAGGGAGATGCCTGAATCTTACATCAGATCAGTCGAGTACTACTTGCCTCGCAACGTGCTCGCGAACGACGACCTGGCGAAGCTGTACCCCGAGTGGACCGCGGAGAAGATAGAGGGGAAGACCGGCATAAGGGAGCGCAGGATCGCCGCAGAGGGAGAGACGTCGCTCGACTTGGCCGAGTCGGCCGCAATAAAGCTGTTCGAGCGCAGCGACCTGAGGCCCGAAGAAGTCGACTTCCTGATCTTCGTGACGGAGACGCCCGACTACGTCCTTCCTGCGTCGGCGTGTGTGCTGCATGGCAGGCTCGGCCTCTCCGAGGCGTGCGGCGCTCTTGACGTCAACCTGGGCTGCTCGGGGTACGTCTACGGCCTCTCCCTGGCAAAGGGCCTCGTTTGCGCGGACATAGCGCGAAACGTGCTGCTGCTCACCGCGGACACGTACTCGAAGATCATCCATCCGATGGACAAGTCCACGCGCACCCTCTTCGGCGACGCTGCGGCGGCCACGTGGGTGGCGGCGGAGGGCTTCGCCGAGATCGTCGACTTCGATCTGGGCTCCCGAGGAGCCGGCTACGACCGTCTGATCGTCCCCGCGGGGATGTTTCGCAACCCCAAAAGCGAGCTCACGGGCATCGTCGAGGTCGACGAGAACGGCTACTCACGCAGCGAGGAGAACGTCTTCATGGACGGCGCCGACATCATGTCGTTCTCTATCGACGTGGTCCCGAAGAGCGTCGATAAGCTCCTGGAGCGAAACGGGGTCGGCAGAGACCAGGTCGACCGCTTTGTCTTCCACCAGGCGAATGCGTTCATGCTCGGTTATCTGCGGAAGAAGATGAGGATACCCGCCGACCGGTTCGAGGTGAGCATGGGCGACATAGGCAACACGGTCTCGTCTTCCGTCCCCATCGCCCTCAAGCGCGCGATGGGCAGAGGGGGCATTCCCGAGGGAGGACGAGTCGTTCTCTGCGGATTCGGAGTGGGGCTCTCCTGGGGCTCTGCACTGCTGAGAATTGGAGGCTAAATGCTGACGACGAAGGTAGAAGGCGTGAGGATCGCGGGCATACAGTGCGCAGTCCCGAAAGCCGTGAGAAGAACCGATGAGTGGAAGGAGCGATTCGGCGAGAAGGCGGTCGAGGACTTCAAGAGCATGGTCGGGGTGCAGGAGGTTCACGTCGCCGCCGAGGGGCAGACTTCTTCCGACCTCGCGTTCTCTGCTGCGGAGAAGCTCCTCTCCGACATGGGGGTTGAGAGGGAGAAGATCGGCTGCCTGGTGTTCGTCACCCAGTCTCCCGACTACCGGATTCCCGCCACGGCGTGCGTCCTCCACAAGCGCCTGGGCCTGTCGAAGGACTGCATCGCGCTCGACGTGAATCTCGGCTGCTCTGGCTACGTCTACGGGTTGAACGTCGCCTCCCAGCTTCTGGTCGGCAGCAATGCTGACTATTGCCTCCTGCTCGTCGGGGACACTTTGAGCAAGATCGTTTCCCCTGAGGACAAGTCGGCGTGCATGCTCTTCGGCGACTCCGGCGCAGCCACCCTTCTCGTCAAGGACGGGATCGCCGCACCGATCTCGGCGTGCTTCTCCACCGACGGGGACGGCTTCAAGGCGATCATCGTCCCCTCCGGGGCGTACAGGAACCGCGGCGCCTCCCCGGACAGGGACACGTGGCCCGTCGACGGGAACGTCCGCTCCGACTACGAACTCTACATGAACGGCACGGACGTGTTCTCCTTCACCATTTCCGAAGTGCCGCGTCAGATGAGGCGCTTCATGAAGGAGCTCGGGGCCGGGCCGGACGACTACGACTGCTTCGCCATGCACCAGGCGAACAAGTTCATATTGTCTCAGGTAGCGAAGAAGGCAAAGGTTCCTGCCGACAAGATGCCGATATCAATGGACCGCTACGGGAACACCTCGGTCACCTCCATCCCGCTGACGCTTTGCGATCTCAAGCCGGAGGGTGCCGTCCCCCTGCGTGTGATGATGTGCGGCTTCGGCATCGGGCTTTCCTGGGGGTGCGTCGACGCGCTCATCGACCCGAATGCGTTGAGGGGAATCATCGAAACGGACGAAGCCTTCGAAGATGGGGCGGTGAGCCATGATTAACCCGATGGACCTGACGGGGAAGCACGTCGTCGTCACGGGGGCCTCCTCGGGCATAGGGGCTGAGGTTTGTCGGCACGTTGCGTCTCTCGGGGCAAGGGTCAGCCTCATCGCAAGGAACGAGTCACGCCTGGCGTCTGTGCGCGACAGCCTGAGCGGCGAGGGGCATCGCTGCTTCTGCCTCGACCTGATGGATCCCGGGGCGATTGAGCCGACGATAAAGGGGATCCGCGAAGCCCAAGGCCCCTTTGACGGCGCAGTGTACTGCGCGGGGGTGGGGACGTCTTATCCCTTTCGCATGACGAAGCCGGACAAGCTGCAGAGCATGGCGACGGTGAACTACCTCTCCTATGTTGAGTTCGCGCGCTGCGTCTCCTTGAGGAAGATGAGGGGCGCAGCCCTTTCGATTGTGGGCGTGTCATCAGTTGCAAGCGAGAGAGGTGCGAAGGGGCAGGTGGCCTACGGCTCGACGAAGGCAGCCATGAACGGCGCCATGAGGCCGATGTCGCACGAGCTTTTCGACCAAGGCGTAAGGGTGAACAACGTCCTTCCGGGATGGGTTAAAACCGAGATGGCCGATGCGTTTATCGAAAGTCACGGCACGGAGCTCTTAGATAAAGAGTTCGAGATGATCCAGCACATTGGCTGCATGCTCGATCCCGTTGACGTGGCGAACGTCGTCGCGTTCCTCCTGAGCGATGCCTCGAGGTACGTGACGGGAACCGAGTTCGACCTGACAGGCGGATCGCTCTCATAGAGTTGGTAACTTGTCGTCCGACTGGCGGGCGACTCTGATGAAAGGAAAGAAGAATGGAAGAGAAGCTTGAATTGATCGCGGAGACGCTTGACGTTGAGGCGATTGCCGCAGACGCCGTGCTGGCAGACATGGAGGAATGGAACTCCATGAACAAGCTGTCGATTATCGTCATGATCGACGACGAGTGCGGCAAGAAGGTGACCTCCGAGGACATAAAGGGGTTCAAGACGGTTCAGGACATCATCGACTTCATGGAGTAAGGCTGCTCGCTCGCGAAAAGGACGTCTCAACTCGGGAGGGCCTGACGGCCTCCCGGGCTGAGTGCTGCTCAGCCCTGCGGGGAACATGCGCCGCGCTTATCTGACGAAGACCGCGAACCAGAAGCTCGTATGGGCTCTGCTTGATTACGCGTTCTTCTTGCAATTCGGCTCCCCCGCGCCCAGGGTTGAAAAGCTGCCGTGCGGCAAGCCCGTGTTCGCAGGTTGCCCGGGAGCCCACTTCTCCGTCAGCCATACCAAGGGCTGCGTGATGGTGGTGCTGGGCGACTCGCCGTGCGGCTGCGACGTCGAGCTGGACAGAGCTGTTCCCGAGAGAGCGCTCTCCAGGGTTTCCGCGGCTGAGGAGAGGCGCAGCTTCTCGGCGCTGGAGATCTGGACCTTGAAGGAGAGCGCGGTGAAGCTGGTCGGGGAAGTCCCGGGCGGTGACGTCTACCGGTTCATGGCCAACGCTCGTTTCGAGCGAGTTGGCGGGAAGATCCTCTGCCAAAGCAAGAGGAGCGCTGAGGCGATGACTGCGCAATGCGGCGACTTTCAGGTTGCCATGATGTTTGAAGGCGAGGGCTCGCTCCCCGGTCTCCGCGAGATCGGGGAGCGAGCCCTTTTTGGATACGAAGGATATGTTGATGTGGAACGTTGAGCATAGGGAGGAGCTGCTGGGCCGCCGCAGGAAGGCGGCTGAGGGCGGCGGCTTCGCGCGTATCAAGAAGCAGCACGACAGCGGAAAGCTCACTGCTCGCGAGCGCCTGCAGATCCTCTTCGACGAGGGGTCTTTCGTCGAGATCTGCGGGTTCCGCGAGGCGAGGCCGAACGTCTACGGGGATCGCAAGGTCAGCGTTCCCGGAGACGGCGTCGTCGTGGGCTACGGGACCGTCGACGGCAGGCTGGTATACGCCTCTTCCGAGGATTTCACGGTGAGCGGCGGGAGTCTGGGCGAGATCCACTCGAAGAAGATCTGCCAGGTCATGGACGCGGCCATGAACGCGAAGGCGCCGTTCGTCTCCATCAACGACAGCGGCGGCGCGCGCATAGACGAGGGCGTGTGCGCCCTTTCAGGTTACAGCGGCATGTTCTTGCGGAACACCCGCATGTCGGGCGTCGTCCCGCAGATCGCGGTTGTGCTGGGGCCTTGCGCCGGGGGCGCGTGCTATTCCCCCGCGATCTGCGACTTCGTGTTCATGACGCGCAAGACCTCCAAGATGTTCATCACGGGCCCCGCCGTCATCCGCACGGTGACCCGGGAGGAGATCACGCCCGAGGAGCTGGGCGGAGCGGAGGTCCATGCGAAGGTTTCCGGCGTGAACCACTTCGTGTACGACGATGACGAGTCGTGCCTCAAGGGCGTTCGGAGGCTGCTGTCCTTCCTGCCTCAGAACAATCGGCAGGACCCGCCGGTCATGGCGGGGGAGGCGGTTGACGAGTCCCATCGCTTGGAGGAGATCGTCCCGGACAACCCGAGGCGCGCCTACGACGTGCATCGGGTCATCGAGGCGCTTGTCGACAAGGGGAGCTTCCTGGAGGTCCAGGAGCGGTTCGCCCGAAACGTCGTCGTGGGATTCTGCAGGCTGGACGGGCATGTGCTGGGGATCGTCGCCAACCAGCCCTCCAGCCTCGCGGGGACGCTTGACGTCGACGCGTCGGACAAGGCGTCCCGCTTCATCAGGTTCTGCGACTGCTTCAACATCCCTATCTTCTCCCTGGTCGACGTGTCGGGGTACTTTCCCGGCGTCAAGCAGGAGCATGCGGGGATCATCCGCCACGGGGCGAAGCTCCTGTACGCCTACTCGGAGGCGACCGTGCCCAAGGTCACGCTCATCATGCGCAAGGCGTACGGCGGCGCCTACATCGCCATGAACAGCAAGAAGATGGGCGCCGACCTCGTGTTCGCCTGGCCCATCGCGGAGATTGCGGTCATGGGTGCGGAAGGCGCCGTCGAGATCATGAACAGGCGGGAGATCGCCGCGGCGGACGACCCCGACGCGAAGCGCGACGAGCTGGCAGCTGAGTACACGAAGAAGCATCTGAACCCGTACTTCGCAGCTGCGAACGGCTTGGTTGACGAGGTGATCCTTCCGGAGGAGACCAGGAGCCGCATCGCGCAGGCGTTCGAGGCGCTGCGCGACAAGCTGGTGGAGCTGCCCTGGAAGAAGCACGGCAACATTCCTCTGTAGGCAAGTGAGCGAGATGGGAACGGATATGGGAAAGACGGCGGTTCTGTTCAGCGGGCAAGGGGCCCAGCATCCTGGGATGATGAGGGAGGCGTACGAGACGCTTCCCGCCGCACGGCGGGTGTTTGACGTTGCGAGCGATGCGCTGGGCCGCGACATCGCGGCGCTGTGCTTTGACGGCAGCCAAGAAGAGCTCAACCTCACGTGCAACACGCAGCCCTGCGTGCTGGCGGCCGACCTCGCCGCATACGAGGTCGCCAAAGCTCAAGGGACGGTTGCCGACTGCTTCGCGGGGTTTTCACTGGGCGAGTACGCCGCCCTCGTCTCTGCGGGCTGCTTGGCCCTCGAGGACGCGTTTCCGCTGATCCAGCTTCGGGCGGACGCCATGCAGTCTGCCGTCCCCGTCGGGGAGGGCGCCATGGCCGCGGTGATGAGGGCGGATGCCGAGACGCTGCGCGCTCTGTGCGCTGGCGTGGAGGGATACGTCGAGTGCGCCAACTACAATTCCCCCAGCCAGATCGTCGTCAGCGGGGAAGCGGGCGCCGTCGACTCGCTTGTTGCCGCATGCAAGGAGCGGAAGATCCGCGCGGTGAAGATCCCGGTGAGCGTTCCCGCCCACTGCAGGCTGCTTGCGCCTGCGGCTGACGTGCTGGCGGACGCGCTGAGGGAGGTCGGGCTCAGCGACCCTGTCGCGCCGGTTTACCTGAACGTCGACGCTCGCCCCATCGTGTCTGCGGAAGGTCTGCGTGACAAGATGGTCCAGCAGGTGAAGTCCCCGGTGCTTTGGGTCGACACGCTCCGGAACCTGTGGGCCGACGGGTGCACCGACTTCGTCGAATGCGGCCCCGGCACGACGCTGACGGGCTTCGTGAAGAAGACGCTCAAGGAGGCGCGCGCGACTTCCGTGGAGTGACGAGCCCTTCTTATTGCATCTTGTCCCAAGATCAGCTCATTTGAAAGCCCATCTCGTGATTGAATGCATTAATCGCTGACTCACAAGCGTCAATTACGGGCAAGAAGCTTCTACGCGAATCGTATATACGGTCTTCGATATTATGACCATGACCTCGCATCTTTCCACCCACTCGCATCCCGCGTACCGCATGATGCGGTCTTTGCTGAGCGTGTGGTCGGGAAGGAGAGGAGATCGCCAGGAAGGCCGCGACCATAATCGAGATAGCCAAGGACGAGAACGTTGCCATCGGGAAGAGGGCCGCTTAAGATGAACCATATGAGATTCAGAACCCTCCCACTTTTTATCTGCGATAAACGCCCCCAGATGCTTTGTTCACCAATCTCGCTCTTCTCTTGCACGCGCATTGTCGACTTGGGATTCGAACATGTCTATCGCCTCTGTGATCCATTGCAGCGCAGAGGCGTCCGTTTCTAATTGTTTGTAAGTACGGAGTTCCTGGGTCTTGCTATTTATGGCATCGACCTGACTCCCGCTCCACGAGTAGCTTCCAAGTCTGGCGAATAGGGCTCTTTTGACACGATCGTGTTGCCCGTATGACGCCAACAGCTCTCTTGCCAGGAGAGATTTCCCCCTGTCGTCACGAAGTGCGGGCGCGCAGGCTTGAGCTATCGTCACGGCACGCGTTTCGGGTTTCTCCCTGATCCAGTCCATGATAACGTCGATTGACAGGATATCTAACGGCTTAGCGCTTTTCTCGCTGAAATAGTTGCCAAAACGAGCAGTAACGCTGAAGTCATGAGATTCGAAATACGGAGCTACTGCCTTCCAAGTAGATGTCGGATCGACTGACGCAGCTTTTTCAAAGACCTCTTCCGCATAATATCTCTCTATGTGCGCATTGTTGCTTAACGATCTGGCGGTGTAAGCAGCGATTTCATAAGCATAGCTTGAATCGGAGTCGAGCAAGGCGACGCACATCTCGCGCCAGCTAAACTCGTACGACGAGAGCTCTGCGGGTCGCGCATCGGAGAAGAGCGAGTCTTGCGTTACGAGGCGTATTGCAACATCGTTGGCGATAGCGCCGCCGCTGCGTTTGCGTGAGTACGCTAAGCTTATGGCTAGTCTGGAAGATGCGGGGGTCTCTTTTTGCGATCAGCAAGTTCAAAAACATGAGCAGGTTCTCGTTGCCTACAGTGGCAAGAACACCTCCGAAACGCAGGGGCAGCAGCGAGCTTGCGTCTATAGATCCGCACTCGAACATGTCTGCGATAAGGGAAAAGACCCTGTCGGTCATGCCGGACCCGCAGGCTATGGCTGGAACTAATTCGCGGAGTTCGTCATCTCGAGATATCTGGCTTATCCTCGCCTCCCACAATTCGGTGTCGGCTTCGAAAACCGAGCGGAGGTATCCTGAGCAGAACCTCGGGTCGGCCTTTCTGGTGCCTGGCTGTCCGTGGGCTTTCATGGCCTCAAAGATAGCTTCCCATTGTGTGTTGCCGACGTCGGCCATGCCAAGGGAATAGCCGAACCTCCCCGCCCGTGCAGGTATTTCCGTTGTGAGCCAAGGAAGCATCGTCTCGAACTCGGTCGGGTCGGCCATCGAAAGCCTTGCGAGCTCGTTCATCTTCGCTTCAAGGAAGTCTTGGTGAGGGTCTTCCTTATCGTACTCATCGTCCAACACGTTCATCCCGACATAGCGCCTCATCTGGTCTTCGTAGCCCGTTCCGATGAGCTTTTCCTGCAGCC
Organism: Adlercreutzia sp. ZJ473; assembly: GCF_013185065.1. Taxonomy (GTDB): domain Bacteria; phylum Actinomycetota; class Coriobacteriia; order Coriobacteriales; family Eggerthellaceae; genus CAAEEV01. The sequence goes on along the minus strand of NZ_JAAVTO010000003.1, from coordinate 59,898 downwards.
CTTCGAGGGCTGTTCGGGCTTTATCGCCTAAAAATTGGGAGTGCCTCAGCAGGTCGATGACGCCCCTGGCAATATCCTCCTTCTCGGCATAGCCATTGTCGGCGAGATCCTCGAGCCAGCCGACGGCTTCAGTGCCATCGTCAATCAACTCCACTAGGTGAATACCTCGCTCTACGAGCATTTTTGCGAGGTTCTTTTGGTTAGATTCTTCGTAAATTCTGAGACACCTCGTTCCAAGCGTCCAGATTCGCCTGTACGAGCTCCACCATTCGTCGTGATCGGTAGGGAGCCAGCCGTCTGCTCGCTCATGAAGGAGCTCCGCGTCGCGCAGAGGCTTGATAGCACTCGTTACTACGTCGAGACCTTTCGACATGGCCTTTATCGCAATTGCCTGGATCTCCGGCTGCTCCGATGTGGCTATCTTCTCGAGGACGGGGAATCTGTCTTTCGCCGGCGTAGCGGTGGGTGCGAGCGCTCCGATCCCGTTTGAGAACAGGCTGGCTAATACGCCCGTCGCATTGTTCGTGCAGTGCTCGTTTTCAGCGAGCGATAGCTTCAGCAGCAGGTATGCTGCCCGCTCGAACAGAGGGGGTTCCCAGGCGATTCTCTGGAGAGCGTCGACGAGGCCCCTCCGACCAGACTTTAGTTCCAGCAACTCGCTTGTGCTGCGATTGACGAGGCCCCTCTCGACGAACGTCAGCGTTTTGCGGGGAGCGATGTCAGCTAGGACATCCAAGAGACGTTCGCCTGTGCTGCTCTGAAGAAACGCTGGCGACGAGAAAGGGCCTTGGCCCGCGAAGAGTTCATCAACGATCTGCGGTACGACTTTTGACTCGCGTCCATATTGCAGCATTTCGAAGAACCAGTCGATGAGCTTGCCGCTCAGCTCCTTTCTGCCGTCAATGTGCTTGAATTCTTCGAAGCTGAAGCCAGGACCCTGCTCTTCCCACCATTGCACCCACAACCAGATGTGCATCAGTCGTGGGGTTATGTACAAGGTGTAGTCGCCCTGCAGAAGCTTCTTTTCGCGCAGGCGATGGATGATTTCGCGTATCTCGCATTCGGGAATGCCGGTGGACTTCTGGATCTTTGTGACTACAAGATTGCCTTCTTCTCGATAGGGCCCCTCGTAACCGAAGCGGCGGAAAAGAGCTAGCCACTTCATAACCCGGATGCGCTTCCTCGCGGCTTCGCTTTCTGGGTTTTCTGGTGCGGCGATGCATCGTGGCCAGATGTTGTCTCTGTAAGATATGTCGAAGTTGCCAGTGCGGGAAATTTGCTCACCGAGGATATGGGCTACACGTGGGGAGCCGCTGCAAAACCCCGCAAGGTCGCGCGCTTTGTAATCGGGAATGCCGTATGACTTGACTATCTCCGCAACTTCTTCTTGGCTGAGCGGCTGAACGCTCACTATTGACTGACCGGGGTGTTGGCGCTTAACTTCGTTGAAGATGGTTATGAGCTTTATCCTGTTGGATACGGATGCGATGCGATCCCACATCGTGTCGTGCCGCTCCGAGTCGCACTCGTCGACTACGAGCACGCATCTGCTTGTCGAATCGGTCATGGTGAGGGAGTTGAGGAAGCCTGGGGGCAGGGCTGAGGGCCTTTCTGCATATATCACTGTTTCTTTGCATCCGTCGACGTTTAGCGCTTCTAGGACAAGGCGGGTCTTGCCGACGCCTGCCTCACCGAATACTCGAATAGCTTCGGAGCTGTTTTTAAGGACCGAATCTCTGATGTCCGAAACTGAGCTTTGCTGGCTTTCTCCTGGGCTGATGTTGGCGTGCATAGTCTGAAGCCGCCTCCATTGCTCGATTGTCATCAGATCTGAAGGCGTTTGCCCCTTAACAGCCATGCACAGCGAAGGAAAGTCCTGCAGGAAGCCCACGAGCTTGCTTTGGCGCCAGACTTCGATATTGGGATAGTTTTCGCAATTTGGCATGAACTGCGCTATGGCTTCCTGGACGTGTCGAACGGACTGTCCTTCTTCTCGATCAGGCGCGTCACTGCCGAACAACACGACAACAAGGGTTCCGCCGCTTTCAATGCACGATTTCACACGGCTGCAGATTCCCGTCTTTGTGGAAATGATACCCTTGGCCCCATTCGCTGTTCTGATGTCCGCTGTGCCGGTTTTGATTTGGTAGCATGTGAAACCTTGCTTGATTATTCCGTGACCTTTGGAGTTTGGATGGGCGTCGGACACTTGACCATCGATGCCGCCGTCGCGGGTTGTGATGGCGCTGTCGGACGAGGGTATGTCGATCTTGCTTATTTCAACATCGACGTGCTTGGCCTCCGCGAATACTAGGTCGCGAAAAACGGTGACGGCCTTCTGTGCGTTTAGTCGGCCGAGATCTTCGGGAGCTATACCGAAGTAGCTGTTCATTGACCCCTCCACTGTGCGCAAATTGGCATAAGCCTCCAAGTGGAAAGCTGCCTGCAGAGTTAATTATATCCCGTGAAATTAAGCATGTTTGATGTTAGCCAGTCTTGACGTACTTTTGATGGAGAGGCTTTTCATGAATTCGTCTTCTAGGCCTGCTCAACGCGGACGAGCCAGGGGTCTTTCTGTCTCCTTGCGGGCCAGCATGGCGTTGGCCCGGGGCGAGCTCCTTCTGGCGTGGCGTTTGCAAACCTGTCACCAAATCTCACCTGCGGCGTTTGTAGATCTCGCTGCGGTGGGCAACGTCCACGACCAAGATCAGCAGGATCTCGTCCTCGATGTCGCAGATGATTCGGTAATCCCCGACGCGGTAGCGCCACAGCCCCGACAGATTCCCGACGAGCGCCTTTCCCGTGCTTCTCGGGTCGTCGAGCTGCGCGATCTCGCGCAGCTTCGACGCGATACGTCTGGCAGTTCGCTTGTCGAGTTTCGCGAGCGTGCGCTCAACGCCCTTGTCGAGCTCAATCCGCCAAGCCAAGGTGCTCCTCCAGCTCGTCGAGCGTCACGGTCTCAAGGCGGCCAGCACGGAAGTCCTCGACTTTCTTGAGGATGTCGTACTCGTACTCAAGCCTGTCTATCGAGCTTGAGAGCGCCTCTGTCATGTAGAACGTCTTCGTTCGGCCCGTCGCCTTCGCTAGCCGGTCGTACCGGGCTGACAGATCCTCTGGTATTCTCAATGCCGCCGTCGCAGTCGCCATCCCGTACCTCCTTGTGACGTCTGTGCTGTAAACACGTTATACACTCTAACACAGAATTACGCTTGCGATTGCTCTGACCTTTGTTCCTTGTGTCCATCGAGGCTATAGCTTAGGGATGGATCTCAGTGCTTCATCTATCGTTCGGGAGAGTTTTTCGAGTTCTGACCTGGTTTTGAGGCGCGTTAGCAAAGATTGCGCGGATGGTCGAACTGGGGGACATGATGACGATTCCAACGCAGCTTAACCGCATGGGATATAATCGGGTGGCAAGGAGCCGATCCGGGCAGAACCGTAGGAGGGCCGGGCTGTGGCGAAGGACAGCGAGAAGATGGTCGACTACATGGTCATGATCGTGAACGAGTACGCCGACTTTTCGGGCATTTCCCAGAAGGAGGCGTTCTCGCGGCTGCTTTCCTGCGGCGGCATCGACGCACTCGAAGAGAGCTACGAGATAGAGCACACCCTCCCCGTCTCATCGACGCTCGACGCGCTGAACGCACTCTACGCTAGAAGCCGGGCGGGGCTGGCATGATTCTGTATCATGGCTCCAACGTCGAAATCGATGAGGTAGACCTCTCGCGCTCTAACCCTTACAAGGACTTCGGCAGGGGCTTCTACCTCACGAGCCTTCGCATCCAGGCAGAGAAGATGGCCGCGCGCACGTCGAGGTTCTATGGCGGCACGCCTGTCGTGACTGCTTTCGAGGTGCCGGACGACATCCTTGAGAATAGCTCGCTGAGGGTTCGCGTGTTTGAAGGCGTTTCCGAGGAGTGGGCGGTGTTCGTCATCAACAACCGGGATCGTCGTTTCGCAGACATCGCTTCCGAGGAGTGCAATGCCGACTGCAAATACGACGTCGTCTACGGTCCGGTGGGCAATGATGACGTCACGCTTCTCCTACGCCAGTTCGCCAGGGGCTATATTGACGAGAGAAGGCTGAAGGAGGGTTTGGCGTACAAGAGGGCGTCGGATCAGTTCTCCTTCCACACGCCTCGCGCGGTGGCTCTTCTGTCGAAAGTCGGTGCTTGGCATGTCCTCTGATGTTGCGCAGCTGATTGAATACAACACCCAAGATGTCGTGAAGATAATCATGCACGAGCGTGGCTGCTCGGCGGTGGATGCCATGCGGGAGTTCTATGCTTCGAAGACGTTCGAGGGTCTTGTCGACCCCGAGACCGGCCTGTACCTGCAGAGCCCCTCGTATCTCTACGCCGTGCACGTGAAGCTGATTGATCTTGGGGAATGCGCCCCAAGGAAGTGAAGATGAGGCGCTGGAGAGATTCGGCTCAGACGCTCAGTTCACCACACGCATCTCGAAAAACCACTTCCGAACATAGCCGCCCGAGTTGCCTGCGCGCATGCTTCATGGCATATCTTGTTCGAAACGAAAGCCTCGAAAGGTCGCTCGCGGAAATAGGTAGCTTTTCAAAGCAACCGCAACACTTGGGTGAGCATTTACAACTAGCCGTTCCATAATGCTATTGATTGTATATCGTTCTGCTTTACAATAGATAGGCGATATGATATTGTCGCGGCAAGATGAAAGGAGGCCTGTCGTGGCTACTGCGATGGTTAACGTGCGCATGGATGAGGAAACCAAGAAGAACATGGAGTCGGCGTGTAAGGAGCTCGGCATGAGCATGTCGACCGCTTTCAACATCTTCGCCAAGAAGATGGGTCGTGAGCGCCGCATTCCGTTTGAGGTCTCCGTGGATCCGTTTTACAGCGAAGAGAACCTCGCCCATCTTCGCCGCTCGGCGGCTGCTCTTGATGCTGGTGCTGGAGTAGCTCGGGAGCTTGTCGATGAATAAGATCTGGGCGCCCGAGGCGTGGGATGAGGATCCGAGAGGGAAGCCTTGAGATCGCGTCCTGCAAGTCTCATTACGGAGATCGGTAGGCCATCGGCGGAGACGCGCAGTCAAGTGCGATCCATGCTCTTCAGGAAGGACTCGCTCAAGAGTTCGGGGCGCTACGGCGCTTGGGCTGCTTCTGGTCGCGTACGGGAGCAATGTGGGTGACGTCGCGGGCGCTGTCCTCGACGCTTCGCACCACGTAGCCTATTTCCACGCCCTCACGCACGGCAGGCGCCGGGCCGCGCTTGCCTTGTCGTCGAAGCCTTCCAGGCCAGCCGCCTACGCGTCGCGCAGCCTTACAGAAGCCCGGCCATGTACAGGGGCAGATACGTGCGGTCGCCCTCCGCCCGAAGCTGCTTGGGGTGGAGCACTATCTCGACGCCCGCGCGCTTGGCGTACTTCCTCTTGAAGTCATCGAGCGAGACCGTGGAGTAGCTTTTGGATGACTTGACCTCGATGGGGCTGACGCGAAGCTTCCCGCCCGCGCTCCCGTAGGGCCCTGTGACGAGGAAGTCGATCTCGCGCGGGCGGGGTCGCGCCCCTTCTCTCCGTCCGGGCTCCTCCCAGGTGTGGTAGAAGAGCGCATGGCCGCGGGCGCGCAGCTGCTGGGCCACGACGTTCTCCGCGAGCATGCCGCGGTTGACGCTCACGCGCCCGAACTGGATGTCCCGGTGCACCTCCATGGACCTGGGCCCGTCGGCGAAGGCGAGCGTGACGAGAAGGCCCGTATCGGCCATGTAGAGCTTGAGGGAGCTGGCCTTTTCGGAGAGGCGGAGTCCGACGGAGGGGTCCGTGCACAAGCGGCACGGGTTCACGAGGTGCGCGTCCTCCAGCCAGTCGATGGCGGGTTCGTACTCCTCGAACCGCCCCGTCCCGCCTTTCCCGGCCCCCTCTCCCGCGCTTGCGAACTTGAAGCGCTTAGACGCGGCGGAAAGCTGACCGGGAAGCTCTTGGAAGAGCGCGCGTGCGCGACGCGCCTCGGTGCCGCCGAACTTTCCGATGTCCTCGAGGTACAGGTTGAGGATGTTCCGCTTGACGCGGTCGCAGGGGCCGAAGTCCTTGGACTCGGCGAACGCCTGCACGGACTGGGGCATGCCGCCTACGAGCATGTACTCGTTGAACGCGCGCATGATCTTCGCGTGCACCGAGTCGGGCAGCGGCGCTCTGCGCTCGAACGCGTCGCGTATGGCGTCGACGTACGCGTCAAGGCCCAAGGCCCACAGGTACTCGTCGAAGTCGAGCGGGTGCAGGGGCAGGCGCTCTTCCTCGGACGGGATGACGATGTCCTTCACGTTCTTGCGGATGGAGATGAGGGAGCCCGTCTCGATGTAGTCGAAGCGCCCGTCAGCAACGAGGTGCTTGATGTACTCGCGTGCTATGGGGAGCCGCTGCACCTCGTCGAATATGATGACGGACTTGCGCTCGGGGAGCTTCTTCGCGTAGTGGAGCTGGAGCATGCGCAGGAACGCATCGACGTCTTCCCTCTCGTTGAGGAAGAGGTTCGCAACGGCTTTGGGCGCTTTGGAGAAGTCGATGTAGATGGAGTCGGCGTACTCGGCCGAGGCGAACTGTTGCACGAGCGTCGTCTTGCCCACGCGGCGCGCCCCCTCGACGAGGACGGCGCTCTTGCCTGCGGACACGTTCTTCCACTCCAGCAGTTTGTCGTAGCACTTCCGCTTGAACATCCTAGGGACCTCCTGATGAGAGATGCAAGAATACGCTAGTCCACAATAGCTCCTTACTGCAAGAATACGCAAGTTCTAGCGCATCTGATACTGCAAAAATTCGTTACATCAATATCAAGAGTTGATTGCCATCTTTAGTGCCAAACACCAGGCATTAGGTCTGTCAGTGTCGCAAAATGCGGGCACATCCGATGTCGTAGCATGTCCCCATGCGCCTTCTCGCCATGCGAGATAGGAGGTAATCATGGGAAAGGACGCATACCGGCATATCAGCGTATCCAGCAGGCGGACCATCGCTGTCGTCTAGATGCGGCGAGGCTGTTCTCTAGGGGCTCCGTTTTCTGACTCATCTCTGCTCGTTCTGCACGAGATCGGCGACCTGGAAGAAGCGGTCGCGCTTTTCCTGACATGCTGCTACAATGTAGCTACAAACGTAGCTATATGAGGGAGGCAATCATGTCGGCTGCTGACGCAATGACTGACGTCATCAGGATTCGCATCGAGCCTGAGAAAAAGACGGCGCTTGCCGAGCTCTACCGGTCTCGCGGGACGAACCTGTCCCAGGCGGCGCGCGACTTCTTTGATACCGAGCTGGAGTCGGCTGAAAGCCCTCTCGATCGGTTCGATGCCATCATGGCCGCTGCCGACGAGAAGCTTGACGCCTACGAGGCGCCCGAGCCAACCATCGAGGACATCGTGGCCTATGTCGAGAAGGTTCGAGAGGTCAGGTCTCGGGACTTGGTGGCATAGGCCATGGTGAACGTGGTCATCGACACGAACGTGCTCGTGGCATCGCTCATCAAGCGCAACGGCCCCAACCGCCAGGCTTTGAGGAAGATCCTCGATCCTGCCACGCCCCTCAGGCTGTGCTATAGCTCTCAGATGGTCGACGAGTACGCCGACGTACTGCATCGGCCTCTCGTCTCGTCACGCGGCCTCGTCCCCCAAGCCGACGCGCTCCTTCGCCTTGTGCTCGACGTCGGGGAGGAGGTCGTTCCCAAGTACATTCCCGCCATCGTCTTCCCCGACGAGAAGGATCGTCCGTTTCTCGAGGCAGTGGTGTACGTGAGCGGCGTGCTGCTGACCAACAACCTCAAGGACTTCCCCTTCCTGGGCGTCACCGTAATCGGCCCTGAGGACTTCCTCGGCTGGTGCGCGGAAGCGGGCGTGTAGAAGACCCTCGCTTCGTTCTCGGCTTGCAAACTTTTACCCAAATTTGATGCGGATGGGCGGGGTTTCCTCGCGGGGGCGCGTTACAATGGCGAAATGATCTACTACGTTGAAGATGACACCAACATCCGCGACCTCACCGTCTACGCGCTCAAGCAGGCGGGGTTCGAGGCGCGAGGGTTCGCCCATGCCGACGAGTTCTTCGCCGCATGCCGCGAGGAAGTCCCCGAGCTCATCCTGCTCGACATCATGCTGCCCGACGTCGACGGGCTCGAGATCCTGCGCCGCGTGCGCGCCGACGAGTCCACCTCCACGCTGCCGGTGATGATGCTCACCGCGAAGGGCACCGAGTACGACACCGTGTGCGGCCTCGACGCGGGCGCCGACGACTACCTCGCCAAGCCCTTCGGCATGATGGAGCTCGTCTCGCGCGTGAACGCGCTTCTGCGCCGCGCGCAGCAGCAGGCGCAGGCCACGGCGGGCGAGCCCGAGGGCGAGCTCTCGGTCGGTCCCATCGTGCTCTCGCCCGCCGCGCGCACCGTGGTGGTGGGCGGCACCCCCGTGTCCCTCACGCTCAAGGAGTTCGACCTCCTGCATGCCCTCATGCGCAACCGCGGGCACGTCCTCACGCGCGCCCAGCTGCTCGAGGACGTGTGGGGCGTCACGTACGTGGGCGAGACGCGCACGGTTGACGTGCACATCCAGACGCTGCGCCAGAAGCTCGCGCGCGCGAAGGAAGGCGCTGACCTGCTCATCGGCACGGTGCGCGGCGTGGGCTACTGCCTGAGGGTCATCGAGTAGGGTCTCATGACCACGTCGCGCCGCGGCACGCGGAGCCTCTCGGGCAAGATCTTCTCAACGGTTCTGGTGTTCACGCTGTGCGTGATCGCGGTGATGTCGGTCGTGCTCACGAGCATCTACTACGTGTCGTTCGAGCGCGACGGCGAGATGCGCCTGATGTCGCAGGCGCGCAACGCGGCGGTGTACCTGAACGAGACGTCGAGCGGGAGCAACCTCTCCACCTTGGAGGAGCAGTTCGCGGGGCTCGTGCGCTTCACGCTCATCGACCCCGACGGCGTGGTGCTCTTCGACAGCTCGACGCCCGACGCGTCCACGCTTCCCAACCACGCCAGCCGTCCCGAGGTGCAGGCCGCGGAGGCCTCGGGCGAGGGCGCCGTCACGCGCTTCTCCGAGACTCTCGGCACCGACACCGTGTATGCGGCGGTGCTCCTCGACGACGGGTCGGTCGTGCGCCTGTCGGAGTCGCGCGAGTCGCTGCTGGCCTTCGCAGGCGGCCTGGTCGTTCCCGTCGTCACGGCGTTCGCGGTGGCGGCGCTGCTCGTGCTCATGCTGTCGCGCCTGCTCACGCGGCGCATCATGAAGCCCATTGACGCGCTTGACTTCTCCGACCCGCTCGAGAACGAGATCTACGAGGAGATGAGCCCGCTTCTGGTGCGCATCGACGAGCAGCAGCGCCAGCTGAAGGCGCAGAACGAGGAGCTCGCCCGCGCCGAGAGCCTGCGCCGCGACTTCTCCGCGAACGTGTCGCACGAGATGAAGACGCCGCTGCAGGTGATCTCCGGCTACGCTGAGCTGATGGAGAGCGGCCTGGTGCCGCCCGAGGACACGGCGCGGTTCGCGGGCCTCATCTACTCCGAGTCGCAGGCCATGCGCTCGCTGATCAACGACGTGCTCACGCTCTCGCGCCTCGACGAGGTGCAGACGCCGCTCGAGCACGAGGCGATGGTGCTCGTGGACGTGCTCGGCGTGGCGAGGCGCGCAGCGGGCCGCCTGACGATGCTGGCCAACGAGCACGACGTGAGCGTGGAGGTGAGCGGGACCGGCGCGGTCATGCGCGGCAACGAGACGCTCGTGGAGGAGATGGCGTACAACCTGATCGAGAACGGGATCCGCTACAACCATGCGGGCGGCTCGGTCAAGGTGGTCGTCTGCGAGGAGGAAGGCGCGCCGCTCGCGGGCGCGACGGCTGGCGAAGGGGAGGGCGCAGCGCGTGCGGATGCGGCCTCACCGGCGCGGGGGGGCGCTGCTGCGGCGCATGCGGGCGCGACGGCAGCGAGTGCGGCGCATGCGCAGCGCCAGGTGGTCGTGCGCGTGACCGACACGGGCCCGGGCATCCCCGCCGACAAGCACGAGAAGATCTTCGAGCGCTTCTACCGCATGGAGAAGAGCCGCTCGAAGGAGACGGGCGGCACGGGCCTCGGCCTCGCCATCGTGAAGCACGCCGTGCTCTACCACGGCGGCACCATCGTGGTGGAGAGCGAGCTGGGGCACGGGACGACGTTCATTCTGCGGTTCCCTGCCGAGTAGTTGTTACTTTGTCAAGACTTTTCATGTGAGGTTGTTTGCCTATACTGAAGTCAGGTTCTGCTTCCGCCATATTTTGCGATGGACCGATGAATATGATTGAGGGAGCTCAAGATAGCGGGTGGAATGGAGATTCGCGTCCGTTGACGCGAAAGCCAGGAGGCCAGCTGCGAGCACCCACCTTTTGAGGTGGGTTCATCCTTCTGGTGGGGGCAGGGCCTTATAGGAGCGAAAAGGGGAGTCGCACGATGTGCGGCTCCCCTTCGTTTCGATGCTTGCGTTTCGCAGCTCAGCGTCTCTGCGCGCTCCCTGCCCGGCGCGCTCATCAATGCTACTTCTTGTCAGCCGCCTTGTCGGCTCCGCTTGCTCCGCCAGCTGAGCGGGCGTTGTTGGCTGCTGCCGCAGCGCTGCTCGCAGCGCTACTCGCAGCGCTGCTGGAGGCGCTGCTGCTCGCGCTGCTGGAGGCGCTGCTCGAGGAGGACGCGGGCGGCTTCTTCGAGGGATCCTCGCCCTTCGACACCGTGATGGTGATCGAGGCGCCGTGCTCCACCTTCGAGCCTGCGCTCAGGCTCTGGTCGATCACGAGGCCCGCCGGCGCGTCGTCCGAGTACGCGTACTGGGTGGTCACCTTGAGGCCCGCGTCCTGCAGCGCGCTGAGGGCTCCCGTCTCGCCGTAGCCGATCACGTTGGGCACCGTGATGTCCTCGGGGCCGAGCGATATCACGTAGTCGATGGTCGAGCCCTTCTCGGCCTTGTCGCCGGCTGCGGGGCTCTGGATCATGATGCGGTCCTTCTCGTACTCCGAGGAGTTCTGGCTGCCCGTGTAGTTGATGGTGAAGTTGCTGCCCACCTTGCTCTTCGCCTGCTCGAGCGTGCATCCGCGCAGGTCGGGCACGGTGATCTGCTCGGTGCCCTGCGAGATGGTCAGCGTTATCTTGGTGCCTGCGGGCTTGCTCTCCTCGGCCTTCGGGCTCTGGCTGATGACCAGGCCCTCCTCGACGGTTGCATCGTAGGTGTAGTTGGGCGCGCCTACCTCGAAGCCAGCGCCCTCGAGCGCTGCGACGGCCTGCTCGTAGGTTGAGCCCACCACGTTGGGCACCGGCGTGCCCTTGTCTCCCTCGCTGCTCATGAAGGCGTACGCTATGCCCGCCACCAGCGCGATGGCGAGCACCGCCACCAGCGCGATGATAGCGCCGCGCTTCGACTTCTTGGGGGGCTCGGCGCGGTAGCTCGTGGAGCCGCCGTAGCCGGCGCCGCCGGCATGTCCGCCCGCGCCGCCCACGACGGGCATGGTCTGCGTGGCGTCGACGGGCACGGTGCCGCCCGCGGCCACGGGGCCGATCACGCGCGTCTGCGCCTCGGTGAAGTTGTTGCGCCCGCCGGCGATGCTGACGGCGCGCCCGGCCAGAAAGTCGTTGAGCGCCAAGCGCATGTCGTTCGCGGTGGCGAAGCGGTCGGCCGGGTTCTTCTCGAGCGCCGTGAGGATGATGTCCTCGAGCGCCGGGTCGATGTCGGGGTTGATCTCGCTCGGCGCGGGCGGGTACTCCTTCACCTGCTTGAGGGCCACGCCCACGGCGTCGGGCCCGTCGAAGGGGAGCTTGCCGGTGGTCGCCTCGTACAGCACGATGCCGAGCGAGTAGATGTCGCTCGCGGCGGTGAGCTCCTTGCCCTGCGCCTGCTCGGGCGAGATGTAGTGCGCCGTGCCCAGGACCGAGGAGGTCTGGTCGTTCACGGAGTTCTTCGCGCGCGCGATGCCGAAGTCCATCACCTTGGCGTTGCCGTCGGGCTGCACCATGATGTTCTGCGGCTTGATGTCGCGGTGGATGATGTCCTGGTTGTGCGCCACGGTGAGCGCCTGGCACACCTGCGCGCCGATCTCCGCCGCCTTGCGCTGGTTGATGGCGCCGCGCTGCTGGATGGCGGTCTTGAGGTCGGAGCCGCGCACGAACTCCATCACGATGTAGTACGTGTCGTCGTCCTGGCCCCAGTCGTACACGTTGACGATGTAGGGGCTCTGCAGGTTGGCCGCCGCCGCGGCCTCCTGGCGGAAGCGGCGCGTGAAGTCGGGATCGGCGGCGTACTGGGGCAGCATCACCTTGACGGCGACCGATCGACCGAGCACGTTGTCCTGCGCGCGGTAGACCTCTGCCATGCCGCCGATGCCAATGCGGTCGTTGATCTGATAACGGCCACTGAAGACCCTGCCGGTCATTGGTCCTTGCGTTGCCACCTTGGTCGCTCCTTTTGGTCACATTCTTCGTACGTCTCAGCTGCGTTGTAATGCGATTCTTGCCAGCATACCCCATTGTAGCGGGGCATCGCGCGTTATCGCACCATTTCGCGGTTATCTATAAAACTCCTTGCACCGAAAGCGCGGTTTGCAGCACTGAACGCGCCTTGGCGTCTGCGGAAGCGGTGCTGCCCACTTCCTCGAGCGTGATCGCCACCACCACGCGCGGGCTCTCGGCGGGCGCGATGCCCACGAACCAGCTGCTGTCCTGCTTGCCCGCGGCCTCGGCAGTGCCCGTCTTGCCCGCCACGGTGACGCCGGGGATGGCGGCCTCGGTGCCGGTGCCGCGCGACACGACGCCCTTGAGCACCTCGAGCGTGCGCTGCGCGGTGCTTGCGGTGACGGCCTGCATGAGCTTGGCGGGCTTGGCCGTGAAGCTGCGCTCGCCGTTGGCGTTGTAGATGCCGTCCACCAGGTAGGGCTGCATGACGGCGCCGTCGTTGGCGATGGCGCATCCCACGAGGGCCATCTCCAGCACGGTGGCCTGCGGGCCGGCCGGGCTCGGGTGGTTGGCCGTCCTGCTCTCGCCGACGGGCTCGCCCGCGGCGGCCCACGCCGTCTCCCACGTGGTCATGTCCTCGGGGTCGGGCATGAGCGAGGTGGACAGCGGCAGGTCGAAGTCGATGTCCTGGTTGAAGCCGAAGTCCTCGGCGCCGGCCACGAGGCGCTCGGGCCCCATGAGCTCGCCGAGCTGGCCGAACACGGTGTTCGAGGAGAGCTCGGTGGCACGCGCCAGCGTGATGGTGCCGTAGGCGTACTCGTCGAAGTTAGTCACCGGGGCGTTGCCGATCTCCATGCTGCCAGGCGAGTCGAACGTGGTGTCCTCCTTCGCCACCCCGTCTTCCAGCGCGGTGGCCAGCGTGACCATCTTGAAGGTGGAGCCCGGCGCGTAGACGGCTTGCGTGGCGCGGTTGAACAGCGCGCTCGAGCCGGAGTCGCCGGAGCTCGCGGCCGCGGCCAGGAGGTCCTCGATGGCGGCGGCGTCGTAGGTGGGCGAGGAGGCCAGCGCGAGCACCGCGCCCGTCTCGGGGTCCATGACCACGCAGGCGCCGGTGTAGCCGGCCAGCGCGTCCTGGGCGGCCTGCTGGATCTTCGAGTTCAGCGTGAGGGCGACGTCGTTGCCCGGCGTGCTCACGCCTGCGAGCGAGTTGATGGCGTCAGTCCAGGTGGCGTAGTTCTCCTGGCCTTTGAGCGTGTCGTTGTAGGCGGCCTCGATGCCGCTGGTGCCGAAGCGCTCGGAGGCGTAGCCCACCACGTGCGAGGCCAGCTCGCCGGCGGGGTAGAGGCGCGTGTAGGAGCCGTCGTCGCCCTTCACGGACTGGGCGAGCACCACGCCGTCGTAGGTCGAGATGGTCCCGCGCTCGGTCTGAGACTCGCGCGCGAGCGTGTGCCCGTTGCCCGGCATGCTCTGGTAGTCCTTGGCCTGGACCACCATGATCATCGTGATGTTCGCCACCAGGAGCGCGAACATCACCGAGAACACGATGATCGCGCCCGTGAGGTTCTTGCCGAGCGACACGCGCCCGAGCACGCTGTTCGCCGAGAACGTGGAGGTGGCGCTCGCCATCTCCTTGCCGAGGCCGGTGCCCTCGTCGCCGCAGCGCAGAAGCAGGCCCAGGATGATGAAGCCCGCCAGAAGCGACGAGCCGCCCTGGCTCACGAAGGGCAGCGTGATGCCCGTGAGCGGGATGAGGCGCGTGACGCCGCCGACGATGATGAACGCCTGCAGCACGATGATGGAGGTGAGGCCCGCTGCGGTGAACGAGCTGACGTCGGACTTCGCGCGCGCCGCGGTGAGGATGCCGCGGATGGCGAAGCAGAGGAACAGCAGCAGCACGCCCGCCGCGCCGAGCAGCCCCGTCTCCTCGGCGATGGCGGCGAAGATGAAGTCGTTCTCCACGTAGGGGATGAGGTCGGCCATGCCGCGGCCGATGCCGACGCCGAACAGCCCGCCGTCGGCCATGGAGTAGATGCCCTGCACCACCTGGTAGCCGGCGCCCGAGGCGTCGGCGAAGGGGTCGAGCCAGATGTCGACGCGCTGCTGCACGTGGGAGAAGCCCATCCACAGCACCACGGCGGCCGCGCCCGCGAGCAGGGCGCCCACGACCACGTAGAGCTTCTTGCCCGTGGCCACGTAGAGCATCACGAGGAACACGGTGAACAGCACGAGCGCCGAGCCGAGGTCCTTCTCGAGCACGACGATGACGAACGCGAGCGCCCACATGACGAGCAGGGGCATGAGCGTGGGGAGCGAGGGCAGGCGGAAGGGGCCCACGTCCCAGGTGAACACGGAGAGCATCTCGCGGTTCTGCGCGAGGTAGGCCGCGAGGAACAGCACGATGCAGATCTTGGCGATCTCGCCGGGTTGGAACGAGAACGACCCCACCTGCAGCCACAGGCGGCTGCCGTTGATCTCGGTGCCGACGACGGGGAGCATGGGCGCGAGCAGGAGCAGCACGCCCGCGATCATGAGCGTGTACTTGTAGTGCGCGAGCTTGTCGAGGTTGCGCACGACGGCGAGCACCACGACCATGCAGGCGACGCCTGCGAACAGCCACATGAGCTGGCGCGATGCCAAATCGGGCGCCAGGCGCGTGACGAACGCGATGCCGATGCCCGACAGCGCGAAGGTGATGGGCAGAAGCGCCGGGTCCGCCTCGGGCGCGAGCTTGCGCACGGCGAGGTGGGCTGTCACGAACGCGGCGAAGATGCCGATGGGCACGCCGAGTGTGTTGAAGGACAGCTCCTGGCCGCCGGTGACCACCATCATGGCGAACAGCACGATGACGAGGGGCGCGGCTATGACGAGGAGCAGAAGCTCGATGTTGCGGCGCGTCACGCGGCATCACCGCTCGCGGCGGGGACGGGGTTGGCGGCTGCTGAGGCGGAGCTCGCGGGGCTTGGCGCGCCCTGCGCGCTCGCGCCCGCCGGGTTGGCGGCGCCCTGCGCGCCCGCGCCGCCGTTCGCGCTCGCGGCCGTGCTGCTGCTCGAGCTCGCAGCTGCCCGCGCGCTGCTGGCGGCAGCCGCCGCCTCCTTCTCCTGGTCCTCGCGCGCCTTGATGTCGGCGCGGTAGCTCTCGACGAGCTCTTGGGCGTCCTCGAGCGAGTCGGTGCGCAGGCCCTCGTCCTTGATGCGGTTGGCCGCGCCCGGCTGCAGCTCGTCGACGGGCACGTCGGTCACCTCGACGAGCTCCGAGAAGCTCATCCCCAAGATGGTTCCGGGAACGCCCTGGTAGATGGCCACCTTCCCGTCTTGCTCGGCGAGGTAGGCCGCGTTGGAGGTCCAGAAGTTGAACGCGTAGGCCGCGCCGCCGAGGATGGCGGCCAGAAGCACCACGAGGAGCGCGGCGGTGACCTTCGTCTTGCGCGCCACCTTCTTGCGGCGCACCTCGGCGAACCCCGTGACGTTGACCACGATCACGGTGACGTTGTCGCAGCCGCCCGCGGCGATCGCGGCGTTGACCAGCTGCGATGCGGCGAGCTGCGGGTCGGCGGTGCGGTTGAGGACGTCTTCGATCTCGTCGTCCTCGATCATGGAGCTCAGGCCGTCCGAGCACAGGAGCAGGCGGTCGCCCGTCTCCACGTTGATCTCGAAGAGGTCGGGCTGGGTGCGCGGGTCGCTGCCGAGCGCGCGCGTGATGACCGAGCGCTGCGGGTGGACGCGCGCCTCGGCCGGGGTGATCTGCCCCGACTCCACGAGGTCGGCCACGAAGCTGTGGTCGCGCGTGAGCTGCTGCAGGCGGCCCTGGTGCAGAAGGTAGGCGCGCGAGTCGCCCACCTGCGCGATGACGAGGCGCTCGTTCTCGAGCATGGCCGCCGTGCAGGTGCATCCCATGCCGGCGCGCCCGACGCCCTCCTGCGCGCCGCGGATGACGGCGAGGTTCGCCTCCTCGACGGCCTGGCCGAGCGCGGTGGCGTCGGGGTAGGCCGGCGCGCGCTTCGCGATCACGTCGACGGCGATCTCGGAGGCCACCTCGCCGGCGGCGTGTCCGCCCATGCCGTCGCACACCACGTACAGCGGCGGGGCGACGACCAGGCTGTCCTCGTTGTGCTCGCGCACGCAGCCCACGTCGGTGCGGCTGCCGAAGGCGGCGCTTCCCTTGCGCGCCCTGCGCGACATCAGGCGTACCTCACGCGGATGGCGACGTCGCCCACGTTGACCACGTCCTTGTCACGCAAGGCGCAGGGCGCGGTGATGAACTGGCCGTTCACGGACGTCCCGTTGGTCGAGCCGAGGTCCTCCACGAAGAGGTTCTGGCCCATGAGCTGGAAGCGCGCGTGGCGCCCGGACACGTACCCGGCGCCGACCACGATGTCAGCTCCCGGCGAGCGTCCCACGATGACGGGACCGTGCACGGCGATGGACACGCCGCGCAGCTCCTTGGGGCCGCGCTCGACGGACAGGTTCCAGGTGCGCTCCTTCTTGCGGGTTCCGCGCACCTGCCCGATTCCCGTGCGCATGATGGCGAACAGGAACAGGTACAGCAGCGCGACGAACAGGAGGCGCGCTATGAGCAGGACGACATCGATCACGGTGGGTTCCGGCCTTTCTCGGCGTGAGCTCGGCTTGGCTTGCGGCGCGGCTAGAGCAGCAGCTGGAACTCGAGTTCGGTGGTTCCGATGATGAGGTGGTCGGCGTCACGCAGGGGAACCGACTTGATCTGACGGCCGTTGACGAAGGTGCCGTTGGTGGACCCCAGGTCGGCGAGGACCCAGGTGCCGGTGGGCTCCATGTGGATCTCGGCGTGGCGGCGCGAGGCGTTGATGTCGGGGATGACGACGTCGTTGCGCGACTCGCGGCCGATGCTCATGGGGTGCCCCGTGAGCGTGAAGGCGCGGTCGTTGGTGATGTCGTAGAGGTAGGCCTGCAGGTCCTGCGCGGGCGGCATCTCGGCTTCCTCGACGGGAGCCTCCTGGCCGAACACCATGGTCTGCGGCTCGCCGGCGTACTCGGCGGGCGCGGCCGCAGGCTGGGGCGCGTAGGGGTCGGGTTGGGCGGTGGGCTGGGGCATCGGGCGGGCGCCGCGCCGCATCGGACGCTGCCCGGGGCGCCCGGCGGCGCGCGGAGCGGGGGCGATGCCGTAGCGCTCCATCTCCTCCTGGCGCAGCTGAGCCACCAGGGGCGCCGCCACCATCTCGGCGATCACCTCGAACTTGCCGTGCTTGAGGTCGGCGTCGGCGATGAAGCGCACGAGCGGCTGGCCGTCCATGACCAGGCCGTGCTCGGCGGCCTTCGCGGCCAGGTAGGTCTCCGTCTCGCCTGCGAGGGTGGGGTAGTAGCCGAACAGGCGCGCGTCGTCGTCTTGGCTCACGAGGATGGTGTAGAGCGTGGGGGCGTACTGCTTGCCGGCGCCCACCATCTTGTTGCGGCGCATCTGCTTCTCGGCCTTCTTGGCGATCTGGACCGGCGAGATGGGGGACGCGCCCATCTTCTCGGCAGCACCCTCCACCGTGTCCTCCATCTTTCCCTCAAACTTCGAAAGGAAGCCCATGACATCTCCTTGACTGCTTGCCGCCTTGCGCGGCCCTTCTCATGGTCAACGCGGCCCCGGAAGGCTGCGAAACACGCAATAATCTGTACCATGATGCCATAAACGCACCCCGAAGGCTTCACCTTGGCGCGATACTTTACGCAATCGCCATACCCAGCGGGAAAATAATCCCAGTTCGGAGGTGCTCGGGCCGGGGCAGTCGGGAGGGGCCGGGCGCGTCCACGCCGGGCGCTTGCGCTGGGATTACCCAGGTGCTCGGGATTTCGGTTATTCCTGTTGCGAATCATTCACGCTTTGCTATAATGTTCCCGCGCCGAGAGGGGCCCGCGCGCTCGTCGTGCAGCGAAGCGCGGGATTGCAGCTGCGGCTTGCAGCTGGGGACATATGGCTTGCACCGGGTACGTCGGGGTGGCGCGCGGCGTATCGCCTACGAGAAGGGTGCATGCCATGGGCGTGGTCAAAGCAGTCTGCATGAGCGACATCAAGGGAATCCAGAAAACCGAGAAGCCTTCCGTCGAGCTCAAGCCCGAATGGGGCATTGACGGCGACGCGCATGCGGGCGCGTGGCACCGCCAGGTGAGCCTGCTGTCGTACGAGAAGATCGAGGAGTTCAAGGCGCGCGGCGCCGACGTGGTGAACGGCTCGTTCGGCGAGAACATCATCGTGGAGGGCTTCGACCTGAAGGCGCTGCCCATCGGCACGCGCTTCGTCTCGGGCGACGTGGTGCTCGAGCTCACCCAGATCGGCAAGGAGTGCCATGCGCACTGCGCCATCTACCACAAGATGGGCGACTGCATCATGCCGCGCGAGGGCGTGTTCTGCCGCGTGATATCCGGCGGTGTCATCTCCGAAGGAGACGAGATCAGCCTTCTGGAGGAGTAGCCGCGGCGACGTGCCATGGCCAGCCTGCTCACGAGAGCCCCGACGTCTGTCTGATCCGCGCGTGCGAGGAGGTTGCGCACGTGAATCGCTACCTGCCTGCGGAATAATGCGCTAAGATAGGAAAGGTAAGGAGCGCGGCCCGCGGCTCGCACGGGGGGATGCTGCCCGCGGCGCGGCGCAAAGGCCACATGCGTGAGGAGGGTCTTATGTACAAGAAAGTTCTGGTTCCCTACGACAAGTCCGATCCGGCGCGCCATGCCCTGGCCGAGGCGATCGAGATGGTCAAGGACATCGCGGGAGCGCAGGTCACGGTTCTCAACGTGGTCGACTGGCATGACTACAACGCCGAGACGTTCAAGATCGCCAGCCGCATGTCGGGCGTCTTGGGCGACTCGCTCGACATGAACGCCATCGCCGACGTGGGCGAGGAGGCGGCTCGCGAGGCCACCGCGCGCGTCTCCGAGGACATCGCCGACGTCGTGGGCGACTTCGCGGGCATCGACATCGCCATCGTGAACGGCTCGGCCCACGACAGCATCACGGCGTATGCGGACGAGGGCGACTACGACTGCATCGTCATGGGGCATCGCGGCCTCGGCGCCGTGCGCGGCATGCTCGGCAGCGTGTGCTACTCGGTGCTGCACAAGACGAACAAGCCCGTGCTCATCGTGAAGTAAGCGCGAGGCGACGGGCTGAATGTGGGGAAGGGGCTGCTCGCGCGGCCCCTTCCTCGTTCTTCGGCGCGTTCTGCGTTCGCGCTCGATGGTTCGCGTTCGCGCCCGGCGCCCCGCGTTCTGCGGTCCGCGTTCGCGCCCGGCGCCTTCGCGTCTGGCGATTGGCGCCGAGCGCCTCGCGTTCTACAGGCCCATCTCCCGCTTCAGGCGGGCGAGGTCCTCGTCGACGGCGGCGCTGGCCCCGGCTGCCGCGTACTTCTTCTCGAGCTCGGCGGCCTCGTCGACGGGCGCGGCGTTGAGCTCCTCCATGGCGTTGGCGCGGTCGAGCATCTCGTCGGCCTTGGCCTCCATGCGGTTGAACGCGCTGATGGCGCCCTCGGCGCGGTCGCTCGCGCCGGTCATCTCGTTCACCTTCTGCTGCGTCTTGGCGACGGCGGCCTTCGCCTTGATGGTCTCCTTGCGCGCCTTGAGCGTCTCGATGTCGCTCACCAGCTTGTCGTGCATCTGGCGCATCTTCGCGGCGTTCTCATGCGCGGCGTCAAAGGCCGCCTTCAGTCCCTCGGCGCGGCCCGCGAGCTCCTGCTTCTTCGCGAGGAACGTGCGCGCGTCGCCTTCCTCGCCGGCTACGAGCGCCTTGCGGGCGAGGCTCTCGTAGCGGTCGATGTCGGCCTGGTTGTCGTCGACGAGCCGCTTGCAGCGCGCCTCCTCGGCCATGACGCCGGCGGTGGCCTCCTTGACCTCAGCAAGGCTCTCGGTCAGGTCGCGCATGTACTGCTCGACCATCTTCTCGGGATCTTCGGCCCTGTCCAGCAGGTCGTTGATGTTCGCCTTGATGATGCTGGCGAAGCGATCGAGGATGTTGCCCATGGTGTTGCTCTCCTGTCTGGCCCGCAGGCCCTCTGTATCTGCATCTTCGCAGGTCGCGAAGATTGGTCCCCGCTTCTCTTCCCTTTTCCTAGTCCTTTGAGTCCTTCTGGTCGCTCTCGTACTTCTTCGCGAGCTCCTCCACCTCGGTGTCGCCGAACATCTCGAGCGGCGTGCTGAGGATCTCCTGCTGGCGGATGCGCTCGCGCTCCTTCGCCTCGCGGCGGCGCTTCAGCACCATGGCTATGATGACGGCCACCGCCAGCACGGTGACGCACACGGCGACGGGCACCACGGGCGAGGGCGTCACGCTCATGATGCGCGCGGCGGTGTCCTCGTAGGTCTTTGCGAAGATCTCGTCCTCGCTCAGCGAGTAGTCGTTGTAGTAGCGGTCGAGGTAGTCGGCGAAGATGTCGAGCGCCTCGGCGTCCATGATGGTCTTGGCCTGCGAGCCGATGGTGTAGCCGCAGTTGTAGCCGCCGTTGCCGTTGTCGCAGAACACGAGCAGGAAGTGCGCCTCGTCTTCGAACAGCTCGCCGTAGAGCCTCTCGGCCGCGTCGCTGAGCTCGGAGGTCGAGGTGGTGGTGCCGTTCGGCAGTATGTAGAGGTAGGGCTGCACGCCGGTGTCCATGTAGAACTGGCGCATGCCGCGCTCGAGCGTGCTCGAGTTGCTTATCCAGTCTCCGTCCTGGTCGGTGTAGTAGGGCGTCTCGACGACGGAGCCCGCGGGCAGCGCCTCGCGCTCGACCGTGGAGGCCGCGACGTCGCTCGACGAGCAGCCCGCCGAGCCGCCGAGCAGGCCGTAGGCGAACAGGACGAACGCGACGACGGCTATGATGGCGAACGCGGTGCCGAGCCCGCCGCTCTTGCGCGGGGGCTTCTGCGGCCCGTTGCCGTCGGGCTTGTTGGAGTAGGGAGGCTGGTCGGGGCTGCCGGGACCGCCCGCGCCGCCGCTGCCGCCCGAGCCGCCGTGGTAGCTGGTGCGCGGGGCGTTGATGATGATGGGGCCGTGGCCGAAGAACCCGCCGAAGCCGCCGAACCCGCCATGCGAGCCGCCGTGCGGTCCGCCCGACCGTCCGCCCGAGCCATCGTGCGAGCCGCCGCTGAACCCTCCCGACGACCGGCCGCCGCCCGAGAACCCTCCCGAGAACCCGCCTCCGCCGAATCCGCCACCGAACCCGCCGCCACCTGATCTGCCCATGAAATACCCTTTCGCAGTTCGTACAGCGTTTATTATGCGGGATTGCGGGAGCTGCGAGGCGCACGCTGCCGAAAAATTCACGTTTTCGCGAGGCGCCTGCGGCTGGGCTCGCGCTTGGCGGGCGGAGGTGGCGTGCTTGCGGCTGGTGCGTTCGGGATGCGCCTATTGTCGACACGCTCGAGGCGCGTTCGCCCTTGCCCCGAAGGCGCCAGCGGTTGACGCGTCTGATGCGCGCCAGCCCTGCTCGAAGGAGCTTGGAGTTTGCGCCTCCCGCCTCAGACGGCGCGGACAGGATGGCGGATGACGGTCTTGAGGCGCTCGGGTGCGCAGCGACGCGGGTCGGAGAGGTAGATCTCGTGGTGTTGACGCCGCTCGCTGAAGTCGGGCGCATATCCGCCTGCCGCCGCGAACGCGTTCATGCGCTCTATGGTGGCGGGCTCGTCATCGTAGGGGCCGATGTGCATGCACTGGACGCATAATCCCTCCTCAACGGCAAGGAGCTCCACTTTCGAAAGGTCGATCTGCTTCTTGCGGGCGGCCTCCTCCCGAGCCCAGGCGAAGTCTTCCGGAGACACGAAGTCGGGAAGGCGGATGCAGGATATGAAGCTGAAGTCCTCCTTGCGCGCGTAGTCTATCGGCCCGTTCGCCTCGCCCTGCCGCCAGAACCCCTCGAGCGGCGGCACGACGAAGTCGAAGTAGCCGTCGATGCGGTGGTCGCCCTTCTTCGACATCTTGATGGTGAACGCAACGGCGTAGAGCAAGCTGATGGACTCCTTGTATGCGCCCGCCTCGGCGTTCGGGTCCCCCTTGCCGCGCACCGCCAGGTAGTTCATCGCGGGAACCTCCACGATGCTCGGCTTGCGCGCCGGGACGTAGAGCTCCTTGTGCTCCTTCTTGTAGTCGAACGCCACGGTCATCGTCTCCGTTCCTCGTCAGGTGCCAGCTGGGGCTGTCAAGGTTGCCTATAACGTTGCTGCGACCGCCCTGCGTATGTAGTCAGAGCGGTTTCCGCTCTTTCCGTCTATGGCGGCTACCATTGACGCAGGGAACTTCACAGTTATGGACACAAGCGGCTCGTCGGCGACTGCGACAGGCCCGACGTGGATACGCTCGAGGCGCCCCTCCCATGTTCCGCTCTCGTACTCTATGCATTCGCGCTCTATGTCGGCGGCGGTCAGGACGGTCCCGTCCGCGAGCCCGTACTCTGTCATCGTTGAGACCTCCTTCGGGCCTTGCTCTGAGAGGTCATGCTTGAGGGCGTTCGGGTCAACCTTCGTCATGTTTCTCCTGGTTGTAACGCCTATCGTAATACTGATTGTAATACAAATTGCAGCAAGCGCAAAGCGTGCGATAGGATACCCGAAAGTTCTTTCGCCCCCGTTTCATCCCAGATCCGTTGTACGCGCACATCCAAGCCCAATTTGGCTCTCTCGCAGATTCCCATGGAACAGCCTCGACTCATCCCAGACCATGGTAGGGGCCTCAGTGCCTTGATGGCTTGGGGCCCAGAGCAAGGGAGGCATTGAGAGGGAAAAGAGGTGCCATGGGCTCCATCATTTACGGATACGCGCGCGTATCTTCAAAGGACCAGAACCTTGACCGCCAAGTCGACGCGCTGCTTGCGTTCCCTGTGGAGGGGAGGCGCATATACGCCGACAAAGCGAGTGGCAAGGACTTCGACAGACCAAGGTATAAGGCGCTGGTGCGGAGGCTCAGGTCGGAGCCTCACCCTTGACTTTGCTTTTGTTCGTGCTCGGGTTGCTTCAGTTGATGCTGATTCGGCGAAACGACAAGCTAAGGCCGATATTGCAAGGATTTTGTTTGCTCTTTGGTAGGCGTAGTCTCTACTCCAGGGTTGACGAATCAGCTGCTTGTACTTCGTTCTGCCCCGCTTTTTCGTACCAGATGGTATGCTACTTAATATACCATCTGGTACACCGCTCAAGAAGCAGAGGTGGGTTATGGTCAGGGTTCACGGTCACGCGCTCAAGCACGGGCTTACGGCCGACGAGGTGGCCTATGCATGGGAGAACCCCCTGAGGTGCAGGCAGAGAAACGGAGTCGATGACCCGCCGCTTTGGATAGCCGTCGGCGTGCTCGCCGACGGCAGGATGGCAGAGCTGGTGGGGTTCTTGGGCGAGGACGGCGTCTGGTGCGTGTTCCACGCCATGGTTCCGCCTACGAAGAAGTTCAAGAAGGAACTCGGATTCACGCGCTAGGAGGGCATGATGGCAACGATAAGGACAGCAAGCGGACAGCTCGTCACTGATGAAATGGTCGACACTTGGTGCGAGTCTCTTGACTGCGACGAGTGGCCCAACGGTTGGGTGAACGTCGGCGACGTGGTTCATGGCAAGCCGCCCGTCGACTTAGGCGAAAGCGTGGTCCTTTCCGTGAAGGTGCCAGTTGGGATGAAGAGAGCCATCGAGGCGCGCGCCGAGAGCAGGGGTGTGTCAACGAGCGCGGCAGCTCGGGAGTTGTTGGAAAACGGACTCTTGGCGGCAAGCGCTTAATTGATTACTTTTTCGCCCTGCTTCATCCCAGCTTGCCAGCGAAGGGGCTTCCCAAGGGTTTCTGCTCCAACGTCCCGTCCCCCTGCCCCTTTCCTTGGGATGGGACTCGAAGGACCGACAACGCCTTCTTTCCGTTCTGGGCACCGACAACGCGCCTTTTCCATCCACCATTCTGAAAAGCTGGATGGAAAAGGCGCGTTGTCGGCGATTCGAGCCCCGAAAACCACCGACAACGGCGCTTTCGCATCCACTTTTCCCGAGAAATCGCCGATAACGACCCCTTTTCATCCAGGATCGCCTGAGGAGTGGATGGGAAAGCGCCGTTGTCGGCAACCCTCTTTTGAGCATTGACCCGAGCATTAACCCGCATTAACCCTCGGTACCGCCCTCGTTTCCCTGCTCAGAAAAGCAAAGCAGGTCAGCCGATGAACGACTGACCTGCGGTTTTACTGGAGCCAACGAGCGGATTCGAACCGCTGACCTACGCATTACGAGTGTGGAAAACGGACGAGACGCCAAGGCATCGCACGGACTTTACCGAGTTCGCAGGTACATTCGCTAAGTCAGGAAAGTCCTCTTGAGAAACGACGGACGGCGAAACTGGTGCAAAATCTGTCGCAAATCTGGTGCAACTCACCGTGCGACGAGGGTCCCAGCTCGCCGTCCTGGAATAGAGGGCGGACATGACCGGCAAGACCAAACAGGCCCATCCTGCCAACAAGAGCAGGTGGCTCAGCCTCAGGCTGAGCAGCAGCCAGCATGCGCGCGTTGAGAGCGCTGCCGCAAGGAGCGGGCTCAACGTCTCGGAATACGCCCGCCGTCGCCTGCTGCGCGATGACAAGCGCCCCAGGATCGTGGTGGACGCAAGCGAGCTCAAGGCGCTCCTCGCCCAAGTCCGCAAGGCGGGGGGCAACCTCAACCAGCTTCAGAGGGAGGTAAACACTCGGCATCAAGCGGAAGAGCTCGCCCCGGAGATCAGCGCCGCCATCGCGGCGGTCAGCGAGGCCGCCAGCAGCGTGTGCGCCTTCATCGCGGAATCCCGCGACTCGATCTAGGGGGCATGCCATGAGAAGAAACCTCGTATTCTGGGTCGCGGCTTCCCTGGCCGCCTCCCTCGTGGTCTCGCCCTTCGCCGGACCCCTGCTCGAAGCCCTCCTCGGCGGGACGCCGCTCTCCGCGGTGATCCTCTCGCAAGGAGCCCTGGGCTCGGGCCCCCTCGACGTGGCGAGGGCCTACTACGCGACGAGCTGGGACCTCGCTCATCAAAGTTACGCCGTCGTTACGCCGCCATTTGCATGCGCGTGACGCGCCGCACGCGCGGGCGCGCGATGTGGTAGGCTTGCAGCGAACGACACCGATCAGCCTCAGACGACGGAGAGGCGCCGCCGCGCCGCCATCGCGCGGCGCGCACATCCCCAAGGAGCCGCCATGCCCGCATCCACGCCGAAGCCCACCCCGGCCTCCGCATCCACATTCGCACCCGCCACCCCGACCACCCCGGCCTCTGCCCCAACTCCCGCCCCCGCGGCTCGGCTCGCTCCCGTAGATCCGCGCGACCTCGTGGTGACGCGCGCTGCGCTCGCCGACATCCCCCAGGTCATGGGCTTCTACGACGACGTGATCGCCGCGGTTTCGGGAACCGAAAACGACCCTCTGTGGGAGCGCGGCATCCATCCCTCCGAGGACGAGCTCGCCTGCGCCGTCCGCGAGGGCGGCCTGCTCATAGGCTGGCTCAGCCTTCCCGAAGGCGGCCGCGTGCTCGCCTCGGCGATCATCGTGAACGAGGAGGTGGCGGAAGGCTACGACAAGGTGCCCTGGCGCGTTGCGGCGCAGCCGCACGAGGTGGCCGTGGTGCACCTGTTCGCCGTCCACCCGAGCCTGCAGGGGCGCCGCATCGCGCACGCCATGATCGACCGCGTGCGCGAGATCGCGCGCGAGCAGGGAAAGCGCGTCATCCGCCTCGACACGCTCGGCACCAACGAGGGCGCGCAGCGCCTCTACGAGCGCTACGGGTTCGACAACCGCGGCCATGCGCGCCTGGCCTACGCCGACCCGCGCGTCACCGACTTCGTGCTGTACGAGCTCGAGCTGTAGGGGATTTCCATGTCGACGGTGAACCCGGGCGTCTACAAGGCCATACTGCGCGTGCGCGCGGCGTACCCGTTCGACGCGGGCGCGTTCCTCATGCGCTTCTACGTGTACATGATGAACATCGGCACCGTCACCATGCTCACGCTGGCGGGCTACTCGTTCTTCACGGCGGGGCTCGCGACGTCGGCCATCGCGCTGGCCACGTTCTTCATCTCGCCCCGCGTGTCGAAGCTGATTGACGAGCGCGGTCAGTCGCGCGTGGTGCCCGTCGCCGCAGCCGTCACCATGGCGGGGCTCGCGATCATGCTGGTGGACGTGAGCCTGCGCGGGCCGGAGTGGGTGCTGTTCGCGGCGGCCGTCCTCATGGGGTTCGTGCCGAGCCCCCAGGCGCTGCCGCGCGCCCGCTGGACGTACCTCATCCGCACGGGGCGCCTCGGCGACGCCGCGCCCGACCTGCGCACCATGTTCTCCTACGAGGGCGTGCTCGACGACATCGGCTTCATGTTCAGCCCGTCGATCTCCATCGCGCTGGCCACGGCCATCGCGCCGGTGGCGGGCCTGCTCGCCGGCGGCATCGCGTTCGTGGCGGGCACCGCGGTGCTCACGCTGTCGAAGTCGACCGAGCCCGAGCCCGGCTGGACGGCGAAGGGCTCGGAGGGGAAGGGCGCTGCGGCCTCGGCTGCCAGGATGCCTGCGGAAGGTGGCGAAGGGGAGGGCGCCGCGGCGTCCGCGGCGCTCGCGTCCGACGCGCGCCACGGGAGCGTGATCCGCACGTCGCCGGTGGTGCGCGTGCTGTTCGTGCTCATGATGTTCGTGGGCGCGTTCTACGGCGTGTTCGACACCGCCACCGTGTCGCTCGCGGAGGACCTGGGCAACCCCAACATCGCGAGCGTGATCCTCGTCGTCGCGTCGTGCGTGTCCATGGCCATGGGGTTCGTGTTCGGCATGGTGAGCCTGCGCGTTCCGCAGCATGTGCAGCTGGTGGGGTGCGCGGTGCTCATCGGGTGCGCGTACGGCACGATGTGCCTCATCAACTCGGCCGAGACGCTCTTCGCGGTGTCGACGCTCGCCGCGCTGTTCTACGCGCCCTTCCTCATCGTGGCGAACGCCACGTGCGAGCGCGCGGTGCCGGGCGACCGCCTCACCGAGGCCATCACCTGGATGAGCGCCGGCAGCACGTGCGGCATGGCGTTCGGGCCCTCCATCGGCGGCATGATCATCGACCGGTTCGGCACCATCGCAAGCTTCGACTTCGGCGCCCTGCTCGCCATCGCCATCCCCGTGACGGCCCTCTGCTGCTTCCGCCTGATCAAGCGCAACGTGCGCCCAAGCGCCTACGTCGAGGTGGCGCGCAAGCCCGTGAAGTAGCGCGTCCCTCAGGCCCTCTCCACGCGGATGCGGGCGAGGCCCCCGTGGCGCGCGGTGGCGGAGCTCACGCGCTCGTACGTGGCGGGGATGAGCTCATTGTTGTTGCCTCCGCGCGGGATGCCGTGTTCGAAGTCAGCTGCGGCGACGCGCCCGTAGGCCCAGTGGCCCTGCCCGTAGCACTTCGCCGCCACGCCGGGGCGCGTGCCGTCCCACGCCTTCGCACGGCATGTGATGGATCCCTGCACTGAGGTCACGCGGACGGCGTCGCCCGAGGTCAGACCCAGTTTCGCCAGGTCATCGGGGTGCAGCTTCAGCACGTCGTCCCAGGCCTCGTCACCCGGGTCGGTGCCCTTCAGGCGCTGGAAGCGCTCCGTGTTGGCCGCGCGGCCCTCAAGCGAGAGCCGTGAGCGGTGCTGCGTGAGAACGAGGGGGAACGCGTTCTCGTCGCCGAGGCGCACGGGCGGCTCGGCGTGCGGGACGAGCGCCAGCGTGCCGCGCGCTTCGTATCCGAGCGTGGAGAGGGCCTCGTCGAAGTCGAGGTCGTGCTTTCGCGCGTATTCCTCGAGCAACGAGCGGAGCTTCTCGCTGACGAACTCGAAGCGGCCCGAAGGCGTGGGAAGCGGCTCGACGGGCTCGCTGTCGCTGCGGCCGACGACGTGCTCGCTGTTCCACACGCCGCATGCGCGGAACGCCTCCCATGCTTCGCGTGCGCCGCTCCCGTCTTTGTCCCAAAGGGGGCGCAGCATGCGCTTGGCGGCGAACTCTCCCAGCTCGCGGCCGTTTTGCGGCGCGGCGCCCGTGCAGGGGTCGCACACGGAGCGATAGTAGCGCAGAGGCGCGTCGAACTCGCGTTCTGCCAGCTTGACGGCCAGGTCGAACGGAAACTCGGTCTCGTCGCCGCGGCATTCCCCCGGGGCCTCCACGCTGGGCTGCTCGAGCGTCGCGCACGAGATGCCACCCATGCGCGAACGTGCGAACCCCCAGTCTTCGAATAGGTGGTGGCGTGCAGGGAGCACGATGTCGGCGAACATCGAGGTCTCCGAGAGGTTCGTGGTCACATGGACGAAGAAGGGCACCCGCGCGAGCGCCTCCTCCCAGCGCTGCGCGCCGGTGCATGAGTACGCCCAGTTCACCCAGTAGGCGATGAGCGTGTCGAGCTCGTAGGGCTCGCCGTCCAGGATGCCGTCAGCCACGGCGTTGATCACGGGGTAGCTGCCGAGCTTGCCGGCCTTGGCTGCCGCGAGCCCCTGGTCGTGACGGTGATCGACGGGAGGTAGGGCGTTTGCCTCGCGTGCCGCCTCGTCTTGAAACGGCTCGGTGGAGGGGAGCGCCGAGGTGGGGATGCTCGGGAACCGCAGCACGCCTCCCTCGGTGCCGATCGACCCCACAAGCCCGTTGAGCGCATAGCAGGCCATGCCGGCGTAGAGTCCGCGGGCGCACATGGTGACGCCGGGGGAGATCCACGAGATGGCGCGGGGTCCGGCGGCGGCGAAGGCGCGCGCCGTCTCGTGGATGACATTGGCGCCGATGCCGCAGCGCGTCTCCGCCCAAGCCGGCGTTGCGTCCTTGAGGGCCTCGTTCCACCAGGTGACAAGGCCGTGCGTGCTGACTTCGGCGAAGGCGTCCTCGTCGATGCGCATGCCTGCTTCGAAGCGCTGCGTGGGCGCGTCCGGTGCGAAGTCGCCCACGTACGCGCGGTTCCACAGGCCCTCCGTCAAGATGACGTGCGCCATCGCGCAGGCGAGCGCGCCGTCGGTGCCAGGGATGACGGGCAACCAGCGATGCAGTGTGTCGCCGTCCGCATCAGCCGCGACGGCCACGCTGGTTGCGCTGGCCACGTCGGCCGCGTCGGCCTTGGCGCCCGCTTCGTCCTCTCCGCCCATCGCGTCCTCGCTCCTGCGCAGCAGGTACTCGGCAGTGAGGGAGCGATGCGGACTCACGACGGTGACGTGAGCCCGCCTTCGCAGGTCGGGAGCGCATCGCAGGAAGCGCGCCTTCATGCGGTTGCCGACGAGCGGGTCAGTCCCCCACATGATCACGTGCTCGACTCGCTCGAAGTCGTAGTCGTGGTAGTCCCACGTTCCGTCGAGGCATCCGGTTGCGAGCTTCTCAGCCTCGGCGCAGATGCTGTCGTGGTCGAGGCGGTTGGGCGTGCCGTAGATGTCGGGCAGCGCCTTCATGAGCAGGTTCGCGATGCCCGTGGAACGTCCCTTGGCGAAGGCGACGCGATGTCCCTCGCCGCGCGTGCGTAGCGCCATCAGACGGTCGGCTATCTCATCGAGCGCCTCGTCCCAGGTGATGCGTTCGAAGCGCGGCTGCTCATGGCGGTCCTTGCGCGGATTGGTGCGGCGCAGGGGGTAGAGCAGGCGGTCGGGGTCTCGTCGCTGCTCTTCGGCGATGCGCACGTTAGGGCACGTTGCGCCGTGCGTTGCCGCACAAGCGGGGTTACCCTCCACGCGCACGTCGCCGTCGGCCTCCACGCGCACGGTCACGGGGCAGTTCGCCAGGCACCCTTGGCAGGTGGAGGGGATCTTCGTCAGCTTCACTACGGCTATCCCTCCAGCACTTCGTCGACGAGGGCGCAGCCCTTCTTGATGCAGGCGTTGCACGACACGTGGTGACGCATCAGGTCGGAGCACGTGAGGAAGCCGAGCTCGCGCTGGAACGCGTGCACCATGGGCTCGGTCGCATCTGCCCGACCTGCGAGCCCCGTCAGCATAAGGGCCGCGATCAGCGCACCACAGG
The DNA here is from genome assembly GCF_013185065.1 of Adlercreutzia sp. ZJ473. Lineage (GTDB taxonomy): Bacteria > Actinomycetota > Coriobacteriia > Coriobacteriales > Eggerthellaceae > CAAEEV01. Next base: position 29,599 of record NZ_JAAVTO010000003.1, on the reverse strand, counting down.
TGCCGCCGTGCGCCATGCCGTGCCCGAGCGGCTCGCCGAGGCGCATGGCCTGCTTCGGCTTCAGCCCGACCTCGCCGCGATACCTCATGAGCATGAACTGCACGCAGTTCTTCGGCGCCGCTTCGCACGACATGTCCTTCTGGCCCTTCTTCGTTTTCTTGTCTTTTCCCATATGACGGCTCCTCGTGCGGTTTGGGCGGCTTGTCCGCGCGCCTCGCGCTTCTTTCCCTCAACAAGGAGTATTATAGGCTCATCACAACTATTGGATATGGAGTATTGCGATGAAAGGATGAAGAGTGGCGAAGCTTGAGGACAAGGAGCCCTGCTGCTGCGGCTCCGAGGAGCAGGGCGAGGACAAGGCCGAGCAGTCCTGCTGCTGCGGCGACACCAAGAAGAAGAACAAGAAAGAGAAGAAGTCCAAGAAGGGCAAGAAAAAGAAGAAGGGCAAGAAGTCCAAGGAAACCGAGCAGTCCTGCTGCTGCGGCGATTCTGGCTGCTGCTCCGACAGCGCCTACAGCTGCGAGGACGATCCGTACAAGGGCTACAAGAAGAACGTCATCGTGGACTTCCTGTTCCTCGACCTCACGGTGTGCGACCGTTGCCAGGGCACTGACGAGCGCGTGGCGCGCGCCGTCGAGAAGTGCCGCCCGGTGCTCGAGGCGTGCGGCTACAACCTGGTGCTCAACCAGATCGACGTCGAGAACGCCGCGCTGGCCGAGCGCTATCGCTTCTACAGCTCGCCGACGGTTCGCGTGAACGGCGTGGACGTGTGCCCCTCCATCGAGGAGAACGACTGCGACTGTTGCAGCGACATCAGCGACTACGACGTGAAGTGCCGCGTCTTCCCCTTCAACGGCACATACTACGAGGTGCCGCCGACCGACATGCTGGTGGCCAACATCATAGACACGGTCATCAAGCAGAAGAAGGCCGATCCGGAGGAAGGTCCCTACGTGCTGCCCGAGAACCTGCGCGGGTTCTTCGAGGGCAAGGAACGCAAAGAACGCGAGGTGCGCGAGGGAGCCGCGAACACATCAGCGGATTGCTGCTGTTGTTAGCGAGCGATGCCGCGAAGGCGCCGCTCGCGTCGCAGCACATCTGCTAGGCGTCGGCGCCGAACGCGTCGTCGGCGAGGAAGTCAACGCTTGCGGGCAGTGCAAACGACCCGAGCGCGCTGCAGTTCCAGAACGCACGCGCGTCAAGCGCCACCAGCCCCTCAGGCAGCGCGACCTCGCGCAGGCGCGCGCATCCGCAGAACGTCTCGCGCTCGATGAAGGCCACGCCTGCGGGGATCTCGACGTGCGCGAGAGCGGCACAGTTCTTGAAGCACGAGGTCCCCATCGACTCTAGCCTCTCGGGCAGGTTGACTTCCTCGAGGGCGAGGCAGCGTTGGAACGTCGCCTCGGGCAGCTCGGTGAGCATGCGGGCGTCCGCGAGGTTTATCGCGCGCAGGCTCCGGCACCCGCGAAACGCCGCTTTCCCTACCTGCTCGAGGCTCGCGGGCAGCTCCACCCTCTCCAAACTCACGCATGAGGCGAACGCCTGCTCTTCGATGACGCGCACGCCCTCCGGCAGCGTCACTGCGCGCAGGTGGCGGTTGTTGGCGAATGCCCGTCTCCCGATGACGGCCACGCCGTCAGGCACGCGGACGCACTCGTCGCTCCCCGTGTACTCGTCCAATGTCAGCTTGAAGTCGCCCATGTGCTCGTGTGCTCCTCCCTTCTCGCACCCTGTGAGCCTTTCTCGTGCATTTCTCTGCGACGTGGCGCGCGCCAACCTTCCGTGCGAGCTTTTCCCTACCGATGCACGATGAAGCGCTTGCGCAGGTAGGTGGCGATCACCTCGAGCGTGATGGACACGGCCAAGCACATGTAGATGATGAGCCCCATCTCGTGCCAGTCGAACATGTAGTTCGCTACCATGTACAGCTGGTAGCCGATGCCGCCCGAACCGGCGATGGCGCCTACGGTCACCGCGCCCACGAAGTTGTTCTCGAAGCGGATGAACGTCCACGACAGGATCTCGTTGAGCTTGTCGGGCATCACGCCGCGCGTGACCACCTGCCCCCACGTGGCGCCTGTGGATCGCAGGGCGTCGAGCACGCCCTGGTCGGTCTCCTCGAACGCCTCGGAGAACGCCTTCGTCAAGAACGACACGGTGTGGAACATCATGCCCACCACGGCCGCCTCAGACCCCAGCCCGATAGCCACGGTGAACACGAGCACCCAGATGATGGTGGGGACGGAGCGAATGAGCGCCATGAGCGTCTTGATCACGTTGCTCACGCGTTTGCTCGACAGGTTGCATGCTGCCAGAAGCGAGAGCGCCAGCGCGATGGCCATGCCGCCGAGCGTGGTGAGCACGGCGATGCCGATGGTCACGCCCATCGCTCCGATCATCTCCTCGGCGGTGAAGTGAGCCAGGTGCGGGCTTGAGAACATGATGACGAAGTACTTGAGGAAGTTCTCCGCCGCCTTCGCCACGTCGACCTTGCCGTAGTCCATCTGGAAGAACGTGAAGGCCGTCACTATCACCAGGAATAGGGCGAATGCCAGCAGGATGCAGTCTGACTTGCCCATGACCTTCAGCTGGATGCGTCCCGAGCGGCGCGTGCGCATCTCGCCGGCGTGGTCGCTCTGCAAGTCGACGCGGCGGCGCACGAAGTTCGAGGCCGACTCGACCAGGATGACCGCCACGGCGATGCAGATGATGACCAGTCCTGCGATGGGGTACTTGAACGTGCGGTAGTACCAGTTGAACACGAACCCGATGCCCGTGCCCGTGAGCATGCCCACCAGCGTGGCATCGCGGAAGTTCGTCTCGCACATATAGAGCACCCAGCTCGTGATCTGCGGAAGCGTGAGCGGGACGACGCCCTGCGCGATGATTTGGAACCGCGTGGCGCCTGCGGCGCGCAAGGCCTCGATGGGCTTCTGGTCGACCTCGTCGATGGTCTCCATGAAGGTGCGCGTCAGGAAGCCGAGGCTCTTGAAGAACAGGGCCAGATACCCTGTGAACTCAGCTTGCTTGAACGAGTACAGCAGGATGAACCCCCAGGCCACGGTGGGGATGTTGCGCAGGATGGTGGCGAATGCGCGGATGACCATCTGCACGGGACCGCCGAAGCCCGTCACGCGCGAGCCCAGGACCGCCAGGATGTAGGCGAGAATGGCTGCCAGCGTGCCGGCGGCGATGGCGTCGAGGATGGTGGTGAACAGCGCATTCGCGATGCGCGGGAGCTGCTCGAGGGACTTTTCGTTGGGCGCGAACTCCTGCAGGAACCATATGAAGCCGCCGGGGAAGTCGAGCGCGGCGGCGATGGGGTTGAACCCGATGTAGTCGCTCGCGAAGAAGCCCATGAGGAGGAAGGCGGCGAGGATGCCCACCCACGAGGCGTACTTCTTGGGGAAGAAGCTCGCGCTCATGCGAGCCTCGCAGGCGCCTTTCTCGGCAGCCGCCGCGTCCTCGGCGGCGTCGGTGAGCTCGTTGCGGCGCGTCCCTCTCAGCCGGGCCATCTAGCAGCACTCCGCGAAAGGGGCGTTCGGGTTGTCTTCGCCGTAGATCTCGGCGATCTTGGCCGGCGTGAGCTCGGCCGGGACGCCGTCGAACACGATCTTGCCGCCCGAGATGCCGATGACGCGGTCGGAGAACTGCTGCGCGTACTCCACCTGGTGGAGGCTCACCAGGCACGCGATGCCCTTCTCGTCGGCTGCCCAGCGGAGGTGCTCCATGACGGTGCGGCTGCTTATGGGGTCGAGGCTGGCGATGGGCTCGTCGGCCAAGATGAGCAGCGGGTCCTGAACGAGGGCGCGCGCGATGCCCACGCGCTGCTTCTGCCCGCCGGAGAGCTGGTCGGCGCGCATGTAGGCGCAGCAGCCGAGCCCCACTTGCTCGAGCGCCTCGAAGGCGTTGCGCTTCTCTTCCTCGGAGAACAGGCTGAGAGCGCCTGCCAGGGAGTTCTTGTAGCCAAGACGCCCCTGAAGGACGTTCTCGATGGCGGTTGAGCGGTGCACCAGGTTGTAGTGCTGGAACACCATGGAGATGCGGCGGCGCAACCCGCGCAGCTTGCGGCCGCGCAGCCCGCACACCTCGGTGCCGTCGAACAGGATCGACCCCTCCGTAGGGTCGATCAGGCGGTTGACGCAGCGCAGAAGCGTCGACTTCCCCGCCCCCGAGCTTCCGATGATGGAGACGAACTCCCCGCGCCTCAGGGAGAGGGAGGCCCCGTCAAGCGCCTTCGTCGAGCCGTCGTAGCTCTTCGAGAGGTTGGTGATGCGCAGGAGGTCCGCAGTGCTCACGGGGCCGTTCTCCTTTGGTCAGCGGTCGGTCGTTCGGGGGCAGGGGAAAGGGAGGGAAGGCTTATTCCTCGCCGATCATCTTGCGGAAGTCATCGTAGTAGCTGTCAGGTGCCGGGATGAAGCGAACCTTGCCGGTGGTCTGCTTGTACTTGGTGACGGTATCCTTGTCGGAGGGGTCCTTGAACAGCTCGGGGTTGTTGTAGACGGCCTCGGAGCCCATGTACTCGATGACGGCCTCGTTCATGTCGGCCGGGACGAACTCGGTGTTCACGACGAACGGGACGGCCGGCACGGGATAGGTGGTCACGACGCGCAGCTTGGTGCCCTCATACTCGTCGAATGGGGCCTCGAGGCCTGCCTTGACCTCGTACAAGGCGCCGAGCTCGCCGTTCTCGCCCTCGATGACGTTATAGTACGCAGCCAGGCCGGTGTCGTCGACCGAGCAGAAGCCGGCGTCGCCGATGAGCACGTTGAGCATGGCGTTGGCGTGACTGCCCCCGAAGTACACCGTGTCGAAGAACTTGCCGGACTCGCCCAGGTCGTCGGGGTTCTCGATGCCAAACTCCTTGGCCATGGAGATGGACGGGATGACGAAGCCGGAGGTGGAGGACAGCTCGACCCACGAGTAGTTCTGGCCCTCGAGCTGCTCCTTCGTGAGCTTGTAGGAGCCGTCGGCTTGCTTGTACTGTTCGGAGTTGTCCTCGAGCACGAGCACCTGGGAGTGGTAGGACACGGGGTTCAGCTCGCCTTCGCCGTCGGAGAGCACCCAGGCCACCTCGACCTTCGGGTTCTTCTTGTGCAGCTCCACGTACTCCTTGGCGCCGAGTGACGCGTAGTGCGCCTTGCCGGAGTTCACGGACTCGATGCACACATTGTAGTCGGTGGTGGTCATGGTTTCGCATGGCACGCCCGCACCCTCGCTGATGGACTCAGCCATGAGGTCGCGCATGTTCTCGTACTTGCCTTCGGAGGCACCTGGCTCCCAGGCGAAGACGAGCTTCTCGGGTGCGGCTACTTCTTCGGTGGCGGCGCTGCTCGCTGCCGAGCTGCTGCCGCCGTTGCTTGAGGAGCAGCCCGTCATGCCCGCCATGACAGCACCAGCTGCGATGACGCTGCCGCCCACGATGAACTGGCGGCGATCAAGATTGAGTTCCATGTTCCTTCTCCTGTTCCATGGGATGAAAAGACAGAATCAAGTATAAGATTAATTTATATAATTTCAATACTTAATATTAGACAGATACTACTAAATGATCATAACAATCCCTTGGTGAGGGAGGAAAGGAGGCGTCAGATGGGGTGTTGGGGACAGGGGCGCTAGGTCGGTAGATCGGTAGGTTGGCGCGCCGTGCTTGGGGGGCAGATCCTTCGACTGCGCGCCCTTCGGGTGCTCCGCTCGGGATGACATAAGGGGAGGGTGCGCCGTTCAGGACGACAGGGAGTCCGAGGTAATGGGACGTGCCCCGGACTTTTACTTGATGTCGGTCACGGCTATCGTCACGGGGGCCTGGCTGATCGAGCCGCCGGCGGAGATGGTGCCCTGCAGGGTCACGCGCGCGTCGATGCTCACCTCGCGGTCATCGGAGGCCGAGGTGAGGCAGAAGCGGTTCGTGGTCACGCCCTTGCCGTCGATGCTCACGTAGATGGTCTCGTCGGTGCGCAGCACGATGACGCCGTCGATCGACTCGATGGTCCCCGTGAGCTCCACCAGCTCTCCCGACGTGCACTCCAGCGACATGGTGGCGGTGCCGGGGTCGTTGCTCGCGTTTGCCTCGCTCGTCGTGACCTTGCCGGCCGACGTGACGGCCAGCTGCCAGCCTGTCGAGGCCGACCAGGTGGCGCTCAGGTTGACGTCGCAGGTGACGAGCTTGTTCTTCTCGGTCTTGCTCAGCGTTGCCGTGGCGGTGCCGCCCTTCTCGTCCATGTTCGAGCTCACGTAGACGCTGCATTCGGCGAACCGGTCGGCCAGCGAGGCGTCGTGCGCGCGCAGAAGCTCGGGCAGCGCGGCTTCGATGGCGGCGGTGCTCGGCGCGCGCAGGGGCGACACGACGGGCTGCCCGAGCGTGACCTCCCCGGCGACCCAGGTGCTCTCGTCGTTGTCGAAGGCGTAGGGCTGCGTGACGGGAACCACCACCTCGATGCTGCTGTTGCGGTAGTTGGCCGAGGCGGACACGGTGCGGGTGGCCTCTTCGTCGGTCCCGGGCTTGCCCTCCACGACCTCGCCTACGACGATGTTCTCGATGCGCGGCCCGATCAGGTTCGCCGTGTCGACGTAGGCGAAGCCGGTCAGGTCGGGCGCGGTGGTGAGCGAGGCCGAGAGGTTGGTGAGGGCCGTGCGCTCGGACAGCGAGGTGACCTGCTTCTTCTGCAGCGACGAGTCGACGGCCTTGAAGGCCACGTTGACGGCCACCCAGGCCAGAGCGGCCATGCACGCGACGACGAGCACCGCGATGGCCGCGCGCTTGGCGATGCGCACGCCCTTCGAGGGCTGCTGGGGCTTGCCGGTGCTGGGAACGAATCCGCTCATGCTGGGTCCTTTCGGGTCTGCGGGGCGCGCAGTCCTGCCGCAGATCAAGGGCGCGCTTTTGCGCTCACTGAGAATACTAGCCTCAACGGGGCCTCGTTGCAAAGCCTTTTCGCGCGGTGGTTTTGTGGGCCGTCTGTGTTGAAGGCGGCGGCTGACGCGCGGGCAACTATACTTTCAGCTGAAACACGCATCCCCCAAGGAGGACAAAACCCCGCCGCATGTCGCCGCAGAAGCCGCATATATTGGAGAAGCTGTCGAAGGGGGAGCGCCGCCAGGGACCCATCGCGCGCGTGGCGAACCGCTGGTTCGACCGCGTCATGGGCGCGGTGAAGGAAGGCGGCCTCTCGGGCCAGGACGAGGAGTACGCGGCCCACCGCACCACGCGCGACTTCGTGTGGAACACCGTGGGCGCCACCGCATGGGGCGTGGTGTTCCCGGCGGTCACCATGATCGCCACCCAGCTGGTGGGCGCCGAGCAGGCCGGCATGGTGTCCATGGCGTTCGCCGTGGGCCTGCTGCTCATGTTCCTGGCGAACTTCGGCGTGCGCACCTACCAGATCTCCGACATCGACGAGGCGCACTCGTTCAACGACTACCAGATCAACCGCTGGATCACCTGCGCGATCATGGTGGCGGTGGGCATCGCGTACTGCAACCTCCGCGGCTACGGCGCCGAGATGTTCAACATCTGCATGGGCATCTTCGCCTATAAGATGGTCGACGGCCTCGCCGACGTGTACGAGGGGCGCCTCCAGCAGGTTGACAAGCTCTACCTGGCGGGCATCTCGCAGGCGTTCCGCTCGATCCTGGCGCTGCTCGCCTTCGCCGTCGCGCTTCTGATCACGCGCGACGCCGCGGTGGCCAGCATCGCCATGGCCGTCGCGGCCGCGGTGTCGTTCGTCATCATCACCTACCCGCTCACGTTGCTCGAGACGCCGCGATCGCGCCGTGCGAGCGCGTCGAGCATATTCGTGCTGTTCAAGAACACGGCGCCCCTGTTCGTCGGGCTGTTTCTGTTCAACCTCATCGACTCCATGCCGAAGTTCGTCATGGAGGGCGCGCTCTCCTACGACAACCAGCTGTTCTACAACGCGCTGTACTTCCCCGCGCAGAGCATCCTCATCACGGCGCAGCTGGTGTACAAGCCGCTGCTCGTGCGCATGGCGGGCGTGTGGCAGGACAACTCGAAGCACCGCCAGTTCGACATGATCTCGGTCGGCATCCTGCTGTTCGTCGTGGCGCTGACGGCGGGGTTCCTCGTCGTCATGGCGTGGGTGGGCGTGCCGCTGCTGAGCTTCCTGTACGGCATCGACTTCGAGCCGATGCGCAACCTGCTCTACGTGATGATCGTGGCGGGCGGCGTGACGGCGGCCATCGACTTTCTGTACCAGGTCATCACGGTCATGCGCCGCCAGCGCGACGTCACCACGCTCTACGTGGTGACGTTCGGCTTCTCGCTGCTCATCCCCTTGCTGCTCGTGTCGTTCACGGGGCTGCCGGGCGCCGTCCTGAGCTACCTGATCGTGATGTCCATCCTGCTCGTGCTTCTGGTGTGGGAGTACTTCCGCATCCGGCGCGACCTCGCGCAGGGCCGCCGCGTGGTGAACGAGCCGGCCGGCCCGCTGCACTCGGCTGCGGATGCGGGCGCGGGTGCGGGCTCGGGCGCGGGTGTGGGCTCGGACGCGGCTGCGGGCTTGGGCGCGGAAGGGGCTGCGAACGCGGGTGCGGGCTCGGGCTCGGGCGCGGGGCGCACGCGCAGGTCGCCGCGGCCGAGCGAGGTGCGGGCGGAGCGCCTGCGCCGCGAGGAAGTCATGAATCGCCGTGTAACGAATAGGCGCTCGCGCTAGTTGCGCATGCATGCGGGCGTGTAGAATAAGGGGAATGTTTGACGTTACGCCTTCGGGCAGAAGGAGCGGTCTTATGAAATGCACAGCTTGTGGCGGGGAAGTCCCCGAGAATGCGGCGTTCTGCCCGCTTTGCGGACAGTCGCTGGCGGGTGAGGGCAGCCCGCATGATCCGGTGGTGGTGACGGTGGGGAACGTCCCGCCGGAGGACGTGGCGCAGGCGGGCGCCCAGCCTGCCGCGGGCGCCGGGACGCCGGCGGCCCAGCCTGCCGAAAATCCCTATGCTGCAGGTGCGGGGCAGGCGCCCCAGCCCCAGCCTTCTGCCGCGGGCGCCCAGCCTGCCGCAGACCCCTCGGGCGCTCCTCAGGCTCAGCAGCCCTACGCTGCTCCGGGCGCCAACCCCTACGGCGCTCCCTCCCAGCCCTACGCGGCCCCCGCGCCCCAGCCCCAACCTCAGCCCCAGCCCCAGGCGCAGCCGGTGTACCCCGTGGGCTGCGTGTCGGCGGCGATGGCTGACATCCGCGCGACGGACGGCTGGTTCAAGCGCATGATGTTCCTGGGCCTCGTGGGCTGCGTGCCCATCCTCAACTTCACGGTGGAGGGCTACGCGCTCAACTGGTCGCGCGAGGTGCCCTTCGGCGGCAGGACCGCCATGCCGAAGAGCGTGGTGAACGGCAAGAACTTCGAGATCGGCTTCTACTGCTTCGTCATCATGTTTGTGTTCAACCTGGTGAGCGGCCTCGTTGCGGGCATCGTGGCCCTCGTGCCGCTGCTCGGGTGGCTGGCTTCCCTCGCGATAGCGATCGGCGCGGCGATGTTCACGAGCCTGTGCGCCACGCGCATGGCCATCATGCAGCAGCTCGGCGAGGGATTCAGGATCGGCGAGGCGTGGAACGTGCTCAAGCGCAACTGGACGGGGCTTGCGGTCGCGGTCATCGGGCCCTCGCTCGTGGCTGGCGTCGCCGTCGCGGTGCTGGTCTCCATCGGCTCGGTGTTCCTGGCGCTCGGCGTTGCCCTGCCCGCCTCTCTCGCGGTGTCGGCGGATGTGGCGAACGGCGCTCTGGCGCTGTTCGGCGCGCTCGGCATCGTGGGCGTGCTCCTGTTCGTGGCGCTGGTCCTCGTGAGCGTCGGCATCAGCATGATCGCCCACGTGGTGGTGCTCCGCGCCGTGGGCCACTGGGTCGGCCGCTATGCGCATGAGTGGACGACCGAGGCGTACCGCGCCGCCGGCTACGAGATGCCCCGGTAGCCGCCGTCGGCTGCGAGATGCCCCGGCAGCCGCCGTCGGCTGCGAGACGCCCCGGTAGCCGCCGTCGGCTGCGGCGAACGGACGGCTCCGCCCGCCAGCTCTGGCGAGCTGTCGGCTGTCGCGAGCCGCGGATCGGCGGCAGCCGCCTGCGGATCGGTGTCAGCCATCTGCGTCAAGCCGTGCGGCCTCCTGATTCCCTTCGCGCGTCGTAGAGTGCCTCCGAAAGCCGCCCGCCGAAACGGTGGGCGGCTTTCTTGGCTTTGATCAGGTACAATGGGGTCAAGCCCCGCTTTCGCTCCATGCGTGCGGGTTTTTGTGGATCTCATCTGAGGGGGCTTGCATGTTCGCTGTTGGCGATACCGTCGTCTATCGACACCATGTCTGCATCATCGCTCGCGTGCGCGAGGCGTACTTCGAGGGGCGTGATTACTTCGAGCTGCATACGCTGTTCGAGAAGTCGCTCAAGCTGTACGTGGCAATCGGCGATGCGGTGCCGCCGGTTATGCGCGCGCCGATGGAGGAGGACGCGGCCTACGAGCTCATCGACTCCATCCTCGACGCGGGGACCATCGACGAGTCCATCCTGCACGCGCACGGCACCACGCTCTCCCTGGTCGAGCGCCAGGTGAAGGAGGAGTACGAGCGCCGCCTGAAGTCGAACGACGCGCGCGACCTCATCCCCGTCATCAAGTCGGCCTACGAGCGCACGCGCGAGCGCGAGGACGCCGGCAAGCGCACCACCGCGGTCGACAAGAAGTTCCACGACCTCGCCGAGAGCCTGCTCTACGACGAGCTGGCCGTGGCGCTCAAGATGGACCGCGAAGAGGTGGACGCCTTCGTGAAGAAGCGCCTCGCCGCGCTCGAGAAGAAGCTCAGAAGCTGACTTCCTCCCAGGCTTCTATTTGCAGGCCCTCTACGCGCATGAACTCTCGGCAGTTGTTCGTCACCAGGACGGCGTCATGGGCGAGCGCCGTTGCGGCGATGACGAGGTCGTTCGGGTCGATGACCAGCCCCTTCCTCTCAAGGTCGGCGCGGACGCGGGCATAGGCGCCTGCGCAGAGCGAGCAGAACGGAACGACGTCGAACGCTGCGAGGAACTGCTCGACGGCCCGCCGGTTCTTCATGGGCTGGGCGCTCTTGTATGCGCCGAGGCGCAGCTCTGCCTCCACCATCGCGGGGATCTTGAACAGCTGCGGATCGCTTTCGCGAAGCATCTTCAGGGCGTAAGGGAGTCGGCCCCTCAGAAAGTCGACGCAGATGTTGGTGTCAAGCATATACATGGCAAGCCCTCCCGCCGTCAGAGCTGCGCGCGTGGCGCGTCAAGCCCCCAGGCGAGCTCTTCCGGCTCGCAAAACGTCTCGTCGTCGACGGCGCCGTACAGGTTCCAGAACCCCGCTGGCCACTGATGCGGCGAATAGGAGCGGATCGACTTCTGGGCCATCTTCGACAAGGAGAGCTTTTCCCTGCTTGCGTTTGACTTGAGCACGGACAAGGTCGGCTCGTCAAGGTAGAGCGAAAGCTGCGCCATGGCGCGTCCTTTCCCCGAGGCAAGTATAAAAGCAAGTATACGCTGCGGATGCGAAGAGGGCAAGGGGGGCAAAGCCCCTTCGCGGGCGCTAGTTCGCGCGGGTGGAGTTGCTCGGGTCGATGGACATGCTCTGGAAGCGCTCGGCCATCCAGTCGTTGTCGAAGTGCTCGGCGCAGAACTCCATGAGCGCGTTGTCGTTCGGCAGGCCGGCCAGGCGGCTGTACCAGCAGTCGAGCGAGATGAGCGTCATGGCGCCGTTGAAGATCATGAGCGCGGCGCACACGGCGGTCAGCGAGTAGCGCCACTGCCAGGGGATGAGGTTCACGACGCGCAGCATGACGGGCAGGAGCAGCTTGATCCACATCACGCCGAGCACGCCCCACATGCACATGAACATGAAGTTGGTGCGCCCGCCGATGCTCAGGAACGTGCCGGTGTAGTCCCATGCGGTGACGCCGAAGGCGAACTGCAGAAACCAGCTGACGGCGTACTCGAACGCGCCGCCGATCACGGCGCTGACCAGGAAGACCACGAGGATGTTCGCCTTGTGGAAGCGGTTGAGCGCTATCGTCATGAGCACGGCGCCGAAGCCGTAGATGGGCGAGAACGGCCCCCACAGCATGCCGGCGCGCACCTGGTAGTGGCCGGGGTCCACGATGACGATGTGGTAGACGGTCTCGATGAGGTCGCCCAGCACGCAGGCGATCACGAAGATCCAGAACAGGTTGAAGAAGTCGAGCGCGATGAACCCGCGGCCCGTCTCATCGAGGCCGAGGGTGCCCTCTTCGGCATCCTCGCGCGTCTCCATGTCGCGCAGCTTGCGCTGCAGCTCGCGCTCCTCGGAGAGCGTGGGGTCGATGTAGGTGAGCATGGCGACGAGCACCACGCCCGCCACCACGAACGCCAGCAGGTCGACGCTGATCCCGAACAGCATGAGGTTGCACAGGAAGTCGGTGATCAACAGCACGATGATGAACTCGGCGGTCTGCCGCGCGCCGCGGCGCTTGTTGAGCACCAGGCGGAGGCCCAGGATCACGAACGCGACCACGGTGACGGCCACGCAGACCACCAGCACCACGTAGAGCACCTGCGTGATCATGGAGTCCTCGCTGAAGCCGCCCTCGCTGAACACGGTGCCCACCACGAGCAGCATGAGCACGATCTCGGGGATGAGGAGCAGGCCGCCGACGATGTTGAGCACGCCGAAGATCTTCAGGCCCAGCGGCGTCTTCTCGGAAGGGGCCTTGGGCGCGCGGCCGCCCGGCGCGGGCGCAGATGCGGGCTCGTCGAGGTCGAGCAGGTTGACCTGCTTCTCGTCAGGGGCTGTGGCGGTCTTGCGATCGTCGGGCTGGGGCATGGCTCTCTCCAAGGTGTGGTTTGAAATGCAAGGGTAAAGCGAATCTACACTACCATACATCGCCGCGCCCGTCAGCGCGAAGGGCACCCTATTCCGTCAACTTTGCGTTAACGGGGGAGAGGGCACGTGCGGGGCTACGGGCGCGGGCGGGGGCTGCAGGGCGCGCGAGGCTACAAGGCGCGGGCGGGGGCTGCAGGGCGCGCGGGGCTACGGGCGCGCGAGCTTCGCTTTCCTGCCGACGAACGGAGGGCCTCCGTTAAATGAGCGCGATCATGATGAACGCGCTCATTTAACGCTGGGCAGATCGCCTCGTGAGGGTTTGGCGAGCTCTGCGAGCTCGGCGAAGCGGGCGCTCACGAGGGCGTTGCCGTTGGAGCCCTCATGGGGGAGCGAGCAGCCGGAGCAGTCCTTCACGCCGTCGCCGACGTAGGCGAAGCGCCCGCCGCATGACGAGCCGAGCGCGTAAAGCGGGCAGAAGCAGAACAGGCAGTTGAAGTCGTCAGGGTCGACGCCCTCGTGGCAGGGGAAGTACGGGCAGTCCCGGTTGGCGAAGAAGGGAAGCGCGGGATCGCGAAGGGGCTTGGAGTTGGGTTGCGCAAGGTCGCGAAAGGGCTCGGAGTCAGGAAGCGCGGGGTCGCGAAGAGGTTCGGAATCGGGTTGCATGGGCGCTCCTCAGGTTGATGGGCTGGCGTCAAGATCAATGTATCACAGCAATCAACTCGGGCGATATCGTCGGTTATTGTGTCAGCGGTCCGCCTGCGCTCGGGCTCAACATCCTCGCTGCCTGCGAGCAGCGACACGGCCTTTTCGAGCCCATAGGACTTGAGCAGGGACTCGAGCAACCGACAACGCCCTTTTTCCATCCACCATTCTGAAAAGCTGGATGGAAAGCGCCCGTTGTCGGTGCTTCGAGCCTCGAAAACCACCGACAACGGCGCTTTCGCAGCCACTTTTCTCGGGAAATCGCCGATAACGGCCTTGTTTCATCCAGAATCACTTGAGGGGTGGATGGAAAAACACCGTTGTCGGCAACGTCGTCGGGTCGTCGGCGATCCACTGCGATTACGACGTTATGGCGTTTACGCTGGCGAGCATTCTTGATGATCGGCTCGAGATGGTTTCGCGTGGGGGTTGTCTGCGACGTGCTTCTTTAGCGAGTTCCGGTTCGACGTCTCCATCCTCCCACGCGCCTGGCGGTCGGGGGTGCTACAATGGCCTGCGTATTGGCACTGATGGTTGCGCCGGCGGGGCGCGAGCTTGCTCGAGGTCGGGTGAGCTTGGGGGAATGAGGGTGCGAATCCCTCGCTATACCAGTAACCGTAAACGCCGATGGGCAGAAGGCTCGCAAGAGCGTTGCCGCGCGTGGCGCGTTATCCCTGTTTGCAGGGGTGCGCGGGCGCGAGGGCGGCGACTCGACGTGAGATCGCAGGCATGTGGATCTGCCCAAGTGAGGCGAAGTCGGAATGCCCATCCATCGAATCGAGCCCTGGAAGGAGATTCCGACACATGGTTGGAACGAAACTCGCGCCCCCCGCGGGGTCTGGCGCAAAACTCACGACAAGGTTGCTGGCGGCGCTCATGGCGCTCGTGCTGTGCGCGGGCCTCATGCCCGCCGTCCCGGCATGGGCAGCGGAACCGTCTGCGGCTCCCGTGACGTCCGCGGCCCCCGCAACCCCCGCAGCAGCCGAGCAAACGGCGGGCACCGCGACGCTCACGATAGTCAAGGGCGTGAGCACGTTCGACGGCAAGGCGAACGTCGTCGTCAACAAGACCTACGGCTTCGAGGAGGGCGCCACCCTGGGCGACCTGTTCCAGGCCGCGAAGGACGCGGGCGACATCAAGGGCTTCGCGTTCAAGGACGGCGGGTACGGGCCCTACATCGACTCCGTTACGCTCGCCGACGGCACCGTCGCGGCCAACCAGGCCGACTGGTCGGCCAGCTGGGCGAACTACAAGGACGGGAAGTACGCGGACGGCTCCGCCTGCCAGGAGGGCGACGCCCTGACCGCCGGCGCGTGCTTCCAGTTCGCCTATGTGGACTCCTTCGCCAACACCGCCCCCTCCGACTGGGGCGCGCTCTCGGCGAAGGCGGACGAAAGCAAGCAGGTTGTCACCAAGGCTGGCAGCGTTGCAGGCAATAAGGTCAAGGGCACCGCGACGCTCACGGTAGTCAAGGGCGTGAGCACGTTCGACGGCAAGGCGAACGTCGTCGTCAACAAGACCTACGGCTTCGAGGAGGGCGCCACCCTGGGCGACCTGTTCCAGGCTGCGAAGGACGCGGGCGACATCAAGGGCTTCGCGTTCAAGGACGGCGGGCACGGGCCCTACATCGACTCCGTCACGCTCGCCGACGGCACCGTCGCGGCCAACCAGGCCGACTGGTCGGCCAGCTGGGCGAACTACAAGGACGGGAAGTACGCGGACGGATCCGCCTGCCAGGAGGGCGACGCCCTGACCGCCGGCGCGTGCTTCCAGTTCGCCTACGTGGACTCCTTCGCCAACACCGCCCCCTCCGACTGGGGCGCGCTCTCGGCGAAGGCCGAATCCAGCCAGGGGACGGCCCAGGGCGAAGAGGCTGTGACGCCGAGCCCCTCGACGGCTAAGGTTGACGCGAGCGCCCTCGACGCTGACCTGGAGGGCGTCCACCGCACGATGTTCGCCAACCTCGCGGCAGGATGCGCCGGCGCCGGCGGCCCGAGCGAGTCTAACGTGAGCGACTGGAACGCGCTGTCGATCGCTGCTGCAGGCCAGGCTTCGACCGCCAACAAGGATGCGGTCATCGCCGAGGCGCAGGCGAGCTACGACAAGCCTGACGGGTACAACCTGCAGCGCAGCATCCTCGCGCTGACGGCGCTGGGCGTTGACGCCACGAAGGTTCCCGCGGCCAAGGGCACGATCGACCTGGTGGCGAAGTTGGCCGACGCGGCTTCCGCCGTTGACTCGTACCCGACGAGCGCCGCCTTCACGCTGATGGCGTACGCGGCGGGCCCGTACGAGGTGCCCGCTTCCGCCGTCAACTCCGCGCAGGCCCTGCTCGACGAGCTGGCCGCGTCGCAGGAGGCGGGCGGCGGCTTCGCTTCAAGCTGGGGCGTTGACACGACGGCCATGGTCGTTCCCGCGCTTGCCGCTTACCAGGGCAATCCCCTTGCAAGCG
This sequence comes from Adlercreutzia sp. ZJ473, assembly GCF_013185065.1. GTDB lineage: Bacteria > Actinomycetota > Coriobacteriia > Coriobacteriales > Eggerthellaceae > CAAEEV01. The sequence continues at coordinate 13,642 of NZ_JAAVTO010000003.1, read as the reverse complement.
ACATGCTGTCGCGCGCCTTGGGCGCCATGCGCTCCCTGCAGCAGGATGACGGCGGGTTCGGGAACGTGAACTCGACGGCCGTCGCCGCCATCGCGCTCTGCGCGGCGGGCGTTGACCCCGCTGGCGAAGCGTGGGCCACCGCGACGGGCAACACGCCCCTCAAGGCCCTGTTGGCGAGCGCCAACGAGGACCTTACGGGCTTCGTGATCCCCCAGGGGTACTCGCAGGAGCTCGCTGACCAGCAGGGCTTCATGGCGCTCGTGGCCTACCAGGGGCTGAAGAACACGGGGGCTGCCTACAACGTGTACACCCAGGCTGCCAAGGGCGAGGCGGCGCTTCCGAGCGCGCCGAATCCGCAGGATCCTGCCGCTGATCCCGCTGCCGGCCAGACGCCCCAGGAGTCGGCTGCCAATCCCGCTACCGATCCGGCCGCTCAGGAGTCGGCTGCTGGTCCCGCTGCTGATCCGGCCGCCCAGGCGCCTTCCGCCGCCCAGGCCACCGAGGCTTCCTCGGGGAACGCTTTGGCTCCGACGGGGGATGACGCGGGAACTTCGGCTGGCGTGGCCGCAGCCGTCCTGCTCGGCGCGATTGCCTGCGCGGTGACTGCCCGCCGCAGGGCGTCGCACGCGGCGCGAGACGTCGTGCCTCGCTAGGCGAAGAGCATGGCTGACCTTAACCGGGAGAAAGAGAACGGCGCCCTCGAGAGCGAGTCGGGGGCGCCGTGCGCCGACGGTGGTGTCATAGCGGGAGCGGAAGATGCTGATGTCCATGCGCGCGAGGCTGAGGTGATTGCAGCTGACGCTGCGGCGGGCGCTGATGCGCGGGTGGTTCCTGCGCGCGCTACGGGGGCAGAGGCCGATGAGCTTGCAACCGCCGCGGCTGCGCCCGCTTCTACGCGAAGCAGGCGGCCCGTTGTCATCGGGGCGCTTTGCGCGGCGTTGGCACTGGTCGTTGTGGCGTGCGTGTTCGCGTTCGGCTCTCCGAGCTCGGTTGTCGAAAGCGGGCCCGCAGCGCAGGGGTCATCGCAAAGCCAGCAGGCCGACACGGCTGAGGGCGCTGGCGAAGGCGGTGAAGGTGGCGAAGGCAGCGCGGCGGAGTCGGGCGATTCTTCCGAGGCTGCGGCTGACGGCGAATCCTCCGCAGGTGCTTCCTCCGAGGGCTCTGCCGACGGCGGCGCCGGCTCGGCCGATGCTGCTTCTAGCAGCGACGCTGCCGTAAACGCTGCCGCGAGCGCCGCTGCGGCGTCAGGTGGCTCCAGCACGTCAGGTGGCTCTAGCGGCTCGGGCGGCCCCGGCAGCCCGGGTGCGTCAGGTAGCTCCGGCAGCCCGAACGCTTCCGCTCCCGCCGCTACGCCTGCTGCACCCGCTCCCGAATCCAAGCCAGAGCCCGCTCCCAAGCCGACTCCTGCCCCAACTCCCGCACCCGCTCCCGCCACCATCACGGTGTCGGTCTACGTCGACAGCTCCAAGGCCGCGAGCGCGGGCTACCCCAGCTGCATGGCCTCCACGTCGGTGAGCCTGCGCGAGGGCGCGACGGCATACGACGCCCTGTGCGCGTCGGGCGTGTCCGTGAGCGGCTCAAGCTCCTACGTGACGGCTGTCAACGGACTCGCCGAGAAGCAGGTCAGCGCGGGAAGCGGCTGGATGTACTCAGTCAACGGCTCCACGCCGATGGTCCCCGCGGGCGGATATGTGCTCTCATCAGGCGATTCCGTCCGCTGGTACTACGTCGTCTAGCCGAGATGGCCCACGGCGAAACCCATAGCCGCGCAGGCGCCAGCGATTCCGGCGACTTCGGCGGCACCCAAGATGCGCAAGGCGCCTGTCGCGAAGGGCAGGGGGATCTTCCCGACGAAGGCCCCCGCTCCTTTGCCGCGAGCGCCTTCGACGCGCTGCACCCTGTGGTGGCGGTGGCCTATGCCGCCATCGCGCTCGTACTCACCATGGCCGCCTTCCAGCCGGTGCTCGTGGCTCTCGCGCTCGCGTCGGCAGTCTGCCTGGGCGTGTGCCTGCGCGGCGGCTGCCAGGTGGCGCGCGCCGCGCTGTGGCAAGTTCCGATGCTGGTGCTCGTCGCGCTCGCCAACCCGCTCTTCTCCCCGATGGGCTCCACGGAGCTCTTCCGCATCGGCGTGCGCGCCGTGTACTTCGAGAGCTTCGCGTACGGCCTCTGCATGGGCGCGCTGCTCATGGCCGTCATGGTCGAGTTCGCCAACGCGGCGTGCGTGCTCACGTCCGACAAGGTGACGGGCGTGCTGGGCAACCGCCTGCCCACGGTGGCGCTCATGACGTCGATGTGCATGCGCCTCATCCCGCGCTTCGTGCGGCAGGGCCGCGAGATCAGCGCCGTCCAGGGGGCATGCACGGCGGCGCGCCAAACAATCTCATTCGGCAAAGCCGCGCGGCTGCGCGAGGGCGCGCGCGTCGCCTCCGCCCTCGTGGGATGGGGGATGGAGAACTCCCTCGAGACGGCCGACGCCATGCGCAGCCGCGGCTGGGCGAGCGGGCGCACCCGCACCACCTACCGCCGGCAGCGCTTCGCGCGCGCCGACGCCCTCGCGCTCGCCGTGGTCCTCGGCCTCGGCGCGGCGTGCGCCGCCTGCGCGTGGGCGGCCACGTCGCAGTACCGCTTCTACCCCTCCCTGAGCACGCTCACGCTGTGGTGGGGATATGTGCCCTACGCGCTGTACTTCTTCCTGCCGTGCCTCGTCGTCCTAGGAGACCGCCTGCGATGGATGCGCTGACTTACGAACGCTTCGGCTTCACGTACGCGGGCGCCGCCGCCCCCGCGCTCAAGGACGCGGACTGGGCGGTGCCCCAGGGCGCGTTTGCCCTGCTCGTGGGCAACACGGGTTCGGGCAAGACCACGCTTCTGCGCTGCGCGAAGCCCGAGATAGCGCCGGCGGGCGCACGCGCGGGCGCGGTGCGCGCATTCGGCGAGGAGGTGGCCGCGGGCGGGCGCGCGCCGCACGTGGGGTACGTGTTCCAAAGCCCCGACAACCAGATCGTGTGCGACACGGTGTGGCACGAGCTGGCGTTCGGGCTGGAGAACGAAGGGCTCGACCAGGACACGATGCGCCGCCGCGTGGCCGAGGTGGCGCACTTCTTCGGCATGGAGCCGTGGTTTCGGCGGGAGGTGTCCACGCTGTCGGGCGGGCAGAAGCAGCTGCTGAACCTGGCGGCGGTGCTCGCGCTGCGCCCGCGCCTGCTGCTGCTCGACGAGCCCACCGCGCAGCTCGACCCCGTGGCGCAGCGCAGCTTCCTGCACGCGCTCTTCCGCGTGAACCGCGAGCTGGGCATCACGGTGGTGGTGGCCACGCACAGCCCCGGGGCGATGGTCGACTACGCCACGTGCGCCGCGCGCGTGGAGGGCGGGCGCGTGCTGCCCTGCACCCTTGATGACCTGCGGATTCGGGAAGATGAGGCGCTCGTTTGGGGCGCGGAGGCGGAGGGTGCGGAAGCGCTTGTGCCAGAGCGCGGCTCCGGCGCCCCGCGCCCTCCTCGCACGTCCCGCGCCCTGCGCCCCTCTTTCGCGCCCCCGCTCCGCCGCACGTTCGGCTTCGAACCCGCCCCCGCCGCCCCGCTCGCGCTCGAGGGCGCGTTTTTCCGCTATGCGCGCGACGCCGCGTGGGTCCTGCGCAACATGGACCTCGACCTCTCGCGCCCGGGCATCCATGCCGTCGTGGGCGGCAACGGCTGCGGGAAGTCCACGGTGCTGCGCGTGCTCGCGGGCGTGCTTTCGCCTGAGCGCGGGCGCGTGCGCAACGCCCTGCGCCGCGAGCAGGCGTTGCTCCCGCAAGACCTCCAGGCGCTGCTGGTGTGCGACACAGTGCGCGATGAGCTGGGCGAATGGGCGCACGGCGTGGGCTATGGCCGTGCGGAGGTCGACGCGGTCATGGCGCGCATGGGGATTGGGGAGCTCGCGGACCGGCACCCCTTCGACGTGAGCGGCGGGCAGCAGCAGAAGATCGCGCTGGCGAAGCTCATGCTCACGCGCCCGCGCCTGCTGCTGCTCGACGAGCCCACCAAGGGCCTCGACGCGCCCTCGAAGCGCGAGGTGGCGCGCGTGCTGCTCGAGCTGCGCGCCGAGGGATGCCAGGTGGTGCTGGTGACGCACGACCTGGCGTTCGCCTCGCGCGTGGCCGACGACATGACGATGCTCTTCGACGGCGAGGTGGCGTGCAGCCAGCCCACGCGCGCGTTCTGCCGCGAAAACCTGTTCTACCGCCCGCAGCCCGACCAGTTCACGCAGCTCTGGGACGCGGAAGATGCGAACCGGGCGGCCCGGGCGGATGCTGCCGCGTCTGACTCCGCCGCGCCCAAGGCGACCCCGTCCGAGGCCGCCGCGCCCAAGGCGACCCCGTCCGGGGCTGCCGCGAAAGGCCCCCGCGCATGAGGGCGCGCGTGCTCGTCGCGCTCGAGCCGGTCGTGCTCGCCTGCGTTCCCGTGGCGCTGGCGCTCGCCGCCTTCTTCCAGCTCGACCAGACGGCGCTGCTCACCTTCGCGGTGGCGGTGGGCGCGCTGGCCGTGTTCTTCGCGGGCTGGGAGGCGTCAAGCCCTGCGCTGCGCCAGGTCATGCCCGCGGCGGTGCTCGGCGCGCTGGCGGCGGCGGGGCGCATCCTGTTCGCTCCCGTCCCCGACGTGAAGCCCGTGAGCGCCATCTGCATCCTGGCGGGCGCGGTGTTCGGGCGGCGCTGCGGCTTCATGGCGGGCGCGCTCGCGGCGCTCACCTCTAACTTCTTCTTCGGCCAGGGCGCGTGGACGCCCTGGCAGATGTACGCGTGGGGGCTCGTGGGGTACCTCGCGGGCGTTCTGGCCGAACACGGGGCGTTCGAGACGCGCGAAGGCGAGCCGCGCCGCGCCGCCGTCTGCGGGTACGGGTTCCTCTCGGCGCTTCTGTATGGCGCGCTGCTGAACACGTGGACGCTCGTGGGGTTCGTGCACCCCCTCACGTGGGAGGCGGCGCTGCTCACCTACGGCGCCGCGCTGCCGTTCGACCTGGTGCACGCGGTGTCCACGGTGGCGTTTCTGCTGGTGATCTACGCACCCTGGAAGAAGAAGCTCGACCGCGTGAAAACGAAGTACGCCCTGAAGTAGGACAGAGTTTCCGCGGAGCGCCATAGAGGTCCCTGCCGAGCAGAGCCCATCCGTTGTAAAATAAGTAAACTGCATCTCGGCATGATCTCGGCGCAGAAAAGGAGGCTGAATGGCTAGCGTTTTGCAACAGGCTGCGCAGACGCGCACGCACGTCATCCAGGCCACTTCCGATGAGAAGCGCAATGCCCTTGCGCAGCACTTGACTCCCGCCGAGACGGCGAAGCTCGCCGTTTCGATGTTCTCAGAGCTCGGCTCTGACCAGGCTTTTATTCGCTGTCTTGACCTGGGTGCCGGTACCGGAATGCTCTCCATAGCCCTCTATGACCGATATGATGGGCGCATAGAGCAGCTGGATGCCGTGGAGGCAGACCCTGTTCTCGCGACAATATTTGAGGCTGAAATGGCGTCGGTGGGCGTGCCTCATGAGCTGACGCAGGGAGATGCCCTGATCGCTACGCCAGATGCGGCCTACGATAGGGTTATCCTCAATCCTCCCTACAAGAAGATGGCGGCGAACGATCCGCGCCAAGACGCGCTGCCGTGCAAATCGGCGAACCTCTATGCGGCATTTATTGCGGTGGGGCTTTCGAGGCTTGCCGATAACGGCGAGCTCGTAGCGATAGTTCCGCGTTCGTGGACCAACGGGGGCTACTTCGAGCCGTTCAGGAGATATGCACTCAGCTCCTACTCGCTGGATGCCATTCACGTATACGGCTCAAGGACTGAGGTGTTTTCGGACACGAAGGTGCTTCAAGAGACGATGCTCGTGAAATTCTCCAAGCGCAAGCAGGTCGAGGAGATAGAGGTGTCTCAGTCCATGGGCAAGAGCGATGGGGTTACGCGGACGCGCTATTCCTCACAAGATCTGATAGACCCCTTCGGCCTCGTGGTGCGCATTACGCCGCAAGACGGAAGCAAGCTTGAGGAGACGGTATGCTCGCTCGGGCTCTGTCCCTCCACCGGCAAGGTCGTTGACTTTAGGAACAGGGAGCGAATATTCGAGGAGAAGCCCGAGGGCAATGACGTCTATCCGATGATCTATGCGGGCAATTTTCCGAAAGGCGTGCTCGAGCATCCGCTGCGCATGGGAAAGCCTCAGTGGTACAAGGCGGAGGCCGGAAATGTCAAAGCGCTCAAGCAGCTGATAAAGCCAGGTCCGTATGTAGTGGTCAAGCGATTTTCGGCGAAGGAGGAGAAGCGGCGCGTCGTTGCGCGTCCGCTGGTACTTTGCACGGAAGCTGCGATAGAGAATCACCTGAACTTCATCCACGCGGGAACGCCCAGAGGTGTTGTGCCTCTGCGATCGGTGGAGCTTGCGCAAGGCATTTCCCTATGGCTCAACTCCACTTATCTGGACAGGTGGTTCAGAGGCGTAAGCGGGTCAACGCAGGTAAACGCCAGGGACATAAAGGCTATGCCGTGCCCGCAGTTGAATGACCTGGAGAGGATCGGCCCAAGATGGCGAATCGGCATGGAGCAGGGGGAGATCGACGAGATATGCAAGACGTTCATTTGAGGCTGAACGAGCTCATAGAGCAAGCGAGGGACGTTCTTGCCGATTTGGAAATGGACAAGGAACGCCTCAACGAGCGAAGCTCGATGACGCTTCTCGCATTGGCCCATTTGGACGCGAACAGCAGCTGGTCTGATGCGACGAACGACATGTACACGACACGCATGCTCATGGATTGGATGCGCGATCATCTGGGGCAAGATTACGCTGCCAACACGCGCGAAGCAATCAGGCGGTTCACGCTGCATCAGTTCAGCGCGGGGGCGCTAATCGAGCAGAATGCCGACCAGCCTGACAGGCCGATTAACTCTCCGAAATGGAACTACCGCCTGAATCCCAATTTGCTGCCAGTTCTCCATGCGGTGGGGACCGAGGTCTACGAGGAGCGCTTGAGAGAGTTCTTGGACGGTGTTGAGACATGGCGGCAGCAGCAAGCCAAGATTCGCGCCATGAACAAGGTGCCCGTTGAGCTGCCGGACGGCACGGGGGTGATGCTGTCTGCTGGTGGGCAGAACGCGCTTATCAAGGACATGGTGGAGGAGTTCTGCCCGAGATATGCCCCAGGCGGTCAGGTGCTCTACATAGACGACACCGATCATACGCATAAGGTTGACCAAGAGGCTTTGATGGCTTCTGCGGGCATAGAGATACCTGAGCATGGGAAAGCCCCTGATCTCGTTGTTTGGATGGAGGACAGGCAGTGGCTCTTCCTTATGGAGGCTTGCTCGACGCACGGACCGATAGACGTTATCCGCAAGCGCGAGCTGATAGAGCTGTTTGCGCCGCAGAAAAGCAAGATCGTATTCGTGCCGTGCTTCCCCGATCGCTCGGTGATGCGCCAGTATCTGACTGATTTAGCTTGGGAGACTGAGGCATGGTGTGCCTCCGATCCAGACCATGTCATTCACCTGGATGGGGAACGCTTTATGGGTCCCTATGATTTTGGCGTAGAAGAGCTCTAGGAGCCACGACACTTTGCGGACGCCGTTAAAGGCGTTCGTTGCGCTATCGTATCAAGCTATTGAAAACTTCTGCGCCCATACGCAAAACTCTTCCGTTGTGCCTCTCGTCCCGCGCACCTCAACTCTTTGTGCTAACTCCTAAAATCTCGTATCGAACGATTTGATTTTGTCACCCCCCTGTAATAATCTGTTGTGTGGGTGAAAACACCCGTATACGCGCATGCTCAGAGTTCGTGAAGATCATGCAGGGGCTAGCAGCTTGAGTCCCCCTGGTCACGAGCGCAGGCGCGTAATGGAAGCCGCAAGGCGCGCGGTCGCAACCCGCACGTCAGGCGGCAGGCCGCGAAGACGAAGCTGGGTGGTAGAGATGTTAGAGAGACTCATAGACGCAAAGGGAACCTTCGAAGGCAAAGTCCTCTCGGTGTTCCTGTCGGTTGTGCTCGTCCTCAGCATGACGAACGTGTTTGCGTTCGCCGAGGCTGGTACGAACGGCGGCGCTAAGGACGTGCCCCAGATGGGACAGTCCGCCGTGGATGGCGACGGCGTGAGAATCGGTGAAGCGAAGGTCACCTTCAACTTGCCGAACGCTTATGTCGAAGTGCGCGGTCAGAAGCTGACTGGCCCCGACACCGTCACGCTCAAGGTGTCTGATTCCGCCGACCTTGTGTTCAAGGCGATCGCCGAGAAGGGCTATAAGGTCGTCGGCGTCACGGCGAAGAACTCCGCAGCTGCGAACGTGCCCGTCACCACCCAGGACGGCACGTACACCATCGCTGCCGAGTACGTCAGCAACAAGCTCGAAATCACCGTGAAGACCGAAGCCGACAAGGCTGTCGAGCCGGCTGAGTCCGCTCTCGCGCCTAAGCCCCTTGGCGACTCCGAATATTCCACGAAGGCTCAGGCTGACGGTACCGACGCAACTGAGCTCACGACCGAAGAGGCCGAAGCGACCGAATCCGCCGATGCGGAAGCGACTGCCGAAGCAACTGAGCCCGATACCACCAAGCCTGCTGCGACTGAGCCTGATCCGGCCAACCAGCCCGCTGTAACCGAAGAAGGCACAGAGGTTAGCAAAGCCGCTGCGACTGACAAAAGTGCCGCCGCTGACGAGGCTGCAGATACCGTCAAGCCCACAACTGATGAGGCTGTAGAAGCTAACGAAGCTGCTGTGGCCGATGAAGCTGCTGAGTCTGACGAAACCTCCAAATCCGAACAGCCTGCACCTGAAGCTTCTGGCACCGAAACCCCTGAGAGCGAAGAATCCGAAGCAGCTGAACCCGCTGATGCGGAAGCAACTGCCGACACAGCCGCGTCTGACGAAGAGGTCGTCACCGTCCATGCTGACGTGAGCAGCCCCGTCTTCGAGGACTGGGCCTATGTGGACGACGTGATCGTCAAGGTGACCGCCGGCGAGGGCATCCTCCCCGAGGGCACCACTGTGCAGGCGAGCCGCGTTGAGCGCCAGGACGTGATCGACGCCGTGAGCGCCAAGGTTGAGGCGCAGGGCAAGGAGCTCCAGGACGTCGTGGCCATCGACGTGACGCTGCTCGACAAGGACGGCAACGCCATTCAGCCAGAAGGCGCCGTGAACGTCTGCTTCTTTGATGCCAATCTTGAAGGTGGGGAAGTGAACGTCTGCCGTGTCTCCGATGACGCATCCAAGGTAGAAATAATTAGTGCTCGCCAAGCCGATGCCAACGTGCAAAGCTTTGATGTAGACCACTTCACGATCTATGCAGCAAACTCTTCAATCGCAAAATATGCATCGAATGGTTGGGACTCGGAACTGAACCTTGAGACGAAAATCGAGAATGCCACAGCTGAGTACCTCTTTTTCAGAGACGAACAAGACGCCAGTTATAATCGATTCGAACCGTTCAGCGGTACGGTGAATATAGAGGACTTTGCCTATCAAGACGCTCTTGGCCGTATCCATCCGGGCTATATTTTGATATTCGTTAAACCCGCGAATAATCATCTTCTCACTGTGCTGCAAATAAAAGGCTATGGGAATGCGTATCTCTATCCGATTGACGGTGGCTATGGAACGGTCAATGGTTATCCTGGACTTAGTGAAGCTGTGGCGCGTGCCAAAGCAAAGGGATATGTGGCGCTTTTTGGCTATTCGCGCACTGACCAAGAAAATGTTAATGCTTCCGTGACGGTTACGGGATATCAGCCCAAACTGGAAGTTGAGGCAAAATGCAACAAAGAAAATGTCTCCGCTGACAATGACGTGACGTTTACGGTTAAGATTAAGCCTGAAACAGAGCACGACGGCATACAATTGAATCCAGGAATCCCCACGTTAAGCAATGTGAAAATTAACGGCAAAGAAGCTAGCATATCAGGGCTAACGAAGGACGAGAATGGATACTATATTGGCACAGTGAAATATACTGTGACAGCCGAGGATTGTAAGAAGGGCGCAGTCGTTCTGACCGCTGATGCGTTAACAGCATATAGCTATAATTTAAATACGAGCACTAGTGATGTAAGAACGACCGCGAACATAATGAGCCCTGTGTCGGCTAATTGCGATATTGCCGACGTCACCATCAATTACCAGGTCGGCGACGACTCCAAGGACATGGGCTCGGTCAACCCGGGCTCCGAGACGCTGAGGCCCGCCACCGGCACCGCGTCCGGCTCCACCGCGGCCGCCAACGCCGGCTACCACTTCGTGAACTGGACCGACGCCGATGGCAACGAGGTCTCCACTAGCCAGACCTTCGTCCCCGCCAAGGCCGGCGGCCTCAACGTGGCCGCCACCTACTACGCCCACTTCGCGGAGGACGACAACGTCACCATCAATTACCAGGTCGGCGACGACTCCAAGGACATGGGCTCGGTCAACCCGGGCTCCGAGACGCTGAGGCCCGCCACCGGCACCGCGTCCGGCTCCACCGCGGCCGCCAACGCCGGCTACCACTTCGTGAACTGGACCGACGCCGATGGCAACGAGGTCTCCACTAGCCAGACCTTCGTCCCCGCCAAGGCCGGCGGCCTCAACGTGGCCGCCACCTACTACGCCCACTTCGCGCGTGATTATCACGCTATTCAAGCTTTGCCAGTAAATGAGGAATACGACGGTACGACGAGGGTTATATCCGTTGTGGGTGTTTTGGATAGCGAAACAGTTGAATTCTATGTTGGCTCCGAGACGATCGAAAATGAGTTTACGGATGTCGTAAATCAAAAGGTGGATGTTGCTATATCGCGTGATGGGCGAGAAGTTCATAGAATCGAAGACGTTTCTGTCGTCATTACCCCCGCGACCCTGACGGTGACCACGCCCGACGCCAGCAAGACCTACGACGGCACCGAGCTGACGGCTGACGGCGAGATCTCCGGCTTCGTCAACGGCGAGACGGCGTCCTTCGACACCACTGGCACCCAGACCCTTGTCGGCAACGCCCCGAACACCTTTGAGATCACGTGGGCCGGCGACGGCAACGACTACACTGCCAAGGCGGCCAACTACACCGTCAGCGCGGTTATCGGCACGCTGACCGTGACGGATGGTGGTTCGGGTGGTGACTCGGGTGATCCTGTCGATCCGAACAAGGTTGTGACCAAGACACATGCAGCTGGCGCGTACGGGCTTGGCGATACGGTTGAATTCACCGTCAATGCGACCAACATCTACGACGAGCTTAAGAAGATCACGCTTTCTGAGATCGAAGGCGTCACCTTGGAGCAGAGCGAGTTTGAGAACGTGGCGCCTGGTGTGACGGTGAGCACGAAGGCGACTTACACGATCACCGAGGCTGACATTCTGGCTGGTACGTTCGTTAATACTATTACTGCAAGCTTCTCGGACAGCGACAAGACGTTCGAGAACACCGATGAGGTTGATCTGGATGAGCCGCAGCCGAGCATCGCGGTGAGCAAGACTACCGTGAGTACGCCTGCCAACGGGGCGGCCTATGCCCTGGACGAGGCCATCGAGTACCGCATCACAGTCGCCAACAACGGCAACGTCACGCTCACGGACGTCGTCATGACCGACGAGCTCGAGGGCGTCGAGATTGTCGCCGGTGATGGGTATGAGGTCAACGGGCAGACTGCCACGATCGCCAGCCTGGCTCCTGGTTCTGAGGTCGTCGTTGCGGCTCAGTATGTGGTTACCGAGGATGACGTCCTTGCTGGCGAGGTTGTGAACAGCGCGACCGCCACGGGCGCTGCCCCCGAGGGCGGCGAGCCTGAGGTGACTCCGGACGAAACGGAGGATCCGGTGGTCACGCCGCAGCCGAGCATGTTCGTGGCCAAGACCGTGACCAGCACGCCGGCAAATGGCGCGAGCTATGCGCCGGGCGAGGTCATCACGTTCGACGTGACGGTCACCAACAACGGCAACGTGACGCTCGAGAACATCGTGCTTGACGACCAGATGCAGAACGCGGCTGGTCAGGCGATGCTCGTCAACGGCGGTGTTGCTTCCATCGGCAGCCTTGCGCCGAACGCTTCGGCTACGCTTCAGTACGCGTACGTCGTGCAGGCGGCTGACCTGGGCGCCACCAACCTGTACAACAGCGTGACGGCCGTGGCTGACAACCCGGGTAAGCCTGGTGGTCCTGGTGAGCCGGGTGGTCCGGGCGAGCCTGGCGACCCGAGCAATCCGGATAATCCGGGTACTCCGGGCACGGAGGACATTACGGACACCGCGCAGACTGATCCTATCCCGGTTGATCCGGTTCCCACGCCTGCGCCGACGCCCACCCCGGGTCCTGTCACCCCTGGTGGTCCGACTCCCGCTCCGACGCCTGTGACGCCGGCGCCGGTTCCGGGCACGGTGCCCGCTGGCCCGCTGGCCCCCGTGATCACGCCTCTGGTGGACGCGCTTGAGGGCGCGGCCGAGGCTGTCATCGGCGACGGCCAGACGCCGCTTGCCGACATCGGCGACGATGCCACCCCGCTGGCTGAGCGCCATGTGGGCTGCTGGGTGCACTTCTACATTATCCTTGGCATCGTGGTAACGCTGGTTTACGCCGCGTGCGTCGCCACCCGCCGCGCGCTGTTCTCGCGCCGCCTGAAGGAGTACGAGGACGACCTCACTGGCGGCGACTCCCCCTCGGGGTCGCCCGCCCGTCGGGGCGTGAGCTGGTCGCCTGAGGCGGCCGCGCCCGCTGGCGCGACGGCAGTTGCCATGAGCGGCCTGAGCAAGTAGGAAAGGACTGGAGACATGAAGAAGAGCAACGTCATCATCTTCGCCGTTCTGGTGGTGATCTCGGCCTTCCTGCTGTGGCTGTGGTACTTCCTCGGCTTCAACCGCGTGGACAACCCGCTCGACCTGGTGCTGTCCATCATCTGGTGGGTTGTTGTCGCGGCTGCGATCGTGGTGATCGCGCGCCTTGAGAAGACGCGTCGGCGCCGCGTGCGCACCGTGTACGTGGGTGACGCCGCCACCTTCAACAGCGAGCGCGGCGTGACGCCGCTCGATCCGGCGGCGCCCGTGCAGGACTCCGTGGCCGCTGTGCTCGAGGAGCTCGAGTACGACTTCACCCGCGAGGACTTCCCGAAGCCCGAGGACCTCAAGGTGCGCTACTTCATCCGCACCGACGAGTTCGAGCCCGCCGAGCGCTCCGACCCTCGTCCCTCCAAGTGGACGGGCGAGGTAGTGGTGGTCGGCTCCGACAAGGCGCGCTCCTTCGACACCCCCGAGGAGCTCTCCCGCATCCTCGCCACCATCCCCCAAGCAGCCTAGAGGCGCGGGGGACAGCGCAAGCTGCCAGTTAACGGCCAGCGAGCAAGCCAACCAATTAATCGACGACCCTCCACCAGGAGGGTCGTCGTGCGTTGAGGAAGAAGCTTGTCCTTAACGGTATCAGCTTGCATCAAGATGCGCCCATTCATGAGGCGTTTCGTCTTTCTTCGGGATTTGGTGGTCTTGAGCGTGTTGTCCAGAAACACTCTGATTTCGAGGTCCTCGAGGTCGCCTCGTATCGTAAGCGTCTAAATTCCTGCGTCTTCAGCTTCTAGCCGATAGATGCCACAATCGTTGCAACCTGATGGAAGGAAGTGACGATGACGCCGCAGGAAAGAAGGTCGATGCGCCGCGAGCAGGTGGAGCG
>NZ_JAAVTO010000040.1 GCF_013185065.1 Adlercreutzia sp. ZJ473 | reverse complement strand
GGCACGTGGGTGGCGAGGCAGGAGAAGCGCGGCTTGTCGGCGAGGTAGGCGTCGGCGGGCAGGCCCGCCCGCGCGGCGAGGGCGCGCGAGGCGGCGCGCACGTCGGCCTTGGCAAGCCCCGCGCGGCGCAGAGGCGAGGTGACGCCCGCCTCGTCGAGCGAGCGGAAGCCCGGGCGGCGCGCCGGGTCGTCGCTCGCGTTGGTGCCGTCGGCGAGCACGGAGAATCCGTCGGCGCGGGCCGCCTGCCAGACGCGCGCGAAGATGAAGCGCTTGCAGAGGCGGCAGCGGTCAGGCGGGTTCGCGCAGATGTCGGCCTGGGAGAGCACGTCGGCCTCGATCACGCGCAGGGGCACGCCGACGCGCGCGGCCACCGCGCGGGCGTCGGCGAGCTCGAAGGCCGGCTGGAAGGCCGTGCTCACCAGGTACGCCCCCACCTCGCAGCCCGCCGCGCGAGCGGCCGCGAGCAGGTAGGACGAGTCGGCGCCGCCCGAGAAGGCCACCGCGAGGCGCGGCGTGCGGGCGAAAAACGCCTCGAGCGGCTCCGCGCCGAGGCGCTGCCCCTCCCCCACCCACGCCGCGTCAGGAGCCACCGTGCGCTCCGCGGGATGCTCGATCACGCGCATGTCAAGCCGCAGCGTCTGCTCGACGATGCGCATGAGCACCTCGTCGCTCACCTCGGGCTCCACCTTTAAAAGCCCCACCAGGCCGAACAGCACCACGCAGAACATCTCGCGCACGAAGTCGATCTCCACCTGATGGTAGGCGGCGTACTCGGTGACGATGTGCTCGTTGATGCAGTCGACCGTCTCGCGCACGGCGCGCACGTCGAACGCGTCACGCTGCCCAAGCTCCTCGAGCACGCGGACCATGGGGCGCGGGCCGTCGGCGTCGTAGAGCGCGAGGCGCAGGGCACGCACGCCCTTCCTGAGCGAGGCGGGCGTGTCGCCGAACACGCGCAGCTCGTTCCACACGAGCACCGTCTCCACGAGGTCGGCCACGTAGTCGTCGAGCACGGCGTCGATGACGGCCTGCTTGCTGGCGAAATAGTAGTAGAACAGCTCGCGCGTGATGCCCGCCTCGGCGGCGACGGCCGTGACGGTGGTCGCGCGCACGCCGTCGCGCTCGAAGCACGTCCGCGCCGCCTGCATGATGTCGCCAGCCTGCCCGCTCAGCCGCACGACGGCCGCGCCCCTCTGCCGTCCCGTGATGCGCACGGGGCGGCCGCCATCCTGCGCATAGCAGGGATGCTCGGGCATGGGCGGCTCCTCTCGGCTACTCGTTCTCCTCGATGACGCGTCGATACGCCGCGGTGTCAGCGTAGATCTCGTCAGCAAGCGGGTTCAGCTTGGCGCGGCGAATGCGGATGACCTGCCATGCGGCAAGCGCCACGTTCGACGCCAGCGCAGCCAAGCTTACCACGAAAAACGCCGTGGGGTTGTGCGTGGTGGGAATGGGAGCCAGCACGTCAGCGAACTGAGGGACCGTCATGACGAACATGATCCACAGCGCGAGCGTCTGCGCGCGATGCTGCAGCCACGCGCCTCGCTTGATGAAGAAGGTGGGGATGGTGCAGGCGAGCAGGAGCGCCAAGCCGCAGTAGGCGGAGTGGTCGGAGATGCAGTTGTAGGTGTAGGCGAAGTTCCACAGATCATAGGCGATGATCCACGCCCAGATCATGTCAGGCCAGATCATGTCACGCGTGCGGTCCTTCGATATGATGATGCCGAACCAGCCGCAGATGGTGAGGATGTTCAGGATGCCCGCGATGCCGTTCATGATGTTCCACGGGCCGGAGATGGTCCACAGGTTGTCGACGGTGCCTCCCGCCCACAAGCCGAAGCTGAACACCTGGAAGTCGCGGATGACCGCCTCAGCGATGTTGACGGCCAGGATGAGCGGCGGGAAGCACAGCGCCCAGCGCTTCTCGTAGAGGTGGTGGACCTGGCCGTCCTCGTCCTTCCACGTGACGAAGCGCAGGGCCATGAACCCGAGGCAGCCCGCGAGCGCCGAGTAGGTCTTCACCCAGTTGAACCACGTGCCCGTGCCGTACTCGTTGCCGGGGGCGGCGGTGGTCGGCCACACGAATATGGTGAGGAGGACCGGCACGACGAGGAAGAGCGTGATGCCCGCCCAGGGCCTGACGCGCCCCAGCTCGTTGAACGCCATCAAGGCGAAGAGAACGAACAGCCATATGGCCAAGTAGATCGGGTCTGCTGCCTGGTAGAGAACCCCCATGCCCACCCCTTCCTCTCGAACGGGGAGACGCGCGCTCCCCCTGACGGCCGGAGTGTAGCATCTGGGAGCAGGCGAAGTCTTTACAGAACGGGCCCGCCTGTAAAGAGGCGGGCCACGAGGAGACGCGGAGAGCAGGCGCCGCGGCGGGCACGCGGCGAGGGTGCCGTGGCGGGCGGGCGAGCGCCTGCGCGCGCCACGGCGCCTGCGGGCCCGCAGGCGCCCTACTCGAACAGCTCGGCGGCGCGGGCGAGCTCGGACGTGATCGCGATGTGCTGGGGGCACACGCGCTCGCACGCCCCGCAGCCGATGCAGCTCGACGCGGGATGCGAGCCGGTGCTCCACGCGTAGTTCTCCTTCGCGCGGCGCTCGTCGCCGAACTGCGCCATGATGTTCAGGCTCTCGAGCGCGGCGGGGATGCCGATGTGCTGGGGGCATCCCTTCACGCAGTAGCGGCAGTCGGTGCACGGCACGGTGGGCGCCTCGTCCAAGATGCCGCGCACGCGCTCGACCACGGCCGCCTCCTCGGCGGTGAGCGGCTTGAAGTCGCGCATGACGCCCACGTTCTCGCGCATCTGCTCGATGTTCGACATGCCCGAGAGCACCGTGAGCACGCCGGGCAGCGACGCGGCGAAGCGCAGCGCCCACGAGGCGAGCGGGGCCGAGGGGTTCGCCTCAGTGAGCACGGCGCGCGCGGCGGGCGGCAGCTTCACGAGCGATCCGCCCTTCACCGGCTCCATCACGATGACGGGCAGGCCGTGCGCGCGGGCCACCTCGTAGCACTTGCGCGACTCCACCTTGGGGTTCTCCCAGTCGGCGTAGTTGATCTGCAGCTGCACGAAGTCCACCTCGGGATGCGCGGTGAGCAGCGCGTCGAGCGCGGCGGCGTTGTCGTGGATGGAGAAGCCCGCGTGGCGGATGAGCCCCTCGGCCTTCTTCTGCTGCACGAACTCCCAGAGCCCGTAGTCCTCGAACGGCTGCGAGAGCTCGCCGCCGAGGTTGTGCAGCAGGTAGTAGTCGAAGTACCCCGCGCCCGTGCGCGCAAGCGAGATGTCGAGCATGCCGCGCGCCTCCGCGGCGCTCTTCGCCGCCCAGGCGGGCAGCTTGGTGGCCAGCTGGAAGCTCTCGCGCGGGTAGCGGTCCACGAGCGCGCGCTTGATGGCGGGCTCCGACGCGCCGTCGTGGTAGGTGAACGCCGTGTCGAAGTAGGAGAAGCCGGCGCCCATGAACTCGTCGACCATGGCGCACACCTGCTCGACGTCGATGGGCTCCCCGCCCCGGTCGGCCGCCTCGCCGATGTTGCGCGCGCTGCCGCTCGCGCAGACCGGCAGGCGCATGAGCCCGAACCCCAGCTTCTTGATGCCGGTCGCATCGCCGCCTCGGGCGCCAGATGCGGCGTTGCCCGCACCGCCCCTGATGCCAGCCGCAGTGCCATTCATAACGTCAGCCATGATGAGCTCCTCCCCAAGCCTCGGCCCGCGCGGCTCCCTCGAAGCCCGCGTCGCAGCAGCTCTTCTCGCTTTTTGCAGATGGGTGTAGAATAATGCATCCTCGGCGTCATTTCTGCTTCAACTCGCAAAGCGCTCCGAGATTGCGCAGCGGAGGCGCTTGCACAGCAAACTCTACAACAAGATTACAGCAAACTCGGCGAAGCGAGACGCTATCTTCGGAGGGGCGAGCCGCTCCTCAAGCTAAAGCCGTATTCACTCATCGATGACAAGCTCGGGGCTATCCCTGGTGATGATTGCTTTAGCGGCGATTTCTCCACCGAGGTATTGCTCGATGAGAGCAGCCAACTCATCTACAGCCTGCGCGAGCTCGTCAGCTCGAGATGGATCGACCGATTCGACGACAAGCAGCGCGTTGCTCGATTCATCTGTCAGCGCCGTACGCTGGCCATCACGCCAATTAAGGCAGCGGCATACAGCTCCGACGTTATCGCGATAGCAAAGCTCGCCCTCGAGCGTCGGCGAGTCTTCCTCGTCCCCAAGCGCGCGAAACGCATCCCCGCCTTCCGTGATGCCGAGCCTGACGTCACCTTCTATCGCATCGATGTCCTCACCGCCTACAGGCAGCGCATAGCTGAGCGACACGGTGTTGTATATATCCACCGCGGGCGAGATAGGTCCGACAGGATTTCCCTTGAGCACGCGCTTCAACAGGTTCTCGATTGACGAGCGCGCGCCCTTCTTCGTCTTGAACTTCTGATAGGCGCCGCGCCAAACGGCCACGACCTCGTTTTGGGAGATGATGTCCGATGTCAGCAGCTCATCGGCCTTCGCATTCGCATCTTCGAGCATTTTCGCAATGGCCTCAGAGCCCTCCTTCGGCACTTCAACCCCAGGTCTCATGCCCCTTGCGACAACAACGCCTATTTGCGCATCCGGGAATAACTCCCAAAATGAATCCTCAGCAACAAACTTCTTCAAAGGTCTCACCCCTTAGCTTATCTAAAGCCAAAAAGCACCCGAAACGATCTTTCATCTTCAAAGGCCTAACGATGAAAGAAGTTTCGAGTGCTCGAAACCCTACCCGGCGGCAGGATGCTCGCTCTTTTGCAGAGCCGATTCTGTCAGCTCCTCCTATACGTTGAACTTGAAGTGCATGACGTCGCCGTCTTGGACGACGTAGTCCTTCCCCTCCTGGCGGAGCTTGCCCGCGTCGCGGCAGCCCTTCTCGCCGCCGAGCGCCACGTAGTCCTCGAAGCTGGCCGTCTCCGCCTTGATGAAGCCGCGCTCGAAGTCGGTGTGGATCACGCCGGCAGCCTGCGGGGCCTTCGCGCCGATGGGCACGGTCCACGCGCGCGTCTCGGTGACGCCGCTCGTGAAGTAGCTCTGGAGCCCGAGCAGGTGGTACGCCTCGCGGATGAGGCGCGCCAGGCCGCTCTCGGACAAGCCGAGCACCTCCATGTACTCGGCCGCCTCCTCGGGGTCCATCTCGGCGAGCTCGGCGATGTCGGCCTCCACCTTCGCGCAGATGGGCACGGGGACGCAGCCGTCGATCTCGGGCAGCCCGGCGTCGACGGCGTCCTCGTCGACGTTCGCGATGTAGAGCATCGGCTTCATCGTGAGCAGGTGCAGCTCGTAGATCGCCGCGGCGTCCTCCTCCGAGAGGTCGAGCGTGCGCGCGCGGTGGCCCTCGTTGAGGCCCTCGAGCACGCGGCGCGCCACCTCGAGCTTGCGCGCGCCCGCCTTGTCGCGCTTGGCCTCCTTCTCGAGGCGCGGGACGGCCTTCTCGAGCGTGGCGATGTCGGCCAGGATGAGCTCGGTCTTGATGGTCTCCACGTCGCTTTGCGGGTCGACGCGCCCGGCCACGTGCGTGACGTCGGGGTCGCCGAAGAAGCGCACCACCTCGGCGATGGCGTCGGTCTCGCGGATGTTCGCGAGGAACTGGTTGCCGAGGCCCTCGCCCTGGCTGGCGCCCGCCACCAAGCCCGCGATGTCCACGAACTCGACGGTGGCCGGCACGATCTTGGCCGGGTTGTCGATGGCGGCCAGCGCGTCGAGGCGCGCGTCGGGCACCGGCACGATGCCGACGTTGGGCTCGATGGTGGCGAACGGGTAGTTGGCGGCCAGGCCGCCCTTGTTGGTGAGCGCGGTGAACAGCGTGGACTTGCCCACGTTGGGCAGCCCGACGATACCGATGGAGAGGGACACGAGAACTCCTTGCCGTAGACGGCCGCCCCATGCGGCCGCTTGATTGGGAATGACGTCTGTTACAGCGTGATGAGGCCCATCGTGTTCATCACGTAGGCCACGAGGATCACCACCACGAACACCGGCGCGATGTACTTGATCATCACGACGAACAGCTTCTCGGCGACGAACTTGCTCGACTGCTTCACCTCGGAGATGATGACCTGCGGCTTGATGATCCAGCCCACGAAGACGCACGTGAGCAGCGCCACGATGGGCATCATGATGGTGTTGGACAGGAAGTCGAAGAAGTCGAGCAGCTGCGCGTCCTGGTACTCGCCGATGCCGAAGACCGAGTACATGAGGTCGACCGACAGCAGGTTGTTGTAGCCCATGTTCACGATGACGCCCACCACGACGACGAACACCGCGCACGTGGCGATGGCGAACGTGCGGCCGCGCTTGGCGCCGTCCTCCACGATGGAGACGAGCGTCTCGAACAGCGAGATGCAGCTCGTGAGCGCCGCGAAGAACACGAGCGCGAAGAACGCGAAGCCCACGGCGTTCGCCGCGAAGCCGAAGCCCTCGAACACCTGGGGAAGCACGCCGAACATGAGGCCCGGGCCGGCCTTGGTGGCCACGGCCTCGGCGCCGCCCTGCACGGCCACGGCCGCCGGGATGATCATGAAGCCCGCGAGGATGGCGATGCCCGTGTCGAACACCTCGATGCGGCGCACGGAGTGCTCGAGGTCCTCGTCCTTCTGGAAGTAGGAGCCGTACGTGATCATGATGCCCATGGCCAGCGACAGGCTGAAGAACATCTGCCCCATGGCCGCCACCACGAGCTCCACGCTGAACTTCGAGAAGTCGGGGATGAGGTAGTACGCCACGCCGTCAAGCGCGCCGGGCAGCGTGAGCGAGAAGGCCGAGATGCCGACGGCCATCGCGATGAGGGCGATCATGAGCACCTTGTTCACGCGCTCGATGCCGCGCTTCACGCCGAGGGCGACCACGACCACCACCAAGGCGATGAACACGAGCATCCACACGTACGTCTCGGGGTTCTGCAGGATGAAGCCGGTGAAGTAGTCCTCCCCCGCGATGACGCTGGCCGGCTCGAACAGGTAGGCCGCCATGTACTTGGTCACCCAGCCGCCGATCAGCGCGTAGTACGGCGTGATGATGAAGGGAACCGCGCTGGCGAGGATGCCGATGATCGCGTACTTCTTGCCGAAGCACTTGAACGCGCCGATGGCGCTCTGGCCCGTCCGGCGCCCGAGCGCCGTCTCGGCCATCATGAGCGCGAAGCCGAACGTCACCACCAGGATGACGTAGACCAGCAGAAACGCGCCGCCGCCGTACTTGGCGGCCAGGTACGGGAAGCGCCACATGTTCCCCAGGCCCACCGCCGAGGCGGCTGCGGCCAAGATGAACGCCCACTTGCCAGACCAGGTGGCGCGGGCCGTCTCTTTTGTAGCCATGATGTTACTCCGTTCGTTCCACGTTGGCGCAGCGCGCCAACCCCTTGCGGAGCACCGACCTCCTCGCGCGTCTTGCGCGAAGGTGCGCGCGGACGAGGGTGCTCGAGATGTAAAGCCATCAGATTATAGCGGCGAACGGGCCCGCATGCGTCCAAGTTGCCAAACATTTCCGAAACGATTCCGCGAAGCCCGCGGGCGGTCGGGCGGTCGACGGCTAGGGGCGGACGGAGGCGTCGGAAGTCGTCAGAACGATCGTAAGCGGTCGAGGCAGTCGGGACGCCAGGGACGGCCGGAGGCAGCCAGAGGCCCTGCGCGCTGAATCCCGCGCCGAACCTATGCGCATTGCATGACGCGCCGCCACGGCGCCAGCCGCGCGCGGTATCATGAAGTCTTGCGAAAAGACGAGAGGCCCGCCCGGTGGGCGGACCCTGGCGAAGGAGCTTGCAAGCTATGTGCGGTATCTGCGGTTTCACGGGCGCGGCGCCCGAAGATCTGCCCACCCTGAAGTCGATGTGCGACGTCATGGCGCATCGCGGGCCTGACGGCGAGGGCCAGTACCTCGACGCGGGCATCGCGCTCGGGCACCGCCGCCTCTCGCTCATCGACCTCGAGGGCGGCAACCAGCCCATGGTGCGCGCCACCGGCGAGCACGTAAGCGCGGTGACCTCCCCCGCGCTCGCCGCCGACGGCAGCTTCATCCAGGGCGAGGCGCGCGGGATGGCGCGCGGCCGCCACGCGATCGTGTTCAACGGCGAGATCTACAACTACCGCGACCTGCGCGCCGAGCTCGAGGCGGACGGCTGGGAGTTCTCCACCAACTCCGACACCGAGGTGCTGCTCGTGGCCTACCTCGCCTGGGGCGAGGCGGCCCTGAACCGCCTGCGCGGCATGTTCGCCTTCGCCATCTGGGACGCCGAGGCGCGCGAGCTCTTCTGCGCGCGCGACTTCTTCGGCATCAAGCCGTTCTACTACACGCTGCAACGCACGGACCGCGGCGCGCAGTTCATCTTCGGCAGCGAGATCAAGTGCATCCTGGAGCACCCCGCCTACACCCGCGCGCTCAACGAGGAGGCGCTCGAGAGCTACTTGTGCTTCCAGTTCTCGGCGCTGCCCGAGACGTTCTTCAAGGGCATCTTCAAGCTCGCGCCCGCCCACTGCCTGCGCGTGCACGCCGACGGGCGCCTCGAGACCACGCGCTACTGGCGCCCCGACTACGACTTCGACGAGGGGCGCAGCCGCGCGGACACGGTGGGCGCCATCGACGACGCCATGCGCGAGAGCGTGCGCTACCACAACGTGGCCGACGTGGAGGTGGGCAGCTTCCTGTCGAGCGGCATCGACTCGAGCTACATGGCGGCGTGCCTCGCGAAGGAGAACCCCGCGATCAAGACGTTCACCGTGGGGTTCGCCGAGTACGAGGGCGAGCGCGACGAGATCAGCTGGGCCGCCGAGCTGGCCGACCAGCTCGGCATCGCGAACGCGAGCAAGCACATCGGCGAGGATGAGTACTGGGCGAGCCTGCCCGCCGTGCAGTGGCACATGGACGAGCCCTCGGCCGACCCGAGCGCCGTGGCCCTGTACTTCGTGGACCAGATCGCCGCGAAGCAGGTGAAGGCCGTGCTTTCGGGCGAGGGGGCCGACGAGTTCTTCGGCGGCTACCGCATCTACCAGGTGCCCTTCGCGAACCAGAAGGTGGCGTGGGCGCCGAAGGGGCTTCTGCGCGGCGCGTCGAAGGTGATGCGCGCGGCGCACCTCCGCGGCGCGAACTACCTCGAGCGCGCGAGCGAGACGTGCGAGGACTGGTACTACACCAACGCCAACGGCGTGGCGTTCACGCCCGAGGAGCGCGCGCGGCTGCTCAAGCGCCCCGTGAGCGGGCCGTCCCCCCAAGAGCTCACCGCGCCCGCGTACGCCGAGGCGGCCGGGCTCGACGAGACCACGCGCATGCAGTACGTGGACCTGTACTTCTGGCTCGTGGGCGACATCCTGCTCAAGACCGACAAGATGTCGATGGCCCACTCGCTCGAGAGCCGCGTGCCGTTCCTGGACAAGGAGGTGTTCAACGTCTCGCGCACCATCCCCACGCGCCTGAAGGTCGACGCCGAGCAGACCAAGCTCACGCTGCGCGAGGCCGCCGAGCGCGCCATCCCCCCGGACTGGGCGCAGAAGGAGAAGCTCGGGTTCCCCGTGCCCGTGGTGAGCTGGCTGCGCGAGGAGCGCTACTACGACCTCGTGCGCGCGTGGTTCACGAGCGAGACCGCGCAGCGGTTCTTCAACGTCGACGAGCTTTTGAAGCTCCTCGACGAGCACCGGGCCGGCGCCGACCGCAGCCGCAAGATCTGGATCATCTACATGTTCCTCATGTGGCACAAGATCTACTTCGGCGGCGCGCACGTGGGCAGCGCCGAGGAGGCCGCGCAGGCCGTGTCATAGCGGGAAGAGTGACGCGAAGGGGGCCGGAGATCCGGCCCCTCGCTTTCGCGCGGGCTGCCGCATCGAGCGGGCGCGCTCCCCTAGACGAGCTTCGAGGCGTCGACGGAGGTCAGATGTCCGTCCTCGTCCTCGAAGAGGCACAGGCGGCCGTCATGGCTCTCGTAGAGCATGCTGAACGTGGCGGGGGGCACAGGGCGCTCGCGCCCGAAGCGCTCCTCGGCAGGCGCCGCGTCCGCGCCGCCCATGCCGACGTCCCCGCACCCGCCGCCGTGCGGCGCCATCAGTACCTCACCTGCCAGAACACGAGGCCGCGCGCCGGCGCGTTCTCGCCCGCCGCCGTGCGGTCGCGCGCCGCGAGCACGTCGCGCACCCAGCCGGGCTCGCGCTGCCCGCGCCCCACCATCACGAGCGTGCCCACGATCGTGCGCACCATGGAGTGCAGAAACGCGTTCCCCACCACCGTGATGACGAGCACGTCCTCCCCCATCACGCGCTCGCGCGAAAACGAGACCTCGCTCACGTTGCGGCACGTGGGCTTGCCCACGGCGCTCGCCGCCATGCAGAAGCTCTTGAAGTCGTGCTCGCCGATGAGGTGCGCGGCGGCGGCCTCCATGGCCC
Organism: Adlercreutzia sp. ZJ473; assembly: GCF_013185065.1. Taxonomy (GTDB): domain Bacteria; phylum Actinomycetota; class Coriobacteriia; order Coriobacteriales; family Eggerthellaceae; genus CAAEEV01. The sequence goes on along the minus strand of NZ_JAAVTO010000040.1, from coordinate 17,449 downwards.
CCACGTCGAGCGGCGCGGGAATGTGCCACGAGAAGTCGCGCATGAAGATGGGCGGCACGTCGCCCGTGCAGATGTGGTAGCGGTACTCGCGCGCGACGGCGTCGAAGCGCGCCGAGAAGCCGCGCGGGCGCTCCTCGACCGCGCGCACGACGATGCCCTCGTGCGTGAGGGCGTTCATCGAGCGCCGCAGGCTGTGCGGCGTGCGGTCGCGCAGCTCGGCCGCGTCGACGTCGAAGCTCACCACCTGGCCGCGCGCGTGCACGCCCGCGTCGGTGCGCCCCGCGCACGTCGTGGGAACCTCGCGGCGGAACAGCAGGGCGAGCGCGCGCTCGAGCTCGCCCTGCACCGTGAGCTGCCCCGGCTGCCGCGCGAACCCGCAGAACGGCGCCCCGTCATACGCCACCGTACATGAAAGCGTGAGGTCATGCCCTTGCATCGTGTGCCCTTCTCCTTCGTGTGAGCGTCTCCGCGTGAGCGCTTGTTTCCATATGGACGCTTCCGCGTGTGAGCGTCAGACAGCGCTTTCGCGAGGCTGCGCGCGCCAAGGCGGGCGGCGAGCCCCTGCCGCATCGTCGAGCACCTTATGATAGGGCATGGGGTTTGCCGGGATCAAGGGCGCAGCCGTCGCTACTCCTCGGCTCATCGCGCGCAGCCGCACCTGAAAAACCAACGGGATTCCTGCTACTTGGCCGCAGGAGGCTTGGGAGCGCCGGGGGCCTTCGGGGCGCCGGGCGCGACGGGAGCGGCCCCCGGGGCCTTGGGGGCCGCGCTCTCGGGCGGCGTGAGGTCGGCGCCGCACTTCTTGCACTTGGCGTTAGTCGGCGGGTTGAACTGACCGCACGAGGGGCAGGTCGTCATCATCTCGTCAAATGAAGGTGGTCTGAAGCACATGTGAGTATCCTTTTCTCAAGACTCCGCACCGTGTTGCGCTGTGCGAGTGGACGACTCTCATCCACAGGCCGCAGGCTACCAGCGAGACGCGGGGCCTCCGTACCGAAGCACGTATGAAAAAGGGTGATCTAATACTGTGCGCTATAGGCTCATGCGGCACTGTTCAAGTGCCTGAGCAGGTGTTTTGTCAAACGCCCTCATACGGGGATAGACGCGAGAACGCGAGGCGGCCCGCAAAGCCGAGCGCATCGAGGCGCTCTTCGTCAGACGAGCCCGGTGGCTCGCCAAGCTCGCCTCCCATCAGGAGCTTCACATAATCTGCACATATTAGGCCAAAGCGTCGACTTACGTGACGAAAAAAACATCAGTTCTTCGGCGCGATGAAGCGGGCGGCCCGCCAAGCTTGAAACGCCCCTCCCCCGACACCTAAAATTCTGGTTGTACGTTTACGTGCGCGCAGTAAACCCTAAGAGAAAGAAGGAAACGCATGCGTAAGAAATTTGTAGCCGTAGCCTGCGCTGCTACGCTCGCGCTGTCCATGCCGACGCTGGCATTTGCCGCGGGCGAGGCTGGGGACAACGGCAGCAACAAAGGCACCCAGAGTGTGGAGCAGACGAACACCCCCGACAAGCCGAGCGCCGACAAGCCGGGCACCGCGCATCCAGACGCTCCGGACGAGTATCTCGCCCCTGAGCCGAATACGGTCTTTATTCAGGACGCAACGTACTATCCGGAACTCAACAAGGTCGTGGGACAAGCTGCAGGCACCGATGCGAACGGCGAGTACTATTTTGCTAAGGTCGCTCTCAAGGACACCAAGGATGTCGAGATTAAGCTGACCGACAAGAAGGCCTCCAACTTCGATGACTCCAAAAAGTATACGAAGGTGCAGTCTTTTGAGATCACCTCCAAGGACTACAAGGCCGGCAGCGTTGTCACCGTCGCCTGGCAGACTTATGAGAACGCTACAGGCTACGCCTGCTATGTTTACGTCGAGCATGGCGATGGCAGCGATCCCGAGTGGTTCTACCTCCCCGTCGACGAGAATGGTGAAGTAACGCTCACCATGGACAACCTGTCCACCGTCACCTTTGCGCTGACTGGTGAGAAGTACGTCGAGCCTGCACCTGCTGCCGACGTTCCTCCCGCCACCGACGCTCCTGCCGCCGATGCAACCACCAACGTGGCCAAGGCTGCCAAGACCGCCGTTATCGCTGTCGACAACGGCGCCACCTCCCCGCAGACGGGCGACGCGCTCTAAGAGCCCATCCCCCTCTCACCGGAGACCAGCTGAAGGAGAGGCTTGCGCAAGCAGGCCTCTCCTTTGCGTACTGGTTTCTTGCTGCTTGAGCAGCGAGGCCCGTGCTCCGCGCCTCCCCCCCCCGCTCAAGCAGCAAGAAGACAGTACGCCTTCACGTCACAAAAGGAGACCCACCATGAGCACATCGCCCCTTCTCCCCGCAAAGCTGCGCGCGCATGCGGCCCGTCTCGCAGCCGTCGCCGCCCTCGTAGCGGCGCTCGTCCTCTGCCTGGCAGGCTGCAGCCCCGCTGCAGGAGAAAAACCGCACGTCGACTCGCTCGACGCCAATGACGTCCCCGCCCTCCCCTCTGAGGAGAAGGCTGAGAACCCCATCGACTTCGCCGCCCTGCAGGAGGAGAACTCCGACGTGTACGCGTGGATCTACGTCCCCGATACCGAGGTCAACCTTCCCGTGCTGCAGAACGCCGTCGCTGACAACTACTACCTCATCCACGACGCCCACGGCGACGAGTCAGAGCTCGGCGCCGTCTACTCGCAGTCCGCCAACAGCACCAGCTTCACCGACCCGGTCACCGTCCTCTACGGGCACACGTTCGAGGTTAACCAGGAATGGCGCGACGAGATGTTCGGCACGCTGCACAACTTCGAGGACGCCGAGTTCTTCAACAGCCACCCGAACTTCTACATCTACACGCCCAAGCAGGTGCTCACCTACGAGATCGTGTCGGCCTACGAGTACGACAACCGCCATATCCTGAACTCGTTCGACTTCAGCGACCCGGCAATCGTCCAAGCGTACTTCGACTACGTCGTCAACCCTCACTCGATGGTGAAGAACGTTCGCGAGGGAGAGCAGCTCACCGCGGGCGAGGACACCATCGTCCAGCTGAGCACCTGCACGCGCCCTGCCAATGCCGCAGCGCGCTACATCGTCACGGGAGTTCTGGTCGATGCGCAAGCAACCGAGTAGCCAAGACGCGAAGATATCGCGCGCGCGGCACGTAAGGCCTGCCGCCGAACAGCCCCAGCCCCAGCGCACGTCTCAACCCCAGCACATTTCCGAGGAGGCCGGTCGGAGCCGCGTGCAGCCGCAGCGCGCCTCCGAGAGCATCGACCGGGATTACCTGCCGCCATGGCCCCAGCCCGCTTCCGAGACGGCTTCCCCAGAAGCCGCCTCGGAGCGCAAGCCGCAGCATGCGCGCACGGTCAAGCGCGCGGCGATCATCGCTGGCATCATCATCGTCCTTGCCGTCGTCGCCGTCGGAGCGATGGCCGCGTACCTCATCAACGCCGGGCGAAGCAACCTTCTCCAAGAGGCTGGTGACATCGCGACGAACGAGAGCGCCGTCTCGCACGACGAGGGAAAGACCGTCGAGTACAACGGCGCGACGTACCGCCTCAACGAGAACATCGTGTCCATCTGCGTCATCGGCAACGACCAGGAGAGCACCGCGCCAGAGGAAGGATTCAACGGGCAGGCCGACGTCATCATGGTGGTGGCACTTGACACCGAGACCGGAAAGATCACGGGCATCTCCATCCCCCGCGACTCGATGGTCGAGGTCAACCGCAACTACCATGGCACTAACGAGCTCTATGACACGAGGCGCCTGCAGATAAGCCTCGCCTACGCCTACGGCACGACCGACGAGGAGAGCAGCGAGCTCGTGTGCACGGCCGCTTCACGCATCCTCTACAACATCCCGCTCAGCTACTACTACACCATGAGCATGTCAGCCATCCCAGCCCTCGCCGACGCGGTCGGCGGCGTCACCATAGAGGCGCTGCAAACCATCCCCGAAACGAGCATCCAGCAGGGCGAGACGGTGACGCTCTTCGGAGACGAGGCGCTTCGCTACGTGTCATGGCGCGACTCGACCGAATACGGCACGGCGCTCGACCGTCAGGCGCGCCAGCAGCAGTTCGTGACCGCACTGGCCTCGCAGGCCCTCGAGGCGGCGAAGGGCAATCCCACCGTGCTCCTCGACCTCTTCAACGCCATGTCCGCGTACTCCACCACCAACCTCGGCGCTGCGGAGTTCAGCTACCTTGCGTCAACGGTGATCAGCAGCGGCATCGACAGCCTAGACCTCACGAGCCTGCAGGGCGAGCCCGTGCACAATGACGAGAGCCCCTGGGAGCAGTTCATCCTCGATGAGGACTCCGTCTACCAGACCGTGCTCGACGTCTACTACGAACCGGTCGAATAGCAAGCAGACGAAGCTGCGGCAAAAGTCCCGTCAACAAGAAGCCCGCCACAATATGCGGTGGGCTTCTTGCATTTCCTCCCAGTGAACAACGGCTCAAAACGGCTGTTCAGGACTATTGTTGCAGCCTCGCTCCCCTTACACGGCCCGGCCGAAGAGCTCGGAGAGCTCGCTGCGCATGATGGGGCTGCGCGCGTCCACGCTCACGGGAAGCTCGGCGCGGAACTTGCGGCCGTCGGACTGCTGCACGAACAGCACCACGCCGTCACGCCCCGGGTAGGACCTCAGGATGCGGTTGAGGCGCAGGCTGCGGTTCTGGTCGAACTCGGCCGAGGAGATGCGCAGCTCAAGGTGCGCGGGGCGCGCGTCCTCGTCAGACAGCTCGATGGACTCCAGCTCGAAGCACATGATCTGGTTGCCGCGGTCGCTGTGCTCGAACTTGCCCTTGACCTTGGCGATCACGTCCTCCTGGATGACCTCGGAGAAGTCGTCGTACTTGAAGCAGATGCACTCGACGTGCCCCGTGGTGTCCTCGAGCGTGAACGTGGCCATCTTCGTGCCGCGCTTGGTGAGCTTCACCACCACGTTCGAGATCATGCCCACGAACGTGGCGCTCTTGATCTCCTTCGTGCGCTCGGCCAAGTCCCCCAGCTGGTACTTCGTCATGCGGGCGATCGCGCCCTCGTACGGCGCCAGCGGGTGCTCCGAGACGTAGATCTTCATGATCTCCTTCTCGTAGGCGAGCTTCGTGCGCTTGTCCCACTCCACGCCGTCGGGCTCGGGCACGTCCTCCTTGAAGGAGTCGTCCGTGTCGGCGAACATGCTGAACATGTCCATCTGGCCGGCGTCGCGGTCCTTCTGGCGCTTGGCCGCGCCCTCGAGCAGCGGCGTCTCGTCCACGAAGTGCATGAGCTGCTTGCGCGTGTAGCCCGTGGAGTCGAACGCCCCGCCCTTGATGAGCGCCTCGAGCGTCTTGCGGTTGTAGCACTTGGCGTCGAGGCGGTTCACGAAGTCGTGCAGGCTCGTGTAGGGCCCGTTCGCCTCGCGCTCGGCGATGATGGCGTCGGCCACGTTCTTGCCCACGCCGCGCACGCCGACCAGGCCGAAGCGGATGCCCTCGTCAACGGGGGTGAACTCGGCGTTGGACGAGTTGATGTCGGGCGGCAGCACGGGCGTGCCGTTGTGGTTGCAGCTCGCGATGTACTTGATGAGGCGGTCGGTGTTGCCCATGTAGCTGGACAGCACGGCGGCCATGAACTCGTTCGGGTAGTGCGCCTTCAAGTACGCCGTGCGCATGACCAGGATGGCGTACGCCGCCGAGTGCGACTTGTTGAACGCGTACTTCGCGAACTTCTCGGCGTCCTCCCAGATCTGCTTCGCGATCTCGAGCGAGAAGCCGTTCTCCACCGCGCCGGTGTTCCAGTCCTCCTGCAGGGCGCGCATGACGTCGAGCTTCTTCTTGCCCATGGCCTTGCGCAGCTTGTCGGCCTTGCCGGCGGAGAAGCCGCTCATGGCCATGGAGATCTGCATGATCTGCTCTTGGTAGACCATGGTGCCGTAGGTCTCCTCCAAGATGGGGCGCAGGCGGTCATCGTAGTAGTGGATGGCCGTCTTGCCGGAGGCCACCTTGATGTAGTCCTCCACCATGCCCGACTCGAGCGGGCCCGGGCGGTTCAGCGCGATGGAGGCCACGATGTCGGAGAAGCGGTGCGGTGGGAGGCGCGCGAACAGGCTCACGTAGAGCGCGCCCTCCACCTGGAACAGCCCGTCCATGTTGCCCGCGCGCATGAGCGCGAAGGCGCCCTCGTCGTCGGTGGGGATCTCCTCGGGGACCACCTTGGCGCCGTAGCGCGCCTCGATGTTGCGGCAGGCGCGCGACAGCACGCCCAGCGTGCGCAGGCCCAGGAAGTCCATCTTGAGCAGGCCCAGGTCAGGCGTGTAGTGGCCGTCGTACTGCGTGATGATGCCGCCGCCCTTGGTGTCGCGCTTCATGGGCACGTGGTCGCTCATGGGGTCGCGGCAGATGATGGTGGCGCACGCGTGCACGCCCTCGCCGCGCACGTGCCCCTCGATGGACTTGGCCGCGTCGATGACGGCCTTCACGTCCTCCTCGGTCTGGTAGGCCTTCTTGAGGTCGGGGTTGGTGTCGAGCGCCTTGTCGATGGTGATGCCGAGCTCGTCGCCGATCATCTTGGTGATCTTGTCGCCCGTGGAGTACGGGTAGTCGAGCACGCGCGCCGCGTCGCGCACGGCGTTCTTGGCCTGCAGCTTGCCGAACGTGATGACGCCCGACACGTGGTCCTCGCCGTACACCTCCTTGATGTGCTCGATGACCTCGCCGCGGCGCTCGTCCTCGAAGTCGACGTCGATATCGGGCATCTCCACGCGCTCGGGGCTCAGGAAGCGCTCGAACAGCAGGCCGTTCGAGAGCGGGTCGAGGTCGGTGATGCCCATGGCGTACGCCACGATGGCGCCTGCGGCCGAGCCGCGGCCCGGCCCGACGCCGATGCCCTGGCTGCGCGCCCACTCGATGTACTCCTGCACGATGAGGAAGTACGCCGGGAAGCCCTGCTGGATGATGATGCCCATCTCGTAGTCGGCGCGCTCGCGCACCTCGGGCGGCACCGGCTCGCCGTAGCGGTGGACGAGGCCCTCGTCGACGCGCTTGCGGAACCAGCTCTCCTCCGTCTCGCCCTCCGGCAGGGGGAAGCGCGGCAGGATGGAGTCGCGCTCGAGCTCGACGTTGACCTTGCTCGCCACCTCGACGGTGTTGTCGCACGCCTCGGGGAAGTCGCGCAGCGCCTCGCGCATCTCCGCTTCCGTCTTCATGTAGAACTGGTCGTTGGCGAACTTCATGCGCTTCGTCTCGTTCACGAGCGAGCCTGTGCCGATGCACAGCATGATGTCCTGCGCGCGGGCGTCCTCCTGCAGAAGGTAGTGGAAGTCGTTCGTGGCGATGGTCTTGAGGCCCGCGGCGCGGGCTACGTCGGTGAGCAGGTGGTTGAGCTCGGTCTGCGTGAAGCCCGCGTCCGTGCGGATGCCCTGGTTCTGCAGCTCGATGTAGAAGTCGCCCTCGTCGAAGCAGCTCGCGAACCGGCGCGCCCACTCCACCGCGTCGTCGAACTGGCGGTTGTCCAGGAGCTTCGGGATGATGCCGGCGATGCAGGCCGACGAGCCGATGATGCCGTGGCCGTACTTCTGCAGCATGGAGAAGGTGGTGCGCGGCTTGTAGTAGAAGTTGTCGACGTGCGACTCGCTCACGAGCTTGAGCAGGTTGTGGTAGCCCTCGTTGTTCTTCGCGAGCAGCAGCAGGTGGTAGAGGCGCGGCTTGACGTCGGTGCGCAGCTCCTCGTCGGTGGTGAAGTACACCTCGCAGCCGTAGATGGGCTTGACCTTCTTGCCCGTCTCCTTCTCCACCGCGGCGCACGCGTCGCACAGCTCCGGCACGCCGCTCATCACGCCGTGGTCGGTGATGGCCACCGCCGGCATGTCGAGGTCGGCTGCGCGGCGCACCATGTCCTTCACGTGGGTGGCGCCGTCGAGCAGGGAGTATTCGGTGTGGTTGTGCAGATGGACGAAAGCCATGGGGGTACCGCCTCGCTTACGTATCGCGTGTGCGCATGCTGGAGTTAGGGAGGATGTGCGCGAAAAAGCCAACTTACGTTCGCGTGTCATGATACCAGCATTCGAGGCGAACAAACGGTGAGGTTTGCATGAGTTTGACCGAGCGGCGCCTGCGCGCGCCCGCGCCCTCCCCCGACAATGAAGGGGCCCGCGCCTTGCGGCGCGGGCCCCTCAAACAGGCTCTCGGTTAGAGGTTTTTATTTAGTGGATCCGTTCGCGTAGTCAAGCTGCATCTGGTACCACTCCAGCTTGACGCGGCCTGTGCTTAGCTCAGCCTCGTCCTGCTTGTCGGGGTGCGGCTTCTTCTCAAGCCCCTCGAGGCGCAGGCGCAGCCGATCAGCCTTCTGGCGGATCTCGGCGACGTCGATCATCTCGACGTCCTTGCCGAAGCGGCCGAGCACCGTGACCACGTCGTTGTAGACCTGGGCAGCACCCTGGTACAGGATGAACTTCTTCTGGTCGTTGCCCGCAGCATCGAGGTTGATGGTGAGGACGCCGCCAGACTTGTTCGTCGCCACGAGCATCTCATGGCCCGGAAGGACACCGTAGGCGCCGTCGATGCCCGGGATGTTCGCGTAGTAGATCTCGCCCGAGAACAGCTCACGCGTAGGAATAGCCACTGTGCAGTGGAGCGTAGCCATTAGTCCTCATCCTTCTGCATAGCCTCGTAGGCAGCGTAGACGTCCTCGATGGCCCCCTTGTACACGAAGCACTGCTCCGGGATGTGGTCGCACTTGCCGTCGAGGATCTCGGCGAACGAGCGCACCGTGTCCTCAACGCGCACGTACTTGCCCGGGTTGCCCGTGAACACCTCGGCCACGTGGAACGGCTGGCCCAGGAACTTCTGGATCTTACGCGCGCGGTTCACGGTAAGCTTCTGCTCCTCGGAGAGCTCGTCCATGCCCAGGATGGCGATGATGTCCTGCAGGTCCTTGTACTGCTGGAGGATCTGCTGCACGCCCACGGCCACGCGGTAGTGCTCCTCGCCGACGATCTCGGGGTCGAGCGCGCGGGAGGTGGACTCCAGCGGGTCGACGGCCGGGTAGATGCCCAGCTCGGCGATGGAGCGGGACAGAACCGTCTTCGCGTCGAGGTGGGTGAACGTCGTGGCCGGAGCCGGGTCGGTCAGGTCGTCAGCGGGAACGTAGACGGCCTGCACCGAGGTGATGGAGCCGGTGGTGGTGGAGCAGATGCGCTCCTGCAGGTCGCCCATCTCGGTTGCCAGCGTGGGCTGGTAGCCCACGGCGGAGGGCATGCGGCCCAGAAGCGCGGACACCTCGGAGCCGGCCTGCGTGAAGCGGAAGATGTTGTCCACGAACAGCAGAACGTCCTGGCCCTGGTCACGGAAGTACTCGGCCTCGGTCAGGCCCGCCAGGCCGACGCGCAGGCGCGCTCCCGGGGGCTCGTTCATCTGGCCGTAGACCAGGCAGGTCTTGTTGATGACGCCCGACTCGCTCATCTCGAGGAACAGGTCGGTGCCCTCGCGGGTGCGCTCGCCCACGCCGGTGAACACGGACGTGCCGCCATGCTCCTGGGCGAGGTTGTTGATGAGCTCCTGGATGCACACGGTCTTGCCGACGCCAGCGCCGCCGAACAGGCCCGTCTTGCCGCCCTTGACGTAGGGCTCGATGAGGTCGATGACCTTGATGCCGGTCTCGAACACCTCGGTCGTGGTGGTCAGGGTGTCGAACGCCGGTGCCGGATGGTGGATCGGCAGCCACTCGACGTTCTCGGGCATGGGCTTGCCGTCAACCGGCTCGCCCATGACGTTCCAGATGCGGCCCAGGGTCGCGGGACCCACGGGCATCATGATGGGGGCGCCGGTGTCGACAGCCTCGATACCGCGCACCATGCCGTCGGTCGAAGACATGGCGACGGTGCGGACCAAGTCGCCCGGGAGGTGCGTCTGCACCTCGAGCACCGTGCTGATCTCCCCCGACGGGGTCTTTGCGTTAACGGTCAGGGCGTTGTAGATGGCCGGCATCTGGTCCGGCGGAAACTCCACATCCACAACAGCGCCAACGATGCGGACAACGCGTCCCGTGGCACCCTGGCTGACCGTCTTTTCGTTAGTTTCAGCCATTTATTCCTCCAAAGCTGCGGCACCGCCAACGATCTCGGTGATCTCGGTGGTGATTGCACCCTGGCGCACGCGGTTGTACACGCGGGTCAAGGTCGAGACCATCTCGGTCGCGTTGTCAGTTGCCGACTTCATTGCGTTGCGGCGAGCGCCTTGCTCACCTGAGGCCGAGTCGAGAAGGGCGTAGAAGAACGCGTTGCGCAAGTACGCCTGCATCAGATAGAACATGACCGACTCGGCATCAGGCTCGAAATCAATGTCGCCCATGATGGTTTCGTCCTTGTCGCGGTAGGCGTCAAGGACGTCCTCCTCCTTGGGCGTGAGCCCTAAGAGCTCAGCGTAGGACTGCTGGTTGATCGGCAGGACCTGCTGCTCGACCAGCGTCTGCTCGGCAGCGTTCCTCGCGTGGTTGTACACGATGTAGACCTCGTCGAGCCTGCCGTAATGGTAGCCGTCGCCGGCGTAGATCGACAGCTCGGCTGCCTGCTCGTACGTCGGGTCAGCGGATAGCCCTGCGAACTCGAACACCGGCTTGATGCCACGGTAGCTGAAGTAGCCGATGGCCTTCTTGCCACAGGCGGCCACTTCGACTTCGACGCCCTGACGCTCCTTCTCCTTGATGAGTTTTTCGGCGTGACGCAGCACGTTGCTGTTGAAGCCGCCAGCAAGGCCGCGGTCAGACGTCACCACAACGATGAGGGCGCGCTTGACCTCCGCATGCGTCTGCAGAAGAGGCTCGGAGTCAATGGGCGCGTACTTCGCCGTGCTGATGAGCATGTCCGAGATGGCGCATGCCCACGGCAGGGCGTTCGCCACCCGCTCAGACGAGCGGCGAATCTTTGCAGCAGCAACCATTTCCATGGTGCGCGTGATCTGCTTCGTCGAGGTGACGGAGTTGATACGCCTTTCAATGTCGTGAAGGTTGGGCATAGTGACCGTCCCTTATGCCGTCGTCGCGAAGGACTTCTTGAATGCCTCGATGGCGGCAGTCAAGTCAGCCTTGATCTCGTCGGTCAGCTTCTTCTCCTTGACGATGGCCGCGAGGACCTCCGGCTTGGAGGCGCGCAGGTAGTCGAGCAGCTCGTTGCGGAAGCGCACGACGTCGCCGAGCGGCAGGTCGTCGAGGAAGCCCTCGTTGCCCGCGTAGATGGCGGCAACCTGCTCGGCAACCGGCATCGGGAAGTAGCGGCCCTGCTTCAGAAGCTCGGTCATGTGGGCGCCGCGGGTCAGCTGGTCCTGGGTGGCCTTGTCGAGGTCGCTGCCGAACTGGGTGAACGCCTTGAGCTCGCGGTAGGACGCGAGGTCGAGGCGCAGGGAGCCGGCAACCTGCTTCATGGCCTTGATCTGCGCGGAGCCGCCTACGCGGGACACGGAGATGCCCACGTCGACTGCGGGGCGCTGGCCCTGGAAGAACATGTCGGTCTGCAGGAAGATCTGGCCGTCGGTGATGGAGATCACGTTGGTCGGGATGTAGGCGGACACGTCGCCGGCCTGCGTCTCGATGATCGGCAGGGCGGTCATGGAGCCGGAGCCGTTCTCCTCGGACATCTTGACCGCGCGCTCGAGCAGGCGAGAGTGCAGGTAGAACACGTCGCCCGGGTAAGCCTCGCGTCCCGGCGGGCGGCGCAGGGTCAGCGACATCTGGCGGTAGGCCACCGCCTGCTTGGACAGGTCATCGTAGACGATGAGGACCGCGCGGCCCGGGTTCTCCTTGGAGGCCGGCTTGCCGTCCTCGCCGTTGTAGATGAAGAACTCGCCCATGGCGGCGCCAGCCATCGGCGCGATGTACTGCAGCGGCGCCGAGTCGGACGCGGAGGCAGCCACGATGATGGTGTTCTCCATGGCGCCGTGGCGCTCGAGGGTCTCGACGACGCCGGCAACCGTGGAGGCCTTCTGGCCGACAGCGACATAGATGCAGATCATGTCGGTGCCCTTTTGGTTGATGATGGCGTCGATCGCGATAGCGGTCTTGCCGGTCTGGCGGTCGCCGATGATGAGCTCGCGCTGGCCGCGGCCAATCGGGATCATCGAGTCGATGGCCAGGATGCCGGTCTGCATGGGCTCGTGCACGGGCTGGCGGGAGATGACGCCCGGAGCCTTGAACTCGACGGGGCGCATGCCCTCGGCCTTGATGGGGCCCTTGCCGTCGATCGGCATGCCCAGGGGGTTCACCACGCGGCCGAGCATGCCCTTGCCCGAGGGAACCTCCACGATACGGCCGGTCGTGCGGACCTGGTCGTTTTCCTTGATTGCGGTGACGTCACCGAGAAGAACGGCGCCTACCTCGTCCTCTTCGAGGTTCTGGGCCAGACCGTAGACGGTCTTGCCACCCTCCCCGACGAACTCGAGAAGCTCACCGGCCATGGCGTCACGCAGACCGTCGACGCGCGCGATGCCGTCGCCGACCTGGATGACCGTGCCGACCTCGCGGGACTCTACGCTGACGTTCAGCGAGTCAAGCTGCTTGCGCAGTGCGGCGTCAATAGCCTGAGCGGTGATTTCAGTCACTAGCATTCACCTCCATCTGTTGTTTCCTTGAGCACGTGGCGCGCGTTGTTCAGCTGCGAGATGACGCTCGCGTCGATGCGCTTGCCGTTCACGCTCATGATGATGCCGCCCAAGATGGAAGGGTCGATGCGCTCGCGCAGCACCGCCTTCTTTCCCAGCTCGGCCTCAGCTTTCTCAATAATGATGTGGCGCAGGTTGTCGTCGAGTGCAACGACGGTCGTAACGTCTACCACACACAAATTCAGCTTGGTATCAAGCTCGTCCCCGTAGGCTGCGAAGACGCGATTCAGAAGATCCGCGTCCCCGCGCTCTGCCATGACCGCCATGACCTCGGTGAACGCCGGGTTGCACTCGGCGAACACCGCGTGGGCAAGCGCGTTGCGCTGCTCAGGGGCATAGGAGGTGTCAGACAGGGCCCCGGAGAGGTCCATGTCGGAGTGCATCAGGTGGATGATCTCCTCCATCTGGTTGCGCACCTCGAGCACGGCATCCTGCCCGCCAGCTTCGTTCGCGGCGTCAAACATGACGGCGGCGTACGCAGCAACTTCCTCTTTGACGACAAGACGATTAGTTGGCATTGAAGCTACCTGCCTCTTTGACGTAGCGCTCGATGATCTGGCGATGCTCGCCCTCGGTGAGGTCCTCACCGATCAAGCGCGCGGCAACGTCAACCGAGGTGTCAGCGACAGACGCCTGAAGGTCGGCGATAGCCTGCTTCTTCTCGGCCTCGATGGCCACCTTCGCCTTGGCGATCATGTCAGCGGCCTCGGCCTGGGCCTTGGCGGTGATGTCAGCCTTGACCGCATCGCCCGTGGCACGAGCCTCAGCCATGATCTGCGCGGACTGCGCTTTCGCGTCAGCCAGCTGCTTCTGGTACTCCGCAAGCACACGCTCGCTCTCGATCTGCGCTTCCTCGGACTTCTTCAGGGCTTCCCTGATGTTGTTCTCGCGCTTGGTGACGATGTTGTCGATCACCGGCCAGCCGAACTTCGCGAGGATGACGAGAATGATAACGAAGGCGACGAGCATCGGGATGAACTCGTTCATATCGGGAATGAGCACCGCGATGCCCTCTTTTTCAGAAGCGAACGCGAGGGTGGGGAAAGCACACGCAAGGCTTGCTGCAGCAGCTGCAGCGGCACCGGCCTTTGCCAACTTCTTGTTCAGTTTCGCTTTCACTTATCCACCTTCTTTCCTAAAGCTTGATGTAATCGTACGATCAGGCGTCTTTAGAAGATGAAGGTGAGAACGAAGCCGATGAGCGCCAGAGCCTCGGCCAGAGCGCCGAAGATCAGGGCGTTGGTGAACAGCTTGCCGGCGATCTCAGGCTGACGCGCGGAGCCGATGCACAGGCCGTAGCCGCACAGACCGAGGCCGATGCCGGGGCCAAGGGTGCCGATGCCGTAGCCGACTACCTTGAGGGCAGCGAGAACCATTGTAATTTCCACAGTTTCCTCCTTTTACCGTTTTTGAGCCTGTTTCTCAAAAACACTTGTACATATGTCTCTCAGCGCAAGGATTACGCTGGTGAAACCGAAGCAAGGGGTGCGGACGAAGTCCGCTTCGAGCGCGCGGGCCTGCCGCCCGGGCGCTGTGCGCGCGGGGCGCGGGGCGCTTAGTGCTCGGACGTCGCCAGGCCGACGTAGACCGCCGACAGGATGGTGAACACGTAAGCCTGCAAGAACGCGACCAGGCACTCGAGCACGTACATGATGAACAAGAACGCGAACCAGGCGATGGACGCCACGCCCACGGGATTGGCGAAGTTGATGAGGTCCAGGATGAAGAACTGGGTCATGATGGCGAACACGCCGAGGATCACATGCCCCGCGAACATGTTGCCGTAGAGTCGGACGGCCAGCGTGAGCAGGCGGACGACCAGGGAGAAGAACTCGAAGAACCAGATGATCGGAACCATCACCACGGGAAGGCCGGACGGGGCGATCGACTTGAGGTATCCCAGGCCGCCCTTCGCCTTGATGCCGTAGAAGTTGAAGTAGATGAAGGACACCAGAGCGAGCGCCCAGGTGACGGACAGCGAGCCGGTCGGGGTCTTCGTGCCCGGGATGAGGCCGATCACGTTGCTGATGAAGATGAAGAAGAACAGCGTGGCCAGAAACGGGATGTGCTTCTTGTAGCCGTGCCCGATGGCGCCCTCGCCCATGTTGCGGCAGATGGCGTCGTACCCCCAGTCGATGAGGCCGGCGAACTTGCCCTTCGGCGCGATGTCGACCTTGCGCACGCCGGCGAGCACGACCGCCAGCACTATCACGCAGATGATGCACATCCACACGGTGTACTGCGTGATGCCGAAGCCGTTGCCGAAGTCGACGACGAACGTGGAGTTGAACGACTCGCTCAGCTCCTCAATCGGGCCAGCGATATCCGCCAGGGGATTGCCCGTAAGTTCAAAAGCCATGTACCTCTCCTTTACCCTTCTCTATCGACGCTTCGACAAGACCAAGCCGAAGACGATAACCCCGACGACGAACGCCAGAAGCTCGGCTACTGAGTAGGCGACGACCACGTCAGGCGCGATGAGCTTGCACGCGATCATGCCCACGATGAGGATGACGAACGACGCGATGATGGTGAGCAGGAACGGGGCGAGCACGTCGATGGAATGCGTGGGGTTGACCGTGCGGATCTTCTTCGTGGCCACCCGAAACGGGATGAGGCTCACGAAGCCCACGATGATCGCCACGATGACTGCTATCGCCATAGCTCACTTTCTCGTTCGTCTCTGCACACAATGCGCCCTATCAGAGCCTTCCGTATCATAGCGGAATGTGAAGAACTTGCGAAGGCTCCATAACAAACCCGCATGATTTTCGGGTGAGCGGCAGGCGACGGCTCGGCTTCGATCCGATGACGCGCCGCCCACCCGAAAAGTCCTCCCGATAGGCGAAAAGCTAGTACTCCAAGCCCGGGTAGAGCGGGTGCGCCTCGAGGATGCCGTCCACCTCGGCGCGCACGCCGGCGAGCACGCCGGGGTCGCCGGCGTTGAACACCGCGCGGGCGATGAGCTCTCCCACCTGGTAGAAGTCGTCTGCGCCGAGCCCGCGCGTCGTGCCCGCCGCCGAGCCCACGCGGATGCCGCTCGTGACGAACGGCGAGCGCTGCTCGTTGGGGATGGTGTTCTTGTTGGCCGTGAGCCCCACGCCCTCCAGCAGCCGCTCGGCGTCCTTGCCGGTGACGCCCGCGGGGGTGAGGTCCACGAGGCACAGGTGGTTGTCGGTGCCGCCCGACACGAGGCGCAGCCCCCCGTCGGCCATGCCCTGCCCCATCGCGCGCGCGTTCTCCACCACGTGGTCGACGTAGGCGGCGTACTCGGGCGTAAGCGCCTCGCCGAAGGCCACGGCCTTGCCGGCGATCACGTGCATGAGCGGGCCGCCCTGCGCGCCGGGGAAGATCGCCTTGTCGACCTTCCTCGCGATCTCGTCGGAGTTCGTGAGGATGAAGCCGCCGCGCGGGCCGCGCAGCGTCTTGTGGCTCGTGGAGGTGACCACGTCGGCATGCGGCACCGGGCTCGGGTGCGCGCCGGTGGCCACCAGGCCCGCGATGTGGGCCATGTCCACCATGAGGAAGGCGCCCACCTCGTGCGCGATGCGCGCCATGCGCTCGAAGTCGATGACGCGCGGGTAGGCGGAGGCGCCGGCCACGAGCACCTTCGGGCGCACCTCCTTGGCGATGCGCTCGACCTCGTCGTAGTCGATGAGCTCGGTGGAGGGGTCCACGCCGTAGGACGCGATGCGGTACAGAAGGCCCGAGAAGTTCACCGGCGAGCCGTGCGTGAGGTGCCCGCCGTGGTCGAGGCTCATGCCGAGCACCACGTCGCCCGGCTCGACGAGGGACAGGTACGCGCCGAAGTTCGCGCTCGCGCCCGAGTGGGGCTGCACGTTGGCGTGCTTCGCGCCGAAGAGCGCGCAGGCGCGGTCGCGCGCGAGGTTCTCCACCACGTCGACCTTCTCGCAGCCGCCGTAGTAGCGCTTGGACGGGTAGCCTTCGGCGTACTTGTTGGTGAGCACGCTGCCGACCGCCTCCATCACGGCGCGCGAGGTGAAGTTCTCCGACGCGATGAGCTCGATGCTGCCGCGCTGGCGAGAGAGCTCGTCAGCGAGCGCGGCGCGCACCTCGGGATCGGTCTGGGCGAGGAATTCCAAGGTCATGGGGCATGGTCTCCTTACGTCGCTTGCGTCGCTTGCGTCGCGCTAGTTGTCCTCGAGCTGCATGATCTTCTCGACGCGGCCCGCGTGGCGCCCGCCGCCGAACCCAGTGGAGAGGAACGCGTCCAAGATGCGCTCGTTCTCCTCGAGCTCGACGAAGCGGCCCGACAGCGTGACCACGTTAGCGTCGTTGTGCTCGCGCGCGAGGGCGGCGAACTGCGTGCTGACGACGTTCACGGCGCGGATGCCGCGCACCTTGTTGGCCGCCACCGCCATGCCGATGCCCGTGCCGCACACCAGCACGCCGGCCTCGGCGTCGCCGCGCGCCACGTCGCGGGCCACGAGCGCGGCGTAGTCCGGGTAGTCGACGCGCGCGTCGGAGTCGGGGCCGCGGTCCGCCACGTCATGCCCCTCGGCGGCCAGGTAGTCGACGAGGCGCTGCTTCTGCTCGAAGCCCGCGTGGTCGCTTGCGATGCTGATGCGCATGGGTCTGCACCTTTCCCTCGGGCGCCGCGCCCGCGTCTTGCGAAGGGGGTGCGGCGCGCTCGTGCTCGTTTACGGTCGTGCTCGTTTTGGGCAGATTGCATTGTATGACGAATCGCCTCGCTCAGGAAGCCGGATTCGGAGGCTTCTCACGCGCTCCACGGGCGGGGCGGGCGGAGGGGCGCAGCGGGCGGCGGCGGGTTCGCGAGGTGCGGGGCGCGGGGCGGGC
>NZ_JAAVTO010000039.1 GCF_013185065.1 Adlercreutzia sp. ZJ473 | reverse complement strand
CCGCCGGCCGCGAGCGTGGCGGGCATGTCGGCCGAGGTGCGCTATGCTGCCGCCGTCGACTCCGGAATGGCCGGAACGGGCTGGTAGGAGATCGGGAGAGCATGACCCCCATCAAAGTTACGCCGTCGCCGCGCGATGAAAGCTTGTGATGCGCGAGATCGCACGCTAGAATGAGGATGTGGACGATATCCTCCGCGAAGGGGAGGAACCGTACCCGCATGAAAGGACTCATATGAACGTTGGCTTCATAGGGGCCGGCAAGGTAGGAGGCGCGCTCGGGCGATACTTCGTCGCGCGCGGCATCCCCATGACCGGCTATTATGACGTGCGCCCTCCTGCGGCGCAACGTGCGGCGCAGCTTACCGCGACCGCCGCGTTCCCCGACGCCGCCGCCTTGGCCGCGTCAAGCGACCTCATCTTCCTCACGGTTCCCGACTCGGTCATCGCATCCGCCTGGCACGCCCTGCGCGACGCCTGCGCCGAGACGGATGCGCTCGAAGGCAAGGTCATCTGCCACTGCAGCGGCTGCCTGCCTGCACGCGTCATCGACGCCGCGGCGGCCTGCGGCGCCCACGTCGCGAGCGTCCACCCGCTCCTCGCCGTGAGCGATCCCGCCATGGACCTCGGCGCGCTCGAAGGCGCGCACCTCACTCTTGAGGGTGACGCGGAGGCCGTCGACGCGCTGCGCGAGCTGCTGACGGGCCTGCCCAACCCCCTGCACGCCATCGACGAGATCGACAAGGTGCGCTACCATGCCGCCGCCGTGATGGCGAGCAACCTCGTGCTCGCCCCGCTCGCCGCCGCCGAGCGCCTCATGGCCTCCTGCGGCTTCGACGAGCATGACGCGCGCGTGGCGCTCGAGCCCCTTATCAGGGGAAACGTCGACGCGTTCTGCACGCGCGGCGCAGTGGGCGCCCTCACGGGCCCCGTCGAGCGCAACGACGCGGGCACCGTCGAAGGGCACCTGCGCGCGCTCGACGCGCACGACCCCCAGGCCGCCCGCCTCTACCGCGCGCTCACGGCCGCGCTCGTCGACATCGCGCAGGCCAAGCACCCCGACCGCGACTACGCGCCGCTTGCCAGCACGCTCGCATCCGACGCCGCAGCCCACGCGCGCGCTGCCGACGCCGCCAGCCCCGGCGCCCCTGGCGCCGCGCCCGCCCCCGACAACACCGCCCTTGGCGACGGAGCCAACCCCGACAGCGCCGCCACCACCCATCCCAACCCCGCCACTCGTTAGGAGAACCCCATGAAGAACACCGTTTCCACCTTCGCCAAGGCCAAGAAGGACGGCGCGCGGCTCTCGATGCTCACCGCCTACGACTACACCACCGCGAGCCTCGTCGACGCGGCGGGCGTCAACGGCATCCTCGTGGGCGACTCGCTCGGCATGACCATGCTCGGCCTGCCCGACACGCTCGGCGTGACCATGGACGACATGGTGCACCACACCCGCGCCGTCACGCGCGGCGCGAAGGAGGCGCTCGTGGTGGCCGACATGCCGTTCATGAGCTACCACCTCTCCTGCGCGCAGGCGACCGAGAACGCCGGGCGCCTCGTGAAGGAGGGCGGCGCGCAGGCCGTGAAGATCGAGGGCGGCGCGCAGTTCGCCCCCGAGATCGAGGCCATCACGCGCGCGTCCATCCCCGTGATGGGGCATCTGGGCCTCACGCCGCAGTCCGTCAACGCGTTCGGCGGCTTCAAGGTGCAGGGCAAGAGCACCGCGGCGGCGCAGCGCATCGTCGACGACGCGCGGGCGCTCGAGGCGGCTGGCGCGTTCGCCGTGGTGCTCGAGTGCATCCCCGCCGAGCTCGCGCGCATCGTGACCGACGCCGTGGGCATCCCCACCATCGGCATCGGGTCGGGCGCGGGCTGCGACGGTCAGATCCTCGTCTACCAGGACATGCTCGGCATGTTCGACGACCTGACGCCGAAGTTCGCACGTCGCTTCGCCGAGGTGGGCGCGCTCATGAAGCAGGCGTTCGCCGACTACGACGCCTGCGTGAAGGACGGCTCGTTCCCCGCGCCCGAGCACACCTTCGCCGCCCCCGCCGGCACGTTCGACGGCGTCAAGTAGCGCCGCGCCCCAGGCGCGTACGCCCGCGAGCCTGCGAAGCCGTGCGACCCCGCCGCACGCGCCCGAGGCGCCCGCCTGCGCGCCTGCAAAGCCGTGTGATCCCGCAGCACGCGCCTTCGCAAGCCCGCCCATCCGCATTACCACCTTCCCACCACCGAAAGGACCTTCCATGACGAGAGTCGTCACCACCATCGCCGAAGTTCGCCAGATCGTGCGCGGCTGGCGCGCCGCCGGGCAGACCGTCGGGCTCGTGCCCACCATGGGGTACCTGCACGAGGGGCACCAGAGCCTCATCGAGCGCTCCGTGGCCGACAACGACCACACCGTGGTCAGCGTGTTCGTGAACCCCACCCAGTTCGGCCCGAACGAGGACCTGGAGAGCTACCCGCGCGACCTCGAGCATGACCGCGCGCTCGTGGAGGCGGCAGGCGCCGACGTGGTCTTCCACCCCACGCCCGCGGAGATGTACTATCCCAACCGCCGCACCACCGTGCACGTCGACGAGCTGGGAAATGAGCTGTGCGGCAAGAGCCGCCCCATCCACTTCGACGGCGTGTGCCTGGTGGTGAGCAAGCTGCTCAACATCGTCACGCCCGACCGCGCGTACTTCGGGCAGAAGGACGCCCAGCAGCTGCTCATCGTGCGCCGCATGGTGCGCGACCTGAGCTTCGGCGTCGAGATCGTGGGCTGCCCCATCGTCCGCGAGGCCGACGGGCTGGCGAAGAGCTCGCGCAACACCTACCTCTCGGATGAGGAGCGCGCCGCCGCCGTGGTGCTGTCGCGCTCGCTCGCCGCGGGCCGCGCCGTTCTCGAAGGCGGCGAGCGGCGCGCGTCCGCCGTGCGCCAGGCCGTCCTCGACGTGCTCGCCGCCGAGCCGCTCGCCGCGCCCGAGTACGTCGAGGTGGTCGACACCGACGACGTCAACCCCGTGGAGGCGGTGGAAGGCGAGGCGCTCGTGGCCATCGCCGTGCGCATCGGGGGCACGCGCCTCATCGACAACTTCTTCTTCACGCCGGAGGTGTAGGCGCCCATGCAGCTCACCATGCTCAAAGGGAAGATCCACCGCGCGACCATCAGCCAGGCCGAGCTCAACTACGTGGGCTCCATCACCGTCGACCCCGAGCTCCTAAGCGCCGCGGACATCCTGGAGTACGAGATGGTGCAGGTGGTCGACGTGAGCAACGGCGCGCGCTTCGAGACCTACACCATCGCCGGCGAGCCCGGCAGCGGCATGGTCTGCGTGAACGGCGCCGCCGCGCGCCTCGTGCAGCCCGGCGACACGTGCATCATCATGTGCTACTGCCAGATGTCGCCCGACGAGGCCCGCGCGCACCGCCCGCACGTGGTGTTCGTCGACGAGAACAACAAGCCCGTCGAGGTAACCCGCTACGAGCGCCACGGCGAGATCAGGTAGCGAGCAGCAGCGGGACGGGACAGCGAGGAGGCGGGAACGCGGCCTGAAGCGCCGAAGGCGCGATCCGCTTCCCCGCGTGCCTCCCCGCGCACCTTCCCATGCGCTTTCCCGCGCTGGGGCAGGAAAAGAAAATCGCCGCGCGGGGCGGCGATTTCGGATTCAAAATGGCGGGATGTACGAGACTTGAACTCGCGACCTCCGACGTGACAGGCCGGCGCTCTAACCAACTGAGCTAACACCCCAAGGTGGCTTGCAAAAATGGCGGGATGTACGAGACTTGAACTCGCGACCTCCGACGTGACAGGCCGGCGCTCTAACCAACTGAGCTAACACCCCGTGTTTTGCAGCTCGTCTATTTTAAACATACGCGCCCGCCGTGGCAAGCCCCATTTTCGAAAATTTGAGCCACGGAGCCGCGATCGAAGAAGGCGATCGAGGGGGTCGGCTGCAAGGCGGCTGCAAGGCTGGTTGCAGACGCCATCGCCCCACGGAGGGTGCGCTCAGCAACTCAGCCTACCCCGCGATCGAAGGCCAGCAGGCGGCGGTAGCGCTCGTTCGTGCGGGCGAGCCCGTCCGGCGCGCCGTCGATGGCGAACGCCCCGTCCTCCAGCAGCACCACGCGATCGCACGCGCCCACGCCCTGCAGGTGGTGCGTGATCATCACCACGGTGCGGCCTTCGAGCTGCTCGAACATCACGTCGATGAGCGCGCGCTCGGTGGCGGGGTCGAGCCCGGCGAACGGCTCGTCGAGCACCACCACGGGCACGTGCGACAGAAGCACGCGCGCGAGCGCGATGCGATGCCGCTCGCCGCCCGAGAAGCGCTGGCCCGCCTCGTCGACCATGGTGTCGAGGCCCTGCGGCAGGCGCTCGAGCAGGGGCGCGAGCCCCACGTCGGCCATGACGCGCTCGAGCTCCTCGTCGGTGGCGTCCGCGCGGCCGATGAGCAGGTTCTCGCGCAGCGTCTGGTGGAACAGGTGCGGCTTCTGCTGGATGACGCCCACGAGACGCGCCATCTCGTCACCCCACGCGCCCGCCTCGCGCCCCGCCACCGTGACGGAGCCCTCGCGCGGGGCGAGCTCGCCGCGCAGGAGCGCCGCGAGCGTCGACTTGCCCGCGCCCGAGCGCCCGAGCACGGCGAGCCTGCTCCCCTGCGGGATGCGCAGGCTCACGTCGCGGATGAGCGGCGGCGCGGCGCCGTAGGCGAAGGTGACGTGGTCGAAGACGATGCCAGCCGCAAGAGAGAAGGGGCCAGCGACAGTTGCGGACGCAGCATCGCTTGCAGACCCGCCCGCGGCCGCAGGAGGGACGGCGGGGTCAGCGGCACGCGCAGCCTGCCCGCGCGGCGCGTCAGGGTCGGGATAGCCGTTGAGGCGCTCGACAGCCGCGCCGTGCTCCACGAAGCCCTCGGCGGCGGCAGGCGCCGGGACGAACGCCTCGATGAGCGGGAAGAAGCACAGCGCGAAGGCGGCGATCCAGTTGGCCGCGTACGCCGGGGCGTTCTCGGAGCCGACGCCCGCCAGCGCGCCCACGGCGCCGCCAGCCGCAGCCCCTGCGCCCGCGCTCGCGCCGAACGCTCTCGCCGCCCACACGAGCACG
Organism: Adlercreutzia sp. ZJ473; assembly: GCF_013185065.1. GTDB lineage: Bacteria > Actinomycetota > Coriobacteriia > Coriobacteriales > Eggerthellaceae > CAAEEV01. The sequence goes on along the minus strand of NZ_JAAVTO010000039.1, from coordinate 23,866 downwards.
GCCACGACGCAGAGCCCGAAGAGCACCTGCGCCGCCACGTCGCGCACGCGCACGAAGCGCCTGGCCGCGCGCTCGGCTTCGCGCAGCTTCCCTTCGAGCTTTTCGCAATGCGCGAGGTAGTCGCCACCGCGGCCCGAGAACACCCAGTCAGCCACGCCGAGCACGTTGTCGGTCAGCTCGTCGTAGAGGCGGGCGCGCAGGCTCTGCGCGCGGGTGCGCCGCGCGCCGTTCACGCACACCGACGCGAGCGGCAGCACGACGACGACCACGCCGAGCATCACCGCGAGCAGCCCGGCCACCGGCAGCGAGAACGCCCCCGTCGCCACGACGACGACCACGTACATGAGCCACGCCGCGACCAGCGGGAACACCGAGCGCAGGTACAGGTTCTGGATGTGCCCGATGTCCTCGGACAGCACGCCAAGCACCTCGCCGAGGCGGCGGGTGCGCGCGAGCGGCGAGGCGGCGCGCTCGAGGGAGTCGTAGAGGCGGCGGCGCAGCTCGCTGGTCATCCGCAGCGCCCAGTCATGGCTCACCAGGCGCTCGAAGTACTGCAGGATGGGCTTGCCGATGCCGAAGATGCGCACGAACAGCGACGGCACGTGCAGCGCGAGCACCGTGAGCGGCAGCGCCGCCGCGAGCGAGATCATGTAGCCCGAGGTGAACATGAGCGCGCCCGCGAACGCGAACGCCGCCACGCCGAGCGCGAGAGCGAGCGCAAGCACCCCCGCGTAGCGCGCGAAGAAGGGCCGCACCCACGTGTCAGCCTTCCACACCTGTGCGACTCGTGCGAGCCCCGTGACGTTTCCGCTGCTCATAGCGCACCTCCCAGCTTCTTGAGCACGCCTGCGGCGCGCGCGGCGCCAGGCGTCCCCTGCCACGCCACGCGCCCGCCCTCCATCACGAGCACGTAGTCCGCGTCAGCCACCCAGTGGAGGCGGTGCGTCGCGATGAGGGCGAGGCGCCCCTCCATGAGCGCGAGCATGTGCTGCTTGAGCTCAAGCTCGGTCTCGATGTCGAGGTGCGCCGTGGGCTCGTCGAGCAAGAGGACGTCCCGCTCACGGGCGAGGAACGCCCGCGCGAGCGCGATGCGCTGGGCCTGCCCGCCCGAGAGCTCGCGCGCACCTGAGCCGATGGGCTCGTCGACGCCTCGCTCGAGCGCGCCGACCACGCCGCCGAGGCCCACGAACGCAAGCGCCTCGCGCACCTGCGCGCCAGTCGCGTCGGGGCGGTAGAGCGCCACGTTGTCGCGCACGCTCGCGTGGAACACGTAGGGGTCCTGCGGGATGTAGGCCACGCGGCGCTGCCAAGCCGGCGTGCGCAGCGTGGGCAGCGTCGCGCCGCCGGCGCGCACCGCGCCGCACGTCGGGTCGGCGAAGCCCCCGACCAGGCTGAGCAGCGTCGACTTCCCCGACCCGCTCGCGCCGATGACGGCCACCTTGCACGGGGCGGCGAAGGAGAACGACACGTCGGAGAGCGCGCCTTCGAAGTCAGGGTAGGAGAACCCCACGCCCGCGAACGCGAGCGAGGGCGCGGACGCAGCAGGGGCTGGCGCGACGACCTCGGGGTGCGCAGCTTCCGCATCCGCCGCCGCGCGCGCGAGCCCCTCCCCTTCCGCGATCAGCTCGCCGAGCGCCGCGAGCGCCGTCCTGCCGTCGAGCGTGGCGTGGTAGTCGGCCGCGAACTCGCGGATGGGCTTGAAGTACTCGGGCACCAAGATGAGCACCGCAAGCGCCGGGAAGAACGCCAGCGCGCCGTCCACCAGGCGAAACCCCAGCATGATGGCAACCGCCGCCAGCGCGAGCGTGGCGAACGCGTCGAGCACCGCGCTCGAGAGCGTCGCGATGCGCAGCGTTTTCATGGTGGCCTCGCGGAAGCGCTCGGACACCGCGAAGATGCGCGCGGAGTGGGCGCGCGCGAGGCCGAACGCCTTGAGCGTGTCGATGCCGCGCACCGAGTCGACGAAGTGGCTCGACATGACCTGGAACTGTGCGTGGCGCCGCGCCGCCTCGTCGCTGGCCGTGTGCCCGATCATCACCATGTACAGGATGATGAAGGGGAAGCACACCAGCGCGATCACGCCCGACACCCAGTCGAGCGGGAAGATCGCGAGCAGCAGCACGAGCGGAATGATGACCACCGCGCTCATCTTGGGGATGATGAGCGCCACGTACGTCTCCACGTTGTCGACGCCCTCGACCACGTCGGCCACCACCGCGCCTGAGCCGCGGGAGGCGGTGAGGCGCGGCCCTGCGGCGAACACCGCCTTGAGCGCGCGTTCGCGCAGCTCATGCGCGCGGGCGTAGGCGTAGCGGTCGAGGTAGGCGTCTTGGGCGGCCAGGATGGCCTGGCGCCCCACGAAGCATGCGAGGAAGGCGGCCAGCCACGGGGCCTCGGCGGCAAGCGGACTTCCCGCCCACACGCCCACGATGAAGCTCGCGAGCGCCCACGCCTGCCCCACCACGGCGAGCGCGCGAACCAGCGTGAGCGCGCACGTGAGCGCATACGCGCCGCGCGCGCCGGGAAGCGCGAGCAAAGCTCGGTCGAACACGCGCCCTCCTCTCTGGCCAGGAGCTTCGCGGCCTTGCAGCCCAGGCCCAGCCTGCCGGCTGCGTTTCTCAGGTCGCCGCCGCGCGGTCCTCGGCCCAAGCCCAGCCTGCGGCTGCGACCCTCAGGTTGCGGCCGCGCGGCCTTCAGTCCGTCAGCCTCAACGCCGACTTCAGCCCCAGCCCCAACTTCCGCTCCAACGCCGGCCCCTCAGCTCATCGGCCCCCGTTCCAGCGCCGACACTCAGCCCAACCAGCTCCGTCCCAGCCAAACGATTAAATGCTACTTATATTATAGCATTTCTCCGGAGGACGTGCGCTGCGCGATGCGCGTCGTTGTCAGGACGTGGAATCCCTGCGGGGCCGCGCCCGCCGCGACGGTGGCCTCGACGCAGGCTGCGAGCAGCACGTCAGGACGCAGCGAGCCCGTCGGCTTGGCCTCGAGCGTGAAGCGCACGCGCGTGCCGTCAAGCTCGACGTCTCCCGCCAGGAAGTCGGCCACGCGCAGGACCTTCTCCTTCTTCTTGCGCACCACGCGCACCTCGTCGGGCACCTCGAGGCGCTCGGGCGCGCAGGAGAGCACCGCCTCGTAGGTGCTCAGGGGAAACGCCACCGACGCCGCGGGAGCAGAATGCTCCACGTAGGCGCACGAGAGCGGCATCATGTCGTCCGCGCTCGCGGCCTGGAGCGCGGCGAGGGCGCGCTCGGGCGGCACGTAGGAGGTGAGCAGCAGGTCGAAGAACTCGTGCGAGCCGCCCACGCCGACGGGCAGCGCCGCGCCGAACGCGATGCGCATGTGCGGCGAGAACCCCTGGCTCACCGCGAACGGCAGCTGCGCGCGCCGCACTGCGCGCTCGAGCGCGTGCGCCACCTCCAAGTGCGAGAGCATCGCCAGACGCCCCGCCTTGCGAAATACCACCCGCAACCGAAACAACCTCGGATCAGCCATGAAGCCCTGCTCTCCTCTCACGTCGCGGCATCCCGCCGCGGTCTCCCCGCGACGCCGCGCCCGCATCCCGCCGCGGCTTCCCCGCAGCGCCCGCATCCCGCCGCGGCCCTTTGCACGCATGTATGCCATGATACCAAGAGTCGCCGCGTCAGTCAGGGAAGGCGCGCAACGGAGCAGGACAAGCCTTCGGGAAACGATGCGGGCTGGTTCCAATTCGCCGTGAAACCGAGCGCGCTCCCATCGCCTCCCACGCAACTATACGATTCAAAAGTAAGCTCATAAGCGACAGCACAATTATGCATATAATTATGATAAGCTGACCTTGACCCTACGAAGGAGGCCTCATGCCCGTTTGCGTACCCGTAAAAGACCTGCGCGACACCTCTGCGTTTATCGACCTCATCGAGAGGACGCCCGAGCCGATCATCGTGACGAAGAACGGCTACGACCAGTTCGTCGCCATCCGCAGCGCCGACTACGACGAGCTCCAGCGAAGCGCCGCCAAGAGCCGCGTCCTCGAGCGCATGCTCGTCTCCGAACGTGAGCGCAGCGAAGGCAGAACCGTCGATGCGAAGGGGCTCATCGGAGACCTGAGGTCACGTTATGGCCTATAGCAGCCGCTTCCAAGAATCTGCGGCACTCGAGCTTGAGCGCATCGTCGCGACGCTGGCAAGCTACAGCGAGCAGGCTGCCTCCACGCTGCTCGACCACCTCGACAGCCAGCTGGACCTCATCTGCTCGGGAATCGTCTCCTACGGCCTCTCGCGCATGCCCGAGCTTGCGCGCCTCGGGTATCACTGCGCCCTGCTAGGCGACTACCTGTTCCTCTACTACATCGAAGGCGGCGAGGTCGTGGTAGCCCACGTATTCCACCAACGGCAGGATTACGCCGCCCTCGTTCGCTCCCAAAAAGAAACCGAAGGGCAAAACCCATAACGTCAAGCTCAATTGCCAAACGATGCCGCCGAGATACCGTTACCTCATATAGCTCGTATTTAAGCTATAATATAGGCTAACTGAAATCTAAAGGAGGTGCACATGATGACGGCGACGACAGCAACGGCGGCAGAAGCACGAGCCCATTTCGCCCGCATTGCCACTCACGTATGCGAAAGCGGCAAGCCTGTTACCGTTATGCGCAATTCCAAGCCCTGGGTCACCATCTCCCCCATTGTCGAAGACTCGCCTGTGACAAGCGTCGACTGGTCCAAGGTGGATATGGCGAGAATCGATCCCGACCTCGGCTACGCCGTGCTTCCTGCCGAGTGGGATAGCCCGGAAGACGAGGGGCTCTACGATGACCTCGTCTAGACGCATCCAACCTGGAGATATCTGGCTTGCCTACCTTCATTTCTCCACTCAGGGCTCCTTCGCACGTGCACATCGATCAGGTTTTCCAAGTGCCCGACAAAGACATCCTCGGAGGCGAGTGCATAGGAAGCGTTGAAGCCGACTTCCTCGAAAGGGTAGACGCAGCCCGAAGCAGTTTCGACAGATGAACTCGAAATAGGAACGAGTTGTCAATCGCCTAGCAAGGAGGAGCATGAGAGCAGCTGGGCCTGTTCTGGACCTATTTGCCAACACGATTCTCGGAAAGGCCTTGCGCCCCTGCCTCCTGGAGATCATCCCGAAGAGGCTCTGGCTTTCCGGCACCCCCAAGTGTTGCGGTTGCTTTGAAAAGCTACCTATTTCCGCGAGCGACCTTTCGAGATTTTCGTTTCGAACAAGATACGCCATGAAGCATACGCGCAGGCAACTCGGGCGGCTATGTTCGGAAGTGGTTTTTCGAGATGCGTGTGGTGAACTGAGCGTCTGAGCTGAATCTCTCCAGCGCCTCATCTTCACTTCCTTGGGGCGCGTTCCCTAAGATCAGTCAGCTTCATGTGCACGGCGTAGAGATACGAGGGGCTCTGCAGGTACAGGCCAGTCTCGGGGTCGACAAGACCCTCGAACGTCTTCGAAGCATAGAACTCCCGCATGGCATCAGCCGCCGAGCAGCCACGCTCGTGCATGATTATCTTCACGACATCTTGGGTGTTGTATTCAATCAGCTGCGCAACATCAGAGGACATGCCAAGCACCGACTTTCGACAGAAGAGCCACCGCGCGAGGCGTGTGGAAGGAGAACTGATCCGACGCCCTCTTGTACGCCAAACCCTCCTTCAGCCTTCTCTCGTCAATATAGCCCCTGGCGAACTGGCGTAGGAGAAGCGTGACGTCATCATTGCCCACCGGACCGTAGACGACGTCGTATTTGCAGTCGGCATTGCACTCCTCGGAAGCGATGTCTGCGAAACGACGATCCCGGTTGTTGATGACGAACACCGCCCACTCCTCGGAAACGCCTTCAAACACGCGAACCCTCAGCGAGCTATTCTCAAGGATGTCATCTGGCGCCTCGAAAGCAGTCACAACAGGCGTGCCGCCATAGAACCTCGACGTGCGCATGGCCATCTTCTCCGCCTGGACGCGAAGGCTCGTGAGGTAGAAGCCCCTGCCGAAGTCCTTGTAAGGGTTAGAACGCGAGAGATCCACCTCATCAATTTCGACGTTGGAGCCATGATACAGAATCATGCCAGCCCCACCCGGCTTCTAGCATAGAGCGCGTTCAGCGCGTCGAGCGTCGATGAGACAGGGAGGGTGTGCTCTACCTCGTAGCTCTCTTCGAGTGCGTCGATGCCGCCGCAGGAAAGCAGCCGCGAGAACGCCTCCTTCTGGGAAATGCCCGAAAAGTCGGCGTACTCGTTCACAATCATGACCATGTAGTCGACCATCTTCTCGCTGTCCTTCGCCACAGCCCGGCCCTCCTACGGTTCTGCCTGGATCGGCTCCTTGTCACCCGATTATATCCCATGCGGTTAAGCTGCGTTGGAATCGTCATCATGTCCCCCAGTTCGACCATCCGCGCAATCTTCGTTAACGCACCTCAAAACCAAGTCAGAACTCGAAAGCTCTCCCGAACGATAGACGGAGCGCCGAGGTCCATACCTAAGCTATAGCCTCGATGGGGCACAAGGAACAAAGGTCGGAACAATCGCAATCATAATTCTGCGTTAAAGTGTATAACGTGCTTACAGCACAGATGTCGCGAGAAGGAGCGGAATGGCAACTGCGACGGAGACATTGAGAATACCGGAGGATCTGTCAGCCCGGTACGACCGGCTAGCGAAGGCGACGGGCCGAACGAAGACGTTCTACATGACAGAGGCGCTCTCAAGCTCGATAGACAGGCTTGAGTACGAGTACGGCATCCTCAAAAAAGTCGAGGACTTCCGCGCTGGCCGCCTTGAGACCGTGACGCTCGACGAGCTGGAGGAGCACCTTAGCTTGGCGGATTGAGCTCGACAAGGGCGTTGGGCGCACGCTCGCGAAACTCGACAAGCGAACTGCCAGGCGCATCGTGTCGAAGCTGCGCGAGATCGCGCAGCTCGACGACCCGAGAAGCACGGGGGAAAGGGGTCCTATCGCCTCACCCGCGAAGTCCAAGCCGAGAGCATGGCCTTCGCCGTCGCCGACCACTACGGCATCGGCACGTCCGACTACTCCTTCGGCTACATCGCCGGCTGGTCCTCTGGCAGGCAGGCCCAGAGCCGAAGGAAAGCACGGCCGGCATCAGAGCTAACACCGACCTCGAAGCCGACGTCACGTTGTCAGAGGTCCGCGAGGTCGTTGTCGGCCTTCACGACGGTGCCTTCGACTTGAATGCCGCGCTCGACCTCGACGCGAGACGCGCTCCCTTGCAATGGCGAGGGAGCGCGTCGTCTTGCCGTCTCCAATGCTAAACAGATTGCCTCGGCAATCACGGGCCGCTCGTAATCCAGCCCGAGCTGGCGTCCTTTGATCTCACGTGCGCCGTCCGGGTACTTGCAGTAGATCTTCCCGTTGCTCAGCACGCAGCCAACTCCGTACTTCTCGTCTGGGATATCCGCGAAATCGTCGAGCCGACGGCCGTCGCGGTTGCGCACGGCGGACATGCGCCTCTTCAGAGATCAGTCCAGAAAATTGAAGCAATCAGCGATGCAAAGGTGCCAGATTTTTGTAGTTTTACTATAATACAAGCATCCAGATTTTTGCATTTGCATAGGTAGGAGCATGGATGTTCGAACGTAAGTGCTATCAGAAGCTCTTGGAATGGAAGACGTCATCCCAGGGACGGACCGCCCTGATGATCGAGGGTGCCCGGCGTGTTGGCAAGACCACCCTGGCCGAGAAGTTCGCGGAGGCGGAATACGATGCGCACATGGTCATCGACTTCTCCATCGCCAGCGCGGAGGTGAAGCGGGTCTTCGAGTCCTACTCGGATGACATCGACACCTTGCTGAGAATGCTGCAATTGCAATACGGCGTGGAGCTTCCAAGAAGAAAGTCGCTGGTTATCTTCGACGAGGTTCAGCGATTCCCGAAGGCAAGGGAGATGGTGAAGCATCTGGTTGCCGACAGGCGCTTCGACTACATGGAGACTGGATCTCTGATCTCCATTAAGAAGAACGTGGCCGACATCGTCATTCCGTCCGAGGAGGATCGGGTGCACCTGCGCCCCATGGACTTCGAAGAGTACCTCTGGGCGCTCGGCCGGAAGATGCTGGCTGAGGAGATTCGCCGGTCCCGTGAGAAGCTGATTCCGCTTCCTGACTCCATTCACAGGCAAGCAGAGAGGCTCTTCGACGAGTATCTGGTCGTCGGCGGCATGCCTCAGGCCGTCGTCGCGTTCATCCAAGACGGCACCTTCACCGAATGCGAGAAGGCTAAGCGCAGGATCCTTGCCCTGTACAGGGACGACATCCAGAAGTTCGGCGGCGTGGACGCACGAAAGGCCCTTGCCGTGTTCGACGAGATTCCCGGCCAGCTCTCCGAGAGCAGCAAGAAGTTCAAGTTCTCCTCCCTCGAGCGAAACGGCAGGAAGGAAGCTTATGAAGGCGCCCTGTCATGGTTGGAGGAGTCGCATATCGTCAACATCTGCCGTAAGTGCAACGACCCGAACGTAGGCTACCGCCTCAGCTCAAGCGACAGCGCCATGAAGCTCTACATGGGCGATACGGGCCTTCTCGTCAGCCATGCGTTCTCCGACAACGACGAGTCGCTGGAGATCCAGAAGGCGCTCCAGTTCGGAAAGATCTCCGTCAACAAGGGCATGATCGTGGAGAACTACGTTGCCCAGCAGCTGAGGGCTGCGGGCAGAAACCTCTTCTACCATACCTGGGAGGAGCCGGCCAGAGACAGCGGCGCTTCCAAGCCCCGCCCCAGGGAGATCGACTTTCTCGTGACGAGAGGCTTCGGTGATGCCGCCGGCAAGCCGCGCGTCTGCCCGATCGAGGCCAAGTCCACCAAGACCTACTCGACCGTGTCGCTGGACGACTTCGCGAAGAGGTGGTCCTCCCGCGTGGGCGACGAGATTGTTTTGCATCCCAAGCAGTTGAAGGTCGAAGGGCATCGCGCCTACTTTCCGCTCTACATGGCGTTTTGCATCTAATCGTTAACAGGCTTTGAGAAGGGTTGCTGATGCCTGAACCTGAGAATGGGGATTACAGGAAGGGACGTAGCCATTTGGCGGCGATTCCTATTCAAGAGCAACAACTTGCTCCCTATATTGATGATTTCGACTACGTCTTCAACGAGAAAGATGCAAGGAACATTGCTCTATCCGGTCCCTTCGCCGCCGGAAAGAGCAGCGTCATGCTCGGATGGGAGCAATTCGAGAAGGAGAAAAGAAAGGGGAACGGTTCCTCTTACCTTCACGTATCCCTGGCAGAGGATGCTAAGAGGTCGGGAAATGACGAACGCGAAATTGAAGCGAGGTTGGTAAACCAGCTTGTCCAGAAGATTGACCCCAAGAAGGTCAAGAAGACAGGCCTCAGAAGATACGAGGACATTGGATGGAAAACCGCCGCCTTGCGATCTGCTGCAATCGGAGTCGCCCTTTCGGTGATTTGCTTGATCTCGTACTTGTTTGGCATTGAGAATTGGCTCGTCACCCATCCCCTCAGATCGGTTCGAACAGGGGTTTTAGTTGTCAGCGAAACGCCCAATCCTGAGTGCTTCGCTTGATGGCGAATTGATTATCATGATCTAGCGCCTAATATCAATTTGATCAAAGCCATGCCCTCCATAGCCCTCGTCCAAGATGCCAGCTGTGGCCGCACTTATAAAAGCCGCCTCAAGAGAGGGACCCTCTTCAGCACGAGGGTAGCCAGCACGCCGACGAAGAGTATCACGAGGCAGCCCAGAAACGCAGCGAGCATCATGGGAAGGCCGACGGAGCACATCGCGCCCACGAGCCTGGACAGCATCAGCTGCCTCATGGTCTCCTCGAGCAGGTACACCCCGAACGTGCAGGAGCTGACGACGACGAGGGCGTCGAGGGCGCGCTCGGGCATGCGCACGCGGGCGAACAGGGACCGCATGCCGCAGAAGACGGCGAGCGCCGGGAAGAAAGCAGCGTACCCTCCCAATCCTTGTTCACTCGCGGGATCCTGCCCCATGGCCTGGAGCGTAGCCGCGCAAGACGCGCAGACGCTCGCGAGGGCGAGCGCCAGCAGGACGGCAGCGCCCTTCCTGCCGAGCGAGATATTGGCGAGAAGGTATCCCATGAGAGGATAGACAACAGCGCTCGAGAGGAGGGGCAGCGACAGATGGCCGGAGACCCCGACCCCCAGCACCTTGGGAAGGACAAAGCCCAACGCGAGGCCGAAGACGGCGCAGAGCCCACACACGTACAGCGCCGCAGCCCGCATCCGCTCCCTACCTATCCCCCTGACCAGGGCCCTGAGGAGCGGCAGCATCGCGAGGTAGCATATGTACATGTAGAGGTACCAGTAGGGCGCAGAGACCTTGCCCTACGCGAGGAGGCGGGCGAACTCCCCGGGGACAAGGGAGGTCCCCAGCGTAAAGTAACGAAACACGTACCTGAACGTCGAGAAGATCAGGAGGACGGCCACCATCCTCAGCACCCTCTTCCTCCACACCACCGAGACAGGCTCGTCCTTGCCGAGCAGCAGGGCGCCAGAGACCATGAGGAAGAGGGGGACGGCGACCTTGCAGAGAGACGAGATGACGAGGTACGCGGTCTGGACGGGAAGGGGCGTGGCCGTGACGTACAGCTGAAAGCCGTACCTGCCCGTGTGGTTAAACAACACCAAGAAAATCGCAACTACGCGCAACGCGTCCAAGTAATATGCCCTATTACGCTTGGATCCCATATGACAAGACCTCTGCTCTATAGATGGCTTAGTTTTCTTTGTTTTATCTGATTAGATATAAGAATTAACGATTTGGCCCACACGTTTTAAGGGCAACCTCAAGCTTCGCGAGAACGTTCCGCATCTCACCCTTCAACTTGAAACGCGATACTCATACGCAGACCTCCCTGCCAATGACAGCACATTCAGTCCTTAGGCAATCAACCTTCATCTTCCAAAAGACGATTCTCGGAGGGATTGGACCTTCGATCCCTCATCCTTATTATTCTTGCAGGAACACCACCAACGATGGCTAATTCAGGGACGTCTTTCGTCACCACCGCCCCAGCGCCAATAATCGCACCTGACCCTACGGTAACCCCTGGCATGATCTGAGCAGCGAACCCAACCCAGACGTCATCGCCCAAGACTATGTCGTGGTGGCTGTGCCCCTGCGCGTTAATCGGCTTGTTCGTCTCCAAGAAGACATGCTCATCGACGCGCATATGCACATTGTAGGAAATCAGACAGTTGTCCCCTATCGATATGCGCGCCCGATCAGACGCGCATATCATCCCCCCGTTAATGTAGGTGTTTTTCCCCAGAAAGATGTTGTCAGGGTACCTGAGCTTGGTGCCGGCACCGATAGACCCTCCCCCCTTGTTGTGGACCTGGGAATAGAGGTATTCGGAGATACACTTGTTGCACGCTCCCCGAAAAGTAAGTAGCACGCGCCCAAGTAGTTTCATTTTGCTCATCGACCCTCTTTTCAGCCTTTTCGCACCATGGACCTGCACCCTTGGCCCAACAGGGCCACAGAGTCCCGAAGCCCTTCAGGTCCGTACAAGACGAGAATGGCGACAAAGCCCGCCGCCGCCACGAAAAAGCGCTGGAGCGAGCCGAGGTCCAATGATGCGTTTGCAACAGATACGGAAAAAATCACAAGCAGTGAGACGACCATATAGCGCATGGAGGAAACGCTCCTGTATTCCCTCTCCCCCAGATACGCCTTCAAGGACAAGGCCACTACAGCGCTCAGGGACGAGGCAAGGGCCGCGCCCCGCATCCCAAGCAAAGGGGGCAGCGCGATACACAGCGCGACGTTCGAAGCAAGCGCGGCGAGGTAAATCAGGGCGAAGTACCTGCTCCTCTTCGATATGTGCAGTCCCATTCCGGCCGTCTCGCCTACGGCATAAGCGTAAGGGCCCATCAGCATGAACGGAAAGTAGCAGGACGCAGCGAGGTACTCAGGCCCCAACAGCTGCAGCACTACATCCTCGATCGCTATGACGGCCAAAACGACTGAAGAGAGAGCCAACACGAAAAGCTGATGGAACCGCTGGATGGTCTTCTGCCTCGTTCTGTAGTTTTTAAAGACGTACGACGGCCAAAACGAGTTGACCCCCGTCGCAAACACGGAGACAACTGCGGAGAGCGTCACAGCCATCGAGAAAACGCCCACATCGCCAAACGAGAAGCCCGCCCGCACCGCATACATGGGTATGTAGCTGTTTGCGAGGGACAAGACTGCGGAAGGAGCCAAGGGGATGGCGTAAGCCCACAGCTCTTTTACGCTTACCCCGTCCAGCAGTGTCTTTCGCAAAGAGAGTGTTCTTGAAACCAGGCAAAGGACGACGACGAAGGACAGCACAGAGCAAGCTGACAAGGAAAAGAGCGCTGCGTCGTACGTATAGGATACAAACCCTGCAAACATATAGCAGAACTTCGTTATACCCGCCATGAGCAATGACGAAACCGCAAACAGAAGTATGTTCTCCCTTGCGCGCCACAGAGACTGGGAGAAGCGCAGGGCGATTTGAGCCAAGACGACGAGCAGCAGTGCGATCGTCGTGAAGACGTCCGGATTCCCGCATATTGCGATAGACAGCCAATTTGAGGCAAGGCAGAGGGCAACGCCCAGCACCGCAAACGCAGACAGGCTGATCTTTAGACAATAAGAGAACAGTGAACGTCTCTTTCTGTCGTCTGGAAAATCATAGTAAAATCTCAAGAAACCTTGGTCGAATCCGAGAAGGCATATCACGTACGCGATCGAAGCGCATGATATCAGCAGGTTGATCTTCCCGAGCTCAGCCGGCGGAAACAAACGCGTTGCAACGGGAATTAGAATGAAGCCGATGAGGGCATTCGTCCAGCTGATCGCTGAATAAGCCATCAGCCTTTTCGCATTGCTCACTATCACGGTCTCGCAATCGAAAGGATGCGTCTCGCAATTGCGCTCATAGCCCCACCCAACCCCTCGTCGGGGTAGTACAGCCGCTTGATTCTCCCTGCAGGCACCCTCCAGAGAGACGGGACATCGGCATCGCAGAACACGAACTGTGCCAACCCTATCAGATACACGTTGATTCCGAGGTGAAACGCCTGCGTTTCCGTCACGGCCATGACAGCGCACACAAACAGGCCTAGCGTGCATATGTCAACCCGCCCCGAGTCACATGCCCTTTTAAGTCGAAGCCCGTATGCGGTCAGGAACAGGGCGGTCGGAAGCAAGCCGTATCTGATGAAGGCGTTCGCGAAGGCATTATCGATGACGGGCAGAGCATACCTCCCCACAACCACCGGATCAGCATCACAGTCCACGCCGAAAGGGGATATACCGTAGTACTCGTAGTACTTATGGGCAAGCTCGAATCTTGAGGAGACGAGGCCGTTCACCGCCTTCTCAAGAGAGTTGTGCTCGTTATAGAAGAACATGAAGAACAGGCTGAGCAGCGCTATGAGCACATATATTGAGAAGAACAGGCGCGAAACATTCCCCTGATTCTTCGCCTTTCCAGCCTTCTCCCCATATGCGGAGATCGTGACGATCAGAAGGATCAGCATCATCGAGGTTCTTGAATCCGAGACCGTCGCGCACAGCGTCAAGGCAATTCCGTAGATTCCCCACCCCATCCGCCTCATTCCGGCGTAATGCAAAACCATGTAGTTGCAGCAAATCGAGACAAGGGCCAAGCTCATGTTATTTGGGTGTTTGTAGCCCATCGAATAACGAGCTCCGCCATCACCTCGCTCGACTACGGTCATCGGGATGAGTCCGTCAAGCGATGACGCAACGACGAGCACGAACATGGACGACTGGACGACGAGAGCGATTCTCACCATTTTCCTCATCGACACGCCTTGCGCAGCGACAATGAAAAGCGAGATGAAGCCAAGGTGTTGAGACTGGGAGAAGCAGAGGCAGCAGACGGTGAGAGCGCCAATCAGCCCTATTCGCGCGATCTCCCTTCGCCCGTAACGCTGGGTAAGCAGCTTCAGGAGCAGCAGGAAGGCGCAAGCCACTTTTGCCGTATTGCAAAACGCTGGTACCTGAACGCTTGTCAACAACATGAAGTTCGATGTCTCCAGGGTATACTGGATGAGATAGACTGCAAAAGCCGCGTAGTACAGGCAGTCGCAACGGTCTATTTGGCCGATGAGAAGATCGCTGGCGTAGTCCGCCGACTGCGACCTGCCACATAGGAGGCGAGGAGCCATCAGATCCCGCCTCTTATCTTGCCGAACTCGGCTTTGATCGATCTGTTGTAGGAATCCAAGCTATCTCGCCGCTTTTCAGGCGCGGTTTTCTTTAGGCCCGCGAGGACATCAGATACGCACTCGCATCCACTTATTCCTTTGTTGTACTTCTCCAGCCTCTTCGGAACGACGACATCCAGCCCAAAAGCCTGGGCTTCCCTGATAACCAGCCCCTGTCCCTCGTACAAAGCCTCATGGCAAAAAGCGTCCATTGCAGCTAGAGCCGGGTATGGGTTCTCGAGCTTCCCCAAAAAGATAACTGAGTCCGAAACCCCCAGCTCGTATGCCAAGCGCTCAAGGTGCCTTCGTTCCGGACCGTCCCCAATTATGAAGAGGGAAATGTCTTCGTTCTTCTCTCGCGCGAGTGCGAAGTCCTTTATCAGGAGGTCGAACCCCTTTATTTTGTCAAGCCTGCCCATTCCGCATATCTTGATCAGGTCGCTCGAGAAGCTGACCTCTTCCTCAGCCGCCTTGCAGAAGAGTTCTTCCGCGTCAATCAGGTTTGGAATCACGTATTGGGTCGAAGGTATCTCTTTGCCTAGAAGCACCTGTATCGAGTCAAGCGATCCCTCTGAAACCGCAACAAGGGAGTCGAACCTCTTGAACTTTCGCTTCCCCAAAGAGAAGGAGACCTTGAACCGCTTGTCGTACCTCATCCTCTCCCCGTAATCGTTATGAACCCATATTATTCTGCTACCGGCGTCCGTCGCCATAGCAGCAGCAGCGCAATCGGGGCTGTATCCGTTGAAGTCGATCGAGAGGTCGTAGTCCAATCGGGGGAGAACTCTCCTGTAGCGATCAACCATCACGCCGAAGAAGTCGAACGGGGCCAGCCGACACAGATAGGGCAGAGGCTCGAGAAAGATGCGGTTTACCTCGACCGGAAGTTCAGACGCCTGCTCGTAGTCTTTCGAGAAAAGGTACAAGTCAACCTCGTCATGTCTGAAGACATCGCTACGAAGAAGGGTCAGGAGGGACCGCTGTATGCCCCCGACTCTGAAGTCGGTCTGAAATATAGCCACGCGCATTATTGTTCGAGCGCGTCGGCGATGCGCTCGCTCGCGTGGCCGTCGCCGTAGGGGTTGGACGCATGCGACATCTCGGCGTAGGCGATCGGGTTGTCGAGCAGGCGGGAGAACTCGCGGTATATCACGTCCTCGTCGGTACCCACGAGCTTGAGCGTGCCCGCCGCCACGCCCTCGGGGCGCTCGGTGGTGTCGCGCATGACGAGCACGGGCTTGCCGAGGGAGGGCGCCTCCTCCTGGATGCCGCCGGAGTCGGTGAGGATGAGGTGGCTCCTCGCCATGAAGTTGTGGAAGTCGAGCACGTCGAGCGGCTCTATGATATGCAGGCGCTCGAAGCCGTCGAGCTCGGCGTGGGCCGCCTCGCGGACCCTCGGGTTCATGTGGACGGGGTAGATCGCCTTCGTGTCGGGTCTCTCCTCCATGACGCGGCGGACGGCGCGGAACATGCGGCGCATGGGCTCGCCGAGGTTCTCGCGCCTGTGCGCCGTAATCAGGACGAGGCGGCTCCCCGCCGCCCACTCCAGCTCGGGGTGGGAGTAGCCCTCCCTCACCGTCGTCCTCAGCGCGTCGATGCCGGTGTTGCCGGTGACGCGTATCCGCTCGGCGGGCTTGCCCTCGTCGAGCAGGTTCTGGCGGCTCGCCTCCGTGGGCGCGAAGTACCAGCGCGAGATGACGTCGACGGCCTGGCGGTTGAACTCCTCGGGCCACGGGCTGTAGAGGTCGTGCGTGCGCAGGCCCGCCTCGACGTGGCCCACGGGGATCTGGAGGTAGAACGCCGCGAGCGCCGCCGCGAACGACGTCGTGGTGTCGCCGTGGACGAGGACGCAGTCGGGCTCCTCGTACTCGATGACCTTCCTGATCTTGAGCAGCACGTCGGAGGTAACGTCGAAGAGCGTCTGGCCGGGCCTCATGACGTGGAGGTCATGGTCGGGCTTGACGTCGAACGCGTCCAGCACCTGGTCGAGCATCTCGCGGTGCTGGCCCGTCACGCAGACGACCACGTCGAACTCGCCGGGGCGGGACTTGAGCTCCCTCGCGAGCGGGCACATCTTGATGGCCTCCGGGCGCGTCCCGAAGACGAGCATGACCTTCTTGCGCAATCTAACCACCCTAGAGCTTGTAGACGTTCTCGCCGTCGCCCATGACGTCGCGCGGGTCGACGAGGACGCGGTCGCCGAACACCTCGGGCCTGCCCTTCACCTGGGAGTGCCCGACCATGACGACGACCACCTCCAGGCCGTCCAGGAACTCCTCCATGGAGTGCACCTGGCCGGGCACCACGTCACGCTCGACCCAGGGGTCGTAAACCCTGACGGCGCGCCCGCAGAGGTGTTCCTCCATGGACTCCAGCATCTGCAGCGTCGGGCTCTCGCGCACGTCGTCCACGTCCTCCTTGTAGGTGAGTCCGTAGACGCCGACCTTTGAGGGATCGGCGATCCCGTGCTCCGCCATCGCCTCATGGGCCCGGCGCAAAACATACTCGGGCATGGAGGCGTTGGTCTGCAGGGCCAATCTGATGAAGTTCGCGGTCTCGGGGTAGTCGCCCACGAGGAACCAGGGGTCCACCGGGATGCAGTGGCCGCCCACGCCCGGGCCCGGCTGCAATATGTTGACGCGCGGGTGCTTGTTGGCGATCCGTATCACCTCGCGCACGTCCATGCCGCCGACGCGGCAGACCTTCGCGAGCTCGTTGGCGAAGGCTATGTTGACGGCGCGGAAGGTGTTCTCCACGACCTTGGTCATCTCGGCAGTGCGGACGTCGGTGACGGCGATCTCGCCCTGGCAGAAGCTGGCGTAGAGCTCCGCCACCCTCCTCCCGACCTCGGGGTCGTCCGCGCCGATCGTGCGGTTGTTGCGCAGGAGCTCGCCCACCATGTTGCCGGGGATGATGCGCTCGGGCGCGTGCACGAGGGCGACGTCCCCGCGGCCCGCCTCGACCAGAAGCGGGCGCACGAAGCGGTCGACCGTGCCCGGGGAGACGGTGGACTCCACGACGAGCACGGCGCCCTGCGGCGCAACCTCCAGCACCGTCTCGCAGGCGGCGACCACGTAGGCGGGGTCGATCTTCTTGTCGACCTTGTCGTAGGGAGTGGGAACGCTCACGATGTAGGTGCCGCACACCTGGTACTCGGTGGTGAACTTCACGCCAGCCTCGACGGCCTTGGCGAACAGCTCGTCGAGCCCCTCCTCCTTGAAGGTGGTATGCCCGGCGTTGAGGGTCGCCACGAGCTCCGCGTTGTAGTCCGTGCCGACGACCTCGACTCCGTGCGAGGCCATCATGAGGGCGGTGGGCAGGCCGATGTAGCCGAGGCCGATTACGTTAACCATTTTGCAAAGAACCTTTCTTCTCCCGTTTGAGCGAGTACGCGTACCTGACGAACCTCGCGTTCCCTATGACGTAGCGGCGCCACATGCGCCGCGGCTCCTGAGCGAAGCGGTAGAGCCACTCCAGCCCGGCGCGCTGCATCCACCCGGGCGCGCGAGCGGTCCTCCCCGCCACGATGTCGAAGCTGCCCCCGACGCCCATGACGAAGGGGATGCCCAGCTGGTCGAGATACTTGTGAATCCAGTACTCCTTCTTCGGGGACGAGAACGCGACGAACATCATGTCGGCGCCGGATGCCGCCATGTCGGCGACGATGCCGGGCTCGTCCTCCTCGGAGAAGTACCCGTTCCTGCAGCCGACGATGCGAATGCCGGGGTGGCGCCGCTCGAGGACCGACCTCACCTCCGTGACGACCTCCTCCCTGGCCCCGAAGAGGTAGACCCCGTAGCCCCTGTCGGCCGCGACCGCGACGAGCTCCTGGAAGAGGTCGCAGCCCGTGACGCGCTCGGCAAGCGGCACCCCGAGCTTCTTTGCCGCCCAGACGATGGATGAGCCGTCGGCGTTGATGAGGGGGCACGCGTTCACTATCTCGGCGAGCTTCGGGTCGTCTCGCATGAGGTTGACCTTCGAGGCGTTGATGACCACGTGCTGGGTCGGCGTGCGCGACGCGATGATCTCCTCGACGCACGCGACCGTCTCCTCCATGGTCAGGGCGTTGACGTAGGTGTTCAGCAGGGAATACCTGTTGGGAAAGGCGTCCATCCCTAGCTCCCCTGCGCGGTGAGGACCACGCCTATTGTCCGGGCTATCAGCTTGAGGTCCGTGAGGACCGAGTGCTTCTCTATGTAGAGCAGGTCGAGGTCGACCCACTCGTCGAAGTCGATGGCGTCGCGGTTTCTGCGCGTCTGCCAGTAGCAGGTTATCCCCGCCTTCACGAGCAGGCGCTTCCGCTGGCGCTCGTCGTAGGCGGCCACCTCGGAGGGCAGCGCGGGCCGGGGACCGACCACGGAGAGGTCTCCCTTGAGGACGTTGACGAACTGGGGGAGCTCGTCGAGCGAGAGCTTCCTGAGCCACCTCCCAACCCGCGTCACGCGCGGGTCGTCGGCCATCTTGAACACCGGGCCCGTCTTCTCGTTGGACGCGCGCAGCTCCTCGAGCCTCTCCTCGGCGTCGACGCACATGGACCGGAACTTGTACATGGTGAACTCGCGGCCGCCCCTGGTCACGCGGGTCTGCCTGAAGATGACGGGGCCCGACGGGTCGTCGAGCTTGACCGCGATCGCGATGATCGCGAACAGCCAGCAGAAGCAGACCAGCATGAGGAGGCTGAAGGCCACGTCGAAGGCGCGCTTTATTGCGCGGTAGGCGACGCGGCCCTCGATGCCGGCCAGGGCCTCCTCGCCGAGCGCCACTTCGCGCTCTTCGGCTTCCAGAGCCATGCTCATGCGCAAGCTCCCGCAATCCGCTGGGTCAATTGACCTAGCTTCTGCGATATGCTCGTCTCGTTGTCGATCGCTTCCTGCAAACTCTTCTTTCTCTCATACCACCGTCATTCTGGGAGGACGCCCAGGCCGACGGTAGTCTTTATCTTCATGTTGCCCACGTGGAACTCCAGAAACGCCAGGCTGTCGGAGCGCCTCACCTTCGTGATGCGGCCCTCGTAGCCCTTGAGCGGGCCCTGCGTCACCTCGAGCGCATCGCCGACCTTGCGGCCGAAGCTCATGGGAACCACGCGGTCACCACGGCTCGTGTTGGCCTCCAGCCACGTGCGCTCGTAGGCGTTGAGGGGAACGTACGTCTGACCTGCCTTGACCACGCGGCAGAAGCCGCTCACGCGCCGCAGGCACTGCGCCAGCTTAGCGGGGTTGTTGACGACGGCTATGAGGTAGCCGGGCATGAGCGCGCGCTCGACGTCGCGCCACTCGCCGCGCAGCTTCTTCTGCGTGCGGAAACGAGGCGCGAAGCACTCGTCCAATTTCAGAGGCTCATTCGTGCTGTTGCCACCATCAGGCTCGCTGGCTTCGCCAAAGCTATCTGCTAGCAGAGCGCCATCGGCACCGCCATCTTCATCGGAGCCGGCAGTTTCGCCGCAGCCATCCACGTCATCCGATCTGCTCGCCCTGCCGTCTTCAGCCAGCTCGTCCGCCTCAGCGCACGCGGCTGCTATCAGCCGCACCATCTTGCGCTCCTGGCCGGACATGACCTGCACGGGATACCAGTCGAGTCGGGACATGGCTTCGCCGCTCCTTCCTTCGGAGATCTCAGGGCCTCCTGACAGAGCACGGCTTCGCCGTTCCCTTCGCCGGGAGTCGGGCCGCTCGCGGGCACGGCTTCGCCAATGCCGCCTTGGCCTGGTCAGACGTATCGATCCCGCGCTCGCGAGCCCTCTATGGAAGGAGCTGCCCGCAAAGCTTCTCGGGAGTATGTGGGTCGCAGGTCGCTGCCAGAAAGGCAGCTTCCTGCGACGGAGGCGCGCTTGCGCACCCACCGCAGGAAGCTGACATGAGCCAGTCCCGTCTCAGCCAGCCTTCCCCGCCAGAGCTCGCATATCAGCCCTCGGCTGCACCACAACCTGTGACACGGCCTTCGCCGCCCGCGCGGCGTCGCGCTGACGAGTGACGCGCAAGCCCATGCAAGCCTCTACCTCATGTCCGGCCATGCTCATGCGCACGTAGGCACGCTTGTTGTGACGGCTCACGCAGCGTATCAGGCCCTCGCGACCCTGAAGCGGCCCGCTTGTCACCGTGACTTCGCCGCCCGCACCGACAAGCCCCTCGGAGAAGCCGACAACACGACGTCCCGGACGCGTGAGCGCGTTCATGAACGCGACCTCGGCCTCGTTCATTTCGACGGCGCTTGCCCCGCGCGCCAGCACCTCGTCAACGCCGCGGGCATGCCGCAAAGCAGCTCGCACTTCGCGCCTGCCGGGCGCCACGGCCACGACGACGCCCGGTATCAAGGGCTCCGCGCCCTCGACCACTTCGCCGTCACACACGGCGCGCATCACCGCGCTTGGCACGAAAAGCTCCTCGAGGCCGTCGGCTGAGGCAGTGCCACGCAGAAGGGACAGCGCCTCCTCCTCACGCCCTGGCTTCACGTTGATCATGAACCACATGCCAGCTGCCCTCTAGCTCTTAGAGGAAACGCCAAGCGACGCAGCGAAAGGACGCACCCTCGCATGCAAGCCTCTTGGCGGCAACGGCTTCACTCGTTCTCAACCTGTTCTACCTCCGTCTCGTAGCGAGGACGCCAACGCGAGGGAAAGGCCCCTTCAAGCCGACGTCGACAAAACGTACACGTTCTCATAACGCTTAACGCTCGCCTATTATACCCATTTCATTGGGTGGCACATGACAAATTACCTGCCGTTTCAACGAACGCACGCTTTTTTGCGTCGAAGTAACGCCCTTTAGGGGGCCTTCGTCAAAACGTGTACGTTTTGTGAGCCTCTTCGCGTATTTGGCGGTTGTTGCGCTTCGCGCACGGCCGCATGCGCATTCTACTTGCGGCTAGATCCTTCGACTCCGCGCCCTGCGGGCGCTCCGCTCAGGATGACAGGGGTGGCAGGCGGCCTGCTGGCGCGGCTAGATCCTTCGGCTCGCTCCGGTTCACCCAAGATGACATGAGGGGAAAAGGCAGGCGGCCTGCGACGTTTCATCGCAGGCCGCCTGTCGTCAGCTCGGCATATGTCGCTGCGAAAGCCCTACCGCTCCCCGACGCCGAGGGCTACGCGGGGGGCGGCGAGCTCGTTTTCGACGCCCACTGCCTGGCAGGCGCCGCAGCCGGTGCACTTCTCGAAGGTGCAGTCGGGCGTGGTCTGGCCGCGCTCGGCGCGCTTGCGCTCGAGCGCCAGGAAGCGCGTCGACACGCCGCACGAGATGTGAGCCCAGGGCATCACGTAGCTCGGGTCAAAGGCGGCCTGCGCGACGTGCTCGGGGTCGAGCCCCAGCTCAGCGGCCGCATCGCGCCACGCCTGCTCGCAGAAGAGCTCCGTCCACGCGTCGAAGCGCGCGCCGCGCCGCCACGCACCCTCCACCAGGTCGGCCACCTCGCGCCCGCCGCGGCTCATGACCGCCTCCACGAAGCTCGTCTCGGGGTCGTGGTAGCGCACGTCGACGGCCTTGTACTTCACCGAGCGCTTGAGGATGCCCACGCGCCGCAGCGTCTCCTCGGGCGAGATCTGCCCGTCCCACTGGAACGGCGTCTGCGCCTTCGGCACGAACACCGCGCACGACACGCTCACGCGCACGCTGCCGCGCTGCTCGGGCAGCACGGCGGCCTTCGCGCGGTCGTACGCGCGGCTGGCTAGGCTCGCGATCCCCTTGATGTCGTCGTCGGTCTCGGTGGGCAGCCCGATCATGAAGTAGAGCTTGCAGCGCCGCCAGCCCGCCGCGAAGGCGGCGTCGATGGCGCCGAAGAGGTCCTCCTCGGTGACGTTCTTGTTGATCACGTCGCGCAAGCGCTGCGTGCCCGCCTCGGGCGCGAACGTGAGGCCGCCCTTCTTCTGCCCGGCCACGAGCCCCGCCATCTCCACGCCGAACGAGTCGAGGCGCTGCGAGGGCACCGACACGCGGATGCCGCGGCCCGCGCACGCCGCGTTCACGCGCGTGAGGATGTCGGCGATCTGCGAGTGGTCGGTCGAGGAGAGCGAGGTCAGGCTCACCTCGTCGTACCCCGTCTCGTCAAGCCCGCGCACCACCGCGTCAACGATGTCGTCAGCCGGCCGCTCGCGCACGGGGCGGTACATCATGCCCGCCTGGCAGAAGCGGCACCCGCGCGCGCAGCCGCGCAGCACCTCCACGTTGAGGCGGTCGTGCACCACCTCGGTGTAGGGCACCACCGTGGGCTCCCACGCGCTCGAGGAGGAGAAGCCGGCGAACACGCGCTTGTCGACGCGCGCGGGCACGCCCGGCTCGACGGGCTCGACCCAGCTGCCCGCCGCCTGCGCCTCCTCCTCGCTCCGCCAGCGGTACAGCGACGGCACGTAGGTGCCGGGGACCTGCGCGAGCGAGCGCAGGATCTCGGCGCGCGTGGCGCCGGCGGCGCGCAGCTCGCGCGCGAGCAGCAGAAGCTCGGGAACCGCCTCCTCGCCCTCGCCCACCGAGATCACGTCGAAGAACGGCGCGTAGGGCTCGGGGTTGTAGGCGCAGGGGCCGCCGCCGAACACGAGAGGGTCGTCCTCGGCGCGGTCCGTCGCGCGCACGGGCAGGCCCGCGAGGTCGATCACCTCGAGCACGTTGGTGGCGGCGAGCTCGTGGGGCAGCGTGATGCCGATCACGTCGAACTCGGCGAGCGGCGCGCAGCTCTCGAGGGAGAACAGCGGCAGGCCCTCCTCGCGCATGACCCCGATGAGGTCGACCGCAGGCAGGAACGCGCGCTCGGCCATGAGGTGCTCGGTGGCGTTCACCGCGTTCACGAGGATGCGCACGGCCTGGTTCGCCTGCCCGAGCTCGTAGGTGTCGGGGTACACCATGCAGAAGGCGAAGTCGTCGCCCTGCTTGTAGGTGCAGCCCCACTCGTGGTTCAGGTAGCGCGCCGGGCGCTCGACGCGCGCGAGCAGAGGCTCGAGGCGCGGCCACAGATCGGTTCTGAGCATGGGACCCCTTCGCTACTTCGCGCGCAGGCGGGCGAACGCCGCCTGGGCCGCGTCCTTCGCCACCGCAAGCGTGCGCTGCCCCGCCGGCGTGGCGGCAGCGGCGCTGGCCATGTCGACGGCCTCGTCGCGCGCCTTCTGCACCACGCTCGCGAAGCCCACGATGTCGCCGCCGGCCTCGAAGTACTCGATGGCCGCGCGCCCCATGGCGACCGTGCCCGCGTACCCCACGCCCGCGCGCACGGCCCAGCCGAGCACGGGGACGGCGCCGGCCACGCTGCGCGCCACGTTGCGGCAGAGAAACGCGCCGCCCACCACGGCGGCGAGCTCCTTGATGCGCTCGCCGTTGAGGGGGCAGCCGTAGGCCGCGGCGATCTGCAGCAGCATCTTGGCCTGGTTGAGCGTCATGACGGGCATGTCGGCGCCGGGGATGATGAGCACGAGGCCCACCGCGCCGTTCTGCAGCGCCGTGGCGTTCACCGCGTCGATGGACAGCGGGCGGCGCACGAAGGGGAAGGCCAGCGCGAAGGCGAGCTTCTTCGGGGAGCACGCCGCGATGATCCACTCGCCCATGCGGCGGTCGAGCGCAGAGGCGGCCTCCTCGTCGAGCTCGTAGGGCTCCGCGGGGGCGGCCGTCTCCGGGCCCGCCGCGCCCGCAGCGCCCGCAGATCCCGCAGCGCCCGCGGATCCCCCGCCGCCCTCGCCCGCGCCC
>NZ_JAAVTO010000038.1 GCF_013185065.1 Adlercreutzia sp. ZJ473 | reverse complement strand
GGAGGGGCGCAGCGGGCGGCGGCGGGCTCGCGGGACGACGCGCGTGCGAGGCGGGCGTGTCAGCGGCGCGCGGGGCGCCTACGCGGCGGGGGCGCGGTGGGCCTCGAGCCAGGTGAGCACGTCGGCGTACACGCGCTCGCGCCCGTCCTCGTTCAGGATCTCGTGGCGCATGCCCTGGTAGAGCACCACCTCGACCGACTCCACGCCGGCGGCGCGCATGATCTCGGCGGAGGCGCGCACGCCCTCCCCGTTGTCGCCGACGGGGTCATGCGAGCCCGCGATGAACAGGATCGGCAGGTCAGGCGGTATCTTCGCCGCGAGGTCGAGGCGCGCCGCGTCGTAGGTGAGCGCGGTGAGCGCGGCGTAGCCGCCCGCCGTGAACGGGCGCCCGCACAGCTCGTCGGCGATGAACGCGTCGACGTTGGCCTCGTTCGCCGACAGCCAGTCGAACGGCGTGCGCGCGTCCTCCACGGCGCGGGAGTAGGCCCCGTCGGCCACCGAGCGCAGAAAGGGGCTCGCCGCGCGCTCGCCCGACACCCGCGCGATCGTGCGCGCGATCACGTTGCCCGCCTTCGACACCGCGCGCGGCTTGTTCCCCGTGCCGCACAGGATGGCGCCCGCGAGCCCCTCGGCGTGGCGCGTGAGGTAGACGCGCGTGACGAAGCTGCCCATGGAGTGACCGAACACGAAGTACGGGACGCTGCGCGCGAAGCGGGCGCTCACCAGGCGCCTGAGCGCGTCGACGTCCTCCACGAGCACCTCGGCGCCCCCGCGCGCGGGCATGTGGCCCCAGTCCTCGGGGTCCGTGACGCTCTTGCCGTGGCCGATGTGGTCGTGCGCGCACGCCACGTAGCCGTGCGCGGCCAGCTCGCGCGCGAACGCGTCGTAGCGGCCCGCGTGCTCGGACATGCCGTGCACGATCTGCACGATGCCGCGCACGTTCGGCGCGGCGCCCGCCGGGCGCCACAGCAGACCCTTGATCTGGCTTTTCCCGTCAGCGGATGAGAATCCCAGCGCAGTGCGCTCCACGGGGTAGAGCATGAGCCCTCCTTTCGCGTCTCGTCAAAGCCGCGCGCGTGCCTGCGCGGCATGCCTGCGTCAGCATGCGGGCCGCAAGGTCGCGCCGCGTCGCGCGCGGACGCTCCAGCGCCCAGCCCGCCAGGCGGCTCCGGGCGCGCCGGCGCCTAGCCCACCGCCCGCATGTCGGCGACGGTGATCCCTCCCTCGCGCACGAGGAGGGGATGGTCGCCCGTGCAGTCGAGGATGGTGGAGGCCACGCCGCTTCGCGGCGCGTCGTCGACGACCACGCAGCCGACCTGCGCGGCGAAGGCGGCGTCGACGTCGGCGAAGCAGCGCGGCGCGGGCGCGCCGGACGGGTTCGCCGAGGTGGTGGCCAGGGGCGCGCCCACGAGGCGCAGAAGCCCGAGCGCCGTGGCGCTGTCCGGCATGCGCAGCCCGACGGTGCCCGCCGCCGAGCAGAACGCGCGCGGCACGCTCTCGCTCGCGCGCACGATGAGCGTGAGCGGGCCGGGCCAGAACGCCCGCGCGAGCGCGGAGGCGAGCGCCGGGACGTCCTCGCCGAAGCGCGCCAGGTCGCCGGCTGACCCCACGAGCCAGGCGACGGGCTTGCGGGCGTCGCGCTGCTTGAGCTGGTAGAGCTTCTCGGGGCTTTCCGCATGGCGGACCGACACGCCCACGCCGTAGACGGTGTCGGTGGGAAAGATCACGGCCTCGCCGCGCTCGAGGGCGGCAACGGCCTCGGCGGCGGTGGCGGGATGGTTCACGGCGCCTCTCCTTCTGCCTTCGAATGCTGAGCCGTTATCCGCCAGTATAAGGCAAAGCGGGCCCGCGATGGAACCGCGGGCCCGCTTTCATCAGACGGGAGCGCGCAAGGCGCGGGCGGAACGCTGCGCGACGGCGCCGCACATGGCTCGACCCCGCTTCAGCCGCGTCCTCCCCCTTCGGGCGATTGGGTGCCCGGCTGCTCGCGGCTGGAGGGCTGCGCCTTGCCGCTCAGAGCTCGCCGAGCTCGCGCGACCAGTCGAACCCGGGAGGCGGGGCGGTGGGGACCGCCTCGCCGGAGGCGCCCGCGAGAGGCGCGCCCCCGGCCGCCTCGGCGGTATCCCACTGGCAGGCGCCCATGTCGACGTGCTCCCCGTCGGCGAAGGCGACGCCCTCCTCCTCGAGCATCGCGCGCTGCACCTCGGGGCCGCCGAAGGCGAAGCCGCGGCACAGGCTGCCGTCCTTGAACACCACGCGGTGGCACGGGATGGAGGCGGCGTCCGAGCCGGGGGCGGGGTTGGCGCGCAGGGCGAAGCCCACGTAGCGCGCCGAGCGCGGGCGCCCGACGAGCCGCGCGATCTGCCCGTAGGTGGCCACCTTGCCGCGCGGTATGCGCCGCACCTGGTCAAACACCTGGTCCGAGAACTCAGCCACGAGGCGCCTCCCCCGCGTGCGCGCATGCGGAGAAGTCCGCGCAGATCGCCTCCGCCACGCGCAGGCCGTCCGTGGCGGCGCTCATGATGCCGCCGGCGTAGCCCGCGCCCTCGCCGCAGGGGTAGAGGCCGGCGATCGTCTTCGACTGGAGGTCGTCGCCGCGCAGGATGCGCACGGGGGCCGAGCTGCGCGCCTCGACGCCCGTCATCACGGCCTGCGGGTGCGCGAACCCGCGCAGCTTGGCGTCGAGCGCGGGCAGCCCCTCGGCCAGGGCGTCGGTGACGAGCGGCGGCAGGCACGCGCGCAGGTCGGCCCACGCCACGCCGCGCGGGTAGCTCGGGCGCACGAGCGTGCTCTCGTGCCCGCTCTCGTTCGCCAAGAAGTCGCCGACCGTCTGCGCGGGCGCCGTGTAGGGCGCCCGCCCGCCGGCGCTTCCCAGCCCGAACGCCGCGCGCTCGACCTGGCGCTGGAACGCCACGCCGGCGAGCACGTCCTCGCCGGGGAAGTCGTCGGGCTCGATGCCCACGAGCAGCGCGCTGTTGGCGTTGGCGCCGTCGCGCGCGAAGCGGCTCATGCCGTTCACGCACACGCCGCCCTCCTCGCTCGCCGCGGCCACCACCTCGCCGCCGGGGCACATGCAGAACGTGTACACGCCGCGGCCCGCCTTCGTGTGCGCCGCGAGCTTGTAGTCGGCCGCGCCGAGCGCCGGATGGCCCGCCGCCGCGCCGTGCTGCGCCTGGTCGACGAGCCCCTGCGGGTGCTCGATGCGCACGCCGACGGCGAAGGGCTTGCGCTCGAGCGCCGCGCCGGCCCGTCGCAGCATCTCGTAGGTGTCGCGCGCGGAGTGCCCGCAGGCCAGCACGAGGCGGCAGGCGGGCTCGACGCGCACCGCGCCCGTGCGCACGTCGCGCAGGCGCACCGCGGCCACGCGCCCGCCCATGACGTCGATGCCGTCAAGCTGGGTGAGGAAGCGCACCTCCCCGCCTTCGGCGATGACGCGCTCGCGTAGGTTGCGCACCACGCCCGCGAGCTTGTCGGTGCCGATGTGGGGCTTGGCCGCCACGAGGATGTCGCGCGGCGCGCCGGCCTCGGCGAACGCCTCGAGCACGTGGCGGATGTGGGGGCTTCTCGTCCCCGTGGTGAGCTTCCCGTCGGAGAACGTGCCCGCGCCGCCTTCGCCGAACTGGACGTTCGCCGCCACGTCGAGCTCGCCGCCCGCCGCGAACGCCTCGATGGCGGCGAGGCGCTCCTCGACCGCGGCGCCGCGCTCGACCACGAGCGGACGCAGGCCGGCGCGCGCGAGGTAGAGCGCGCAGAACAGGCCCGCGGGGCCCGTGCCCACCACGACGGGCCGCATCTCGCCCGCCTCGGCGAACGCGGCGGCGCAGTCCGGCACGCGCAGGGGCTCGGGCGGCACGTGGGGCTTCACGCTCACGCCCTTGGCGGGGCGCGGCGAGACGGCGTCCGGCACCTCGACGGCGCAGGTCACCAC
The DNA here is from genome assembly GCF_013185065.1 of Adlercreutzia sp. ZJ473. Taxonomy (GTDB): domain Bacteria; phylum Actinomycetota; class Coriobacteriia; order Coriobacteriales; family Eggerthellaceae; genus CAAEEV01. The sequence goes on along the minus strand of NZ_JAAVTO010000038.1, from coordinate 25,449 downwards.
GAAGTGGACGCTTCTCTTCCTGCGCGCGTCGACGCTGCGCCGAAGCAGGCGCACGTCCCCGACCGCGTCAGGCGCGACGCCGAGCGCCGCGGCGACCTCCCGGCGCAGAAGGCTCGCGCGATCAGGCAGCAGGGCGTCAAGCGACACCGGGACGTTCGACGCCTCCACGCACCGCGTCATGCGCGCACCACGCCTTCCGCGCCCTGCGCATTCTGCGCGTTTCGCGAGTCCCGCGCCGCCTCCGCGCCTTCCGCGTCCTGCGCGCACCGCGCCGCCTCCGCAACCCCTGCCGCCCGCGCGTTCTGCGCAGCGCCGAGCGCGCGCACGGCGCTGCGGCCCGCGAGCAGGCCGCTCGCCCACGCCCAGTGCAGGTTGTAGCCGCCGCAGGGCGCGTCCACGTCGAGCGCCTCGCCCGCCGCGTAGAGCCCCGGCACCGCGCGCGCCTCGAGCGTGCGCACGTCGAAGCCCGCCACGTCGAAGCCGCCGCGCGTCACCTGGCACTGGCGCGCGTCACCCGGCCCCTCGACCGCCAGCGTGAAGCGCTTGAGCACGCGCGCGAGGTCGTCGAGGGAGGCGCTGGCGAGCAGGGTGTCGTCCTCGTGCCCGAGGCTCTCCAGCAGCACGTGGGCCACCTGCGGCAGCACCATGCCGCGCAGGAAGTCCTCGCAGGTGAGCGCATCGCCGAAGATCGAGACGAGCTGTGCGCGGCGGCGCGCGAGGAAGCCGGGCGCGCTCGCGAGCTCGACGCGGGGCAGGAAGTCCACCGCAAGCTCGTCGCCCGGGCGCGCGTGGCGCGACAGGTTGAACGCCGCGATGCCCGACACGCCGTACTTGCGGAACATCACCTCGCCCGGCTCGCGCCGCAGAAGCTCGCCGGCGCGCCACAGCTCGAGCGCGCCGCGCACGCGGATGTTGTCGAGCTGGCGCACGAGGCGCGTCTCGGTAGCGATCGGCCCGAGCACCGGGCGTTGCGCGCGGAACGCGAGCGCGTCGGGCAGCATCTCATGCGCCACGCGCCCGCCGCAGGCCACCACCACCGCGTCCGCGCGGAAGAACGCGCCGTCGCGCAGGCGCAGCGTGAAGGGCTTGCCCGGCGCGCGCGGCGGCTCCACCACGTCGACGCGGGCGTCGCAGCGCACCTCGACGCCCGCCGCCGCAGCCGCGGCGCGCAGCACGTCGAGCACGGCGGACGCCTTGTTGGCCTGCGGGTACAGCCGCCCCTCCGACTCCTCGCGCCACATGAGGCCGTGCGCGGCGAAGAAGTCGAGCACGGCGGCGCCCGGGCCGGGGGAGAAGCGCGCCCGGCGCGAGGGCTCCCGGCCGCAGGCGAGCGCCTCGGCGTTGCCGAGCACGGCCTCGACGAACTTCGCGTTGCGGTAGAGCTTCGGGTCGATGCGCGCGTTGGAGAAGTTGCAGCGCCCGTTGCCCGTGGCGAGGATGGAGCGCCCCACCCGCTCGTCGGCCTCGAGCACCGCCACGCGCACGCCTGCGTCCGGCGAGCTCGCGCTCGCGCTTGGCGTCAAGGCCGCGGGCGCGCCTGCGTTCGCGCCGCCGCTCCCATGCGCGCCCGAGCCCGCGTTCGCGCCGCCATGCGCGCGCACGTCCTCCGCAGCCGCCACGGCGGCCGCCAGCCCGGCGGCCCCGCCGCCTATGATCGCAAGAGTTGTCATGAGTGCCATTATAAGGCAACGCCCCGCGCCCCGCGCGCCCACGACCAGATCCTCCGACTCCACGCTCGCAGCCGCGCGCGCGAGCACTCAGCCCGCTGTCAATCTGCGCCTCAGAGCCGCTTCTCGTTATCAATGGCATCCAGCAGCTCCTGTTGCGAGTGGACGTCCATCTTCTGGTAGATGCGGTAGATGTGGCTGCGCACCGTATGTTCCGATATGTAGAGCCGTTCCCCGATGTACTTTGCGTTGCGCCCCCGGGCCAGCATCTCAAACACCTCCGTCTCGCGCTTTGACAATCCGTAGCGCTCGGCCGCCAACGCAACGGGGTCTTCCGCATCCCCCTCGGACTGCATCGTCGAAGGATCCTCTACCGGAGAAGCCGCCCACGTCAGACGTGCGTCGCCGCGCCGATCTTGCTTGAAGACGAGGGAAAAGGAGGCATTGTGGGACTGAAGGAAAACAGTATCACAAGAAGGGGCTTCGTTGCTAGCGCCGCCGCCATGGCCGTAGCAGCAGCAGCCGGCGCACATCTGGGAGCACTGCCCCAGGAAGCATGGTGCGAGCCAGCATCCGCCGCCGGAAAACTTGACGCGAAGGACGGAGAGTATCACGGCTATTGCGCCATGTGCATGGAACGCGGCTCCTGCGGCAACATCACCACGGTCAAGGACGGCGTGGTCGTCAGCATCGAAGGCGACCCTGCGCGACCCAGCAACAAGGGAACGCTCTGCCCACGTGGCAAGGGCGCCATCATGAACATGTACAACCCTTACCGCATCAAGGCGCCCATGAAGCGCACCAACCCCGAGAAGGGGATGGACGTCGATCCCGGCTGGGTCGAGATCACCTGGGACGAGGCCATCGGCATCGCAGCCGAGAAGCTGCGGGAAGTCTACGACCGCGACCCGCGCGAGCTGGTGCACTTCTATGGCTTCTCGGCCTATGAGTCATCTCACGCGACGTTCGGCCATGGCGAGTGGTGCCTGGAGTTTGGCTCCCCGAACGAGTCTTCCGGCAAGGGGCAGATGTGCTCGGTCCACTACGGTGCCTGCTATACCATGCGCGCGTTCCCCACAGTCAACTACGATTCCCAGTACACCAAGTACGTCGTGGCATTGGGCAAGGGCATGGGAGGAGACCTGGGTTCGGCAAACGGAGACGGCCGCGCATCGGCGCGTGCGCTCAAGGGCGGCATGAAAGTGGTGACCGTAGCCCCGTACTGCGGCATGGACGCCAGCGCGGGCGAGTGGGTCCCCATCATCCCCGGCGCCGACCTGTCGTTCATCTACGGGCTCATGCACACCATGCTCTTCGAGCTGGACTCCTTCGACAAGGACTTCGTCAGCAATCGCACGAACGCACCCTATCTCATCGACGAGGACAACGGCGGGGACTACCTGCGCAACAAGGACGGAAAGCCCCTGCTCGTCGACGCCGACGGAACCCTCAAGGCATTCGACGACCCCACCCTGGCCAATCCCCAGCTCGAAGGTGAGTTCTCATACGAGGGAAAAACCTACCCCACCGGGTTCATGCTCTTCAAAGACGCTCTCGCAGACTTCAACGCCGACTGGGCCAGCGAGCAGAACGGCATCCCAGCCGAGCGCATCCGCGGCATCGCGCAGGAGCTCTGCGACAACGCCTGCTTCGGCCAAACGATCGTCATCGACGGAGAGGAGATACCCTATCGTCCGTCATGCCTGTTCATCGGCCGCGGCGTCACCAACCACACCGACGGCACGCTCATTGACATGAACGCCCGCCTCATCAACATCCTGCTGGGCAACGTCGGATACCCAGGCGGCGTTCAGGGGTCCAACGCGCCCACCTACAAGCCGGATGCCGACGGCGTCATGGAGCCTTTCAACGAGGCGGCATTCCCCAAGTCATTCAGCTACCCGCCCACCAACATGGAGCTGAAGGAGTTTATGCCCCATCGCCACTCCATCAACTCCATGATGATGCGAGTCATGTGCGACCCCGAGCACTACGGCTTCGATTACAAACCTTCGCTCATATTCTCTTCGGGCTGCAACCCCATCATCTCGAACACCGAGCCCAGCATCGCCATCGAGGCCATCAGCAAGGTGCCCTACGTCATCTACCACGCCTGCTACCACATGGACGAGATGGCGCTCATGTCGGACCTGCTGCTGCCTGAAAGCGCAGCGCTCGAAGTGACCACCGTCTACAAGTTCCCTGGCATCGAGACGTCAGGCACCATCAAGGATGACAAGGACTTCCTCATGAACGCCCCCGGCATCGTCATGAAGCACGGCGTAGGCGAACTGTACAACACGCGCGAGGGCAACGAGATCCTCCTCGACATATTCGAGCGCGCCGACCTCATCCACGTGCTCAACAACGTGGCCAACAAGGGCGGCTGCATCGGCGTGCCCAAGGGCATGGGCATGGCGAAAACCCCTTACGAGCTCGACCCGAACACCCGCTACGACATGATGGACATGTGGGACAGGTGCATGAAGGCGAAGACGGGTGGCATCGGATTGGAGTACTTCGACGATCCCAGCCATGCCATCTACCCCATCCTGCCCTACAAGAACGAGGCGGCCTACTACTCGTCCAACCGCGACAAGAAGACGCGCTTCTCCCTCTACCTGATGCAGCAGAAGAAGGTAGGCGACTGGCTCATCCCGAAGATCAAGGCCACCGGACGTGACCCCTTCGAGTTCGTGGGCGTCGACATCGACGAGCTGAGGCGCCGCTACACGGCCCTCCCGTACTACCCCTCCGACGACCTGCGGCCGACCTTCAACGCGCCAGCCGAGTACGACCTGCGCGCAACGACGTTCAAGAAGCCGTTCTTCCTGTTCCGCATGGGCTCCATGGACCAAAACCCCATCACCCGCGACTTCTCGAAGAAGTTTGACCCCGAATTCAACGCCGTGCTCATGAACAGCGCGACGGCACGTGCCAAGGGCCTCTCCCATGGCGAGCAGGTCGTCGTGGAATCCCAGTTCGGCAAGACCAAGGGCGTGCTCTACGTGACCGAACGCGTAGAGCCGTCCACCGTCTGCATCGGCGGCACCACCGGACGTCGCTCGCCGCAGCTAGGCGACGATTTGATGGAGGATACGTTCTTCAACGAGCTGCTCTGCGGAAACGTCGGATACATCGATCCCATTGATGGAGCCTTCGACAGCACCGCCCGCGTCAAGGTCTACAAGGGATAAGGAAAAGGAGGAGGATGCAGCATGGCCCATTACGGCATGCTCATTGACTTGAACACCTGCGTGGGGTGTGCAGCCTGCGCAGTGGCCTGCAAGATCCAGAATGGAACCCCCGCCGAGATGTACTGGTGCAAGGTCATCTACGACGAGGAGGGCACATACCCTCATGCGAAAAAGCGCGTGCTGCCCGTGAGCTGCCAGCACTGCGAGAACGCGCCGTGCGTGCGCGCCTGCCCCACCGGCGCCAGCCACTACGACGAGAACCGAAACGTGCAGATTGACTACGACCGATGCATCGGCTGCCGCAACTGCATGGCCGCCTGCCCCTACGAGGCGCGTTCTTGCAACTGGGACGACCCAGCCACCAACACCTACTTCAAGGGCTTCGAGCAGACGCCCTTCGAGACAGCTCACGCGAGCAAACACCCGCGTGGCGTTGTCGAGAAGTGCGTGCTGTGCCGCGATCGCGTCAGCGAGGGCAAGCGGCCCGCATGCGTGCAGACCTGCATCACGGAGTCCCGCTACTTCGGAGACCTGGACGATCCGGACAGCACCGTCAGCAAGAAGATCCGCGAGCTGGGCGCGCGCCCTCTGCTAGAGAGCTACGGCACCAAGCCCGCCCTGTACTACGCCGGCTTGGAAGAGTAAGGAGGAGAAATGTCGAACGTCAAGACAAGCGCCGCAGGCGCGCATAAGCCCCTGCCCCGCGCGCTTATCATCGTGCTGGCGGTGCTCACGGCCATAGGCTTGGGCTGCTGGTTCTACTCGCTAGCGGCAGGCCTGGAGGTAGGCGGCGTGTCCAACGTCAGCCCTTGGGGCATCTACATCACCGTGTTCATGACCTTTGTCGGCCTGTCCGCAGGCGGACTCATCGTGGCCTCCTCGGCGCACGTGTTCAACATCGAGCCGTTCAAGAAGGTTGCGCTGCCTGCCGTCATCATGTCTACCGTGTGCATCTGCGCTGCACTGGGGTTCATCATCGTGGACTTGCGCAACCCTGCCAACATGTGGCGCCTGTTCACTGGCCCGAACCCCGTTTCACCGCTGACCTGGGACGTGATCGTTATCTTCACCTATCTGGTGATCAACATCATCGACATTGTCCTGCTGGTGCGAGGCGACGAGCGCAAGGTGAGCATCCTCTCGCGCATCGCGCTCCCCGTGGCTATCCTCGTGCACTCGGTGACCGCCTGGATATTCAGCCTGCAGGTAGCCCGCACCTGGTATACCGCCATCATGGCGCCCATCTTCGTGGTGAGCGCGTGCGACTCCGGCTTGGCGCTGCTCATCTTGGGCCTGGTGTGCCTTGAGGCGCTGGGGTGGTTCACCGCAGGCAGAGAGCTCATCAAGAGCCTTGCCGGGCTGCTTGCCACCTTCATCGCAGTCGACGCGTTTCTGATCGCCTGCGAGCTGCTCACCATGGGTTACCCGGGCGCAGCCGAGGCCGAGGCGCTCAGCGTGATTCTCACCGGCGCCGCCGCTCCGTACTTCTGGCTTGAGGCGATCGGCGGGCTTTTGATCCCCTTCTGCATTCTGGTGTTCGCCAAGAATCGTGAGAACACCACACTGGTGGTCGTCTCCTCCGCATTGGTGGTGCTGGGTGTGCTATGCAAGCGTGTATGGCTGCTGTTCTCGGGATTTGCCGCTCCCTACGCCGAAAACTCGCCCGTGGTGCCCGGCTGGCTTCATGCTGGCGACGCCGCAAGCATGGGCGGGCTGGCCGGCTTCTATGCACCGAGCGTCTTCGAGATCCTAGTGACCATCGGCATCGTCGCTTTGTTCACGCTGGTGTTCCTGGTGCTTTGCAACAAGCTCTTAGGGGCGCGCGCAGAAGCGAACACGCAGTAGCTCCCGTCAGCAACGCCTTGCAGGGTGCGGGACTCAGGGCCGCCAGCCCACGTCCCGCACCCTGCGAAAACCCCTCCCCCCATTCGACTAGAACAGGAAAAAACCATGAACTGCGTCGATGCCCTCAAGCAGGAAAGCTTGTCGCTGGGATTTCTCGCCTCGGCGTTCCTTCTGCTACCCGACAAACAGCTCGTGAGGAACCTGCGAGACCTTCCCTTTGCCTTTGCCGCGTCCTCAAACGAGCCAGGCGCCCTTGAGCTTGCGGCCTATGCCCAAAGCATCCAGGGCAAAACCGATGACGAGGTGCTTCGGGAGCTGGGGACAGACCGTGCGAAGCTGATCCGCCACGTAGACGCCCAATGCATCAACCCACCGTACGAGTCGCTTTACGCAAACGAACCAGAGAGCGACGTCGTCCAAAGCCTGAACCGCCTGTTCATCGAAGCCGGGTTTGCGCCGAGCGGAAAGTACTGCGAAGCCTCCGACCAGATCGGCATGGAGCTGTCTTTCATGAAGTTCTGCGTCGACCGGGAGATCGAGGCTACGCTGGAAGAGGACGAGGACGCGGCCCGCGCCATCGCCGCGATCAAGGATCGCTTTTTCGACGAGCATCTGGGCAGATGGATGGCAAGCTACGGCGAGGCGATGAGGCGGAGCGCCCAGACCGGCTACTACCGAGCCATCGCAGACCTCCTGACGAGCCTCAGCTCTTGAGGTTGCAAGCCTCTTGTCAGGCATACGCCGTCGACGAAGCGCTTTCGCATGCTCTCTGGCGCAGACCACACGCCTGGAGCTGCGGAGGCGCTCAGCCTTCTCTCAACACCGACTGGATCCATTCGGAAAGCTCCTGGCACGAAACGCTTCCGTCAGCCACGCCCATCATGATCGCCAGCAGCTCATCGTGCCTCGGCCTGAAGCAGCACCCGTTCAACCTCAGGAACGCGCCCATCACGGCAGCCGCCGTGCGCTTGTTGCCGTCAAAGAAGGGATGGCCTGATGCTATCCCGTATGCGTACCGCGCGGCCTTCTGGGCCAATGCGGGATAGAGCTCCTCTCCGCCGAACGTCTGGAACGGCTGGGCCAAAGCTGATTCCAGCAGCCCCTCGTCACGCACGCCGTCAAGACCGCCGAACTTGGCGATGGCGGCGGAGTGGATGAAGAGCACTGCCTCCTTGCCCAGCGGCCTCGCAAGCCCGCTCACTTCGCGAGCTCCCTGAACACGTCGGCGTACTCGTCCATGAAGTCTATCGCCACGTCCACGGCTTCCATAGAGGAATCACGTGCGGCTGCGGGGCTGATCGTCACCCACGGCTTGTTGTTCTTCAGAACCGTCACCGGGCGACCCGTTCTGTTTACCTCGGCAGTTACGCGCGAAAAGTTGTCCTTTGCCTCGGCAAGACCTATCGTGATGGCCATGACGCCTCCGTTGCCTCGAATTCGACTTGGCTAGAATTCTAGCCACTTCAGGCCCGCGGCTCAATGAGCAGTTTGCGTCAGACGGAATGCGCCCAGGAATCGCATCCGTTGAAGCAGGCCGTCGCCCCCGTGCCATCCCGAGCGCCAAAGGCAACGCCGCGCCCCGCGCGCCGGCCTGCGCCTCCGCCGCCAACGAAAGAAGGCGGCCCCGGCTTCCCGGGGCCGCCTTGCGGACGCGGATGCGGGGCGCGCCGCCCTTCCCTACTTGCTCTCGAGCTGGGGGATCGGGGTCTCGTCGAGCTCGGCGAGGTTGCCCTCGTAGACGTAGTGGCGCGTCTCGCGCGCGATCAGGCCGGAGAGCAGCAGCACCATGATGATGTTGGGCACGGCCATGAGCGCGTTGGTGATGTCGGAGATGGTCCAGACCACGTCGCCGATGCCGATGGCGCCCAGAAACGCCACGATCACGTAGAGCACCTGGTAGGGGCGGATGGCCTTCTTGCCGAACAGGTAGGTGACGCAGCGGTTGCCGTAGTAGCTCCAGCCCAGGATGGTGGAGTACGCGAACAGGATCATGCCGAACACGAGGATCGGCGTGCCGATGTAGGGGATCTCGGCGAACGCGGCGCTCGTGAGCTGCGCGCCGGCGGTGATGGAGCCCGCCGCGATCTGCGCCTGCAGGTCGGCGTTTCCGAGCATGGTGGACACGAGCACGAGGCCCGTGAGCAGGCAGATGACCACGGTGTCCCAGAAGGTGCCCGTCATGGAGACGAGCGCCTGGCGCGCCGGGTTGCGCGTGGAGGCGGCGGACGCCACGATGGGCGCCGAGCCGAGGCCGGACTCGTTGGAGAACAGGCCGCGCGCGCAGCCGAACTGCAGCGCCAGCATGAGGCCGCTCCCCAGGGCGCCGCCGAACGCCGCCTTCGGCGTGAAGGCGCACTCGACGATCAGGCACAGCGCCGGCCAGACGTACTCCCAGTTCATGCCGAGGATCATGACGCAGCCCCACGCGTAGGCCAGCGCCATGAACGGCACGAGCTTCTCGCACACGCGCGAGATCACCTTCACGCCGCCGAAGATGACGGCCGCCACCATGATCACGATGGCCAGGCCGATGCCCCAGGTGGGGATGCCCGGCAGGTTCGTGGTGATGACCTCGGTCATGGCGGAGGACTGCACCGCCGAGCCGATGCCGAACGAGGCGATGGCGGCGAACGCCGCGAACGCGCCCGCGCCGAGCATCGCCCACCACGGGGTGGTGCCGTCGTCCTTCTTGAAGGCGCGCTTCCACGCGTACATGGCGCCGCCGAGCATGTTGCCGTTGTGGTCCTTCACGCGGTACTTCACCGCGGCGAACGTCTCGGAGTACTTGGTGGCGATGCCGAACACGCCGGTGAGCCACATCCACAGCACCGCGCCCGGGCCGCCCGCGATGATGGCCGTGCCCACGCCCACGATGTTGCCCGTGCCGATGGTGGCCGACAGCGCCGTGCACAGCGCGCCGAACTGGCTGATGTCACCCGGAGCGTCCGGGTCCTTGGTGATCGACAGCTTGATGGCCGTCGGCAGCTTGCGCTGGATGAAGCCCGTCCTGAAGGTCATGAAGATGTGCGAGCCCAGAAGGAGGACCAGCATCGGAATGCCCCAGACGAAGCTGTCAACCGCATTGATGACGTCGATTACCGCTTCCATAACGTCTCTTTTCCCTTGTGTGGTGAACCGTTTCCCGTGACGCGAGAGAGCTTGTGTCGAAAGGGGTTTTGCTCGACGGGACAACCGATGGGATGACCTGCGGGGTGCGGCGAAAGCCGTTTCGGCAGAAGCACTTTAACGCGCTAAAGCAGCTGCATTATAGGCAGAAGCGAACGCTCGATTTGTTAACAAACTGAAAACTGTCAGCGAACGGGGAGCACGCGCCGCCGCGTGGCAAGGCGGCCGCCGGCAAGCGGCAGGCGGAAGGGAAGGCATGCGAAGCTGCGCGGGCGCAAGCGTGGGCGCAAGCCCCGGCAAGCGGCAGGGCTACTTCCCCTTGACGACGGGGATGGGCGCGTCATATGCCTCGTCGAGGTGGCCCTCGTAGACGTAGTGGCGCGTCTCGCGCGCGATCAGGCCGGAGAGCAGCAGGATGGCGATGATGTTCGGCACGGCCATGAGCGCGTTGCCGATGTCCGAGATCGTCCAGACCACGTCCCCCACCCCGACGGCGCCCAAGGCCGCCACGATCACGTACACCACCTGGTACGGGATGTTGGCGCGCCGGCCGAAGAGGTAGGTGACGCAGCGGTTGCCGTAGTAGCTCCAGCCCAGGATGGTGGAGTAGGAGAACGCCACCATGCCGAGCACGAGGATCGGCGTGCCCAGGTACGGGATCTTCGCGAAGGCCGTCGAGGCCAGCGCCGCGCCCGTGTAGATGCTCGGGTTCTCGAGGATCTGCGCCTGGATGTCAGGGTAGCTGATCATGGTGGACACGAGCACGAGGCCCGTGAGCAGGCAGATGACCACCGTCGACCAGAACGTGCCCGTCATGGCGATGAGCGCCTGCTCGGCGGGGTTTCTGGTCTTGGCGGCCGCCGCCACGATGGGGGCGGTCCCCAGGCCGCTCTCGTTGGAGAACAGCCCGCGCGCGCAGCCGTACTGCAGCGCCGTCGCCAGGCCGCTCCCCACGGCCCCGCCGAACGCCGCCTGGGGCGTGAACGCGCACGTGAGGATCATCAGAAGCGCCTCGCCGAGGACGCTCCAGTTCAGCACCATGATGACGAGGCACCCTGCCGCGTATGCCGCGGCCATGAAGGGCACGAGCTTCTCGCACACGCGCGAGATCGACCTCACGCCGCCGAAGATGACGGCCGACACCGCGACCACGATGACCACCGCCACGGCCTCCTTGGGGATGGCCGGGATCGACGAGGTGATGATGCCCGACATGGCGGAAGCCTGCACCGCGCTGCCCGTGCCGATGGTGGCGATGACGGCGAACGCCGCGAAGGCCACCGCGCCCGCCTTCGCCCACCAGGGAGTCGAGCCGTCCGCGCGCGCGAAGGCGCGCTCCCACACGTACATGGCGCCGCCGAGCATCTGGCCGGCGTGGTCGCGCACGCGGTACTTGATGGAGGCGTACACCTCGACGTACTTCGTGGCGATGCCGAAGACGCCGGCGATCCACATCCAGAGCACCGCGCCCGGCCCGCCCGCGAGGATGGCAGTGGCCACGCCCACGATGGAGCCGGTGCCGATGGTGGCCGCGAGCGCCGTGGCCAGCGCGCCGAAGTTGGAGATGTCGCCCTTGCCGTCGGGGTCGCTCGCGAGCGACATGCGGATGGCGGCCGGCAGCTTGCGCTGGATGAAGCCCGTGCGGACGGTGAGGTAGAGGTGCGTGCCCAGGAGCAGGGCTATCATGGCGGGACCCCAGACGAAGGAGTCGATGGCGTTGAGTATCTCAGTCATAGTGGTTCGCCATTGTAACCTCGCGCCCGCGCCCGCGCCGCGACGATTCGGCGAAATCCCCGCCCCGCGAAAAATGCGGGGTGAGCGGGCTACTCCCCGGGCAGCGTGGACTTAATCCAGGACTTCATGCGCGGATAGTCCTCCGTCGAGGTCTTGTAGACCGTCGCGAACGAGAGCGTGAAGTATCCGTGGGCGTAGACGTCGCGGGTTCTCGCCGCAAAGCGCAGCTCCGTATCCGGATGCTGCGCGTAGAACTCGGCGCTGAGCCTCTTGGCGAGCTCGCCTATGTTGATCGATGTCATCGATGCAGCACGCTCAACGGTTTCGCTTCCGAGAAACTCAGCTTGGCTCATGCCGTCAAGCAGCTGCTCCAGGTATTCGATCTCCGAAACGATCTTCTCGAGGATCCTGCGGTCACGCTCGTTCATAGAGCGGCACCACCTTCGTCACCTGCAGAAGCGACCCGTCTGGTGGGGGATCCTGGACGACGTCGACGGAGAGGCCGAGCTGCTCCTCCATGCTCGACAGCACCTTGGCCAACGTGATCAGGCTCACGATAGCCGACTCGAACGAGACGAGCAGGTCGACGTCAGAGGCTTGGGAGGCGCGTCCCTCGGCGTAGCTTCCGAAGAGGGAGACGCGCGCAATCCGCTCCTCCTCGCGAGCGCGCGCGTTATAGGCGACGACAGCCTTCGAGACCGCGCTTCTCAGCTCGTCAAGCGAATACGGAGCCATGGCCACCTCCTTCGGTCAAGCAAAGGCATGGGCTCATTATACTGCGGAGGCATGCGTCAGCGGGTCTTGAAGGTGAAGGTCGCGGGGTTGGCGGTCTGCAGCCAGGCGAGGTAGGTGTCGGGGCTGTGGGCCGTGAGCGCCGAGGTCACGTCGATGCTGGCGAGCTCACCTGCCGCCTGCGCGAGCGCCCCGCCCGAGCCCTCCGACGCCCGCGCGAGCGCCGCCGCGCACGCCTCGAGCGCGTCAGCGGGCAGCGGGCTCTGGCGCCTGTCTCCCACCACCTCGCAGCGCGTGATGGCGGAACGAGCGGCGCTCATGCGGTTGTACGCCGCGCGGTAGGCCACGTGCTCCCGCGCGGGGAGCTCGACCGTCGTGCCGTACGCGCCGTAGCCCCATGCGGCAAGCGGAAGGCTCGGCACCGCGTCAGCCGGGTTCGCCACGTTGAAGATGCCCGCGTACGCCCCGCCGGCGCGCTCGGGCGCGCGCGTGCTGTTCGGCGCGGCGAACGTGTAGGCGTGCACGCCGGCGTACGACCCCTCGTCGATCAGGTCGGCAGCCAAGAGGTTCGCCACCGCCCCTCCCCTGCTGTGCCCGCAGAGGAGCACGTGGGTGGTGCGCGGGTCGAGGCCGAAGCGCTCCAGGTAGGCGCCGAGCGCCGAGCGCGCCTCGTCGGCGGCGCGCGCGAACCCGCGATGGTCCGCCTCGCCCGCTTCGGGTCCGAGCGCGCAGTTGAAGTTGCTCAGCCACTCGCTCCCGTAGGTGCCGCGCACGCCCACGAGCACCACGTCGCCTGAGGCGCGCCCGTCGGCGGCGACGAGCTCCTTGCGCGCGATCGCGTAGGCCGCCACGTCCGTCGAGCCGGTGAGCATGTTCGCCACCTCGTCGGCCACGCGGCTGCGGCCCTCGTACGCGCTCACGTCGACGTCGCGGAAGCCGAGCGCCCCCAAGGCCTCGACCGCGTAGGCACGGCCCCCGGGCGCGCCGTAGCTCGACTGCGCGTTCACCGCGGCGCTCAGCGCGGCGCACGTCGCGGCCAGGTCGTTGTTGTAGGCGCGGGAGCCGCCGATGAGCCACGCGTCGTCGAAGGCCACCTGGGCCTCGGCCACCTGCCCGCCGCCCACGCCTGCCAGCTCGCTCGCGTAGGCGACCGTGGCCGGCTCAGGGCGCTCGGCGGACGAGACGGCCAGCGAGCGCGTGAAGGCGTCCTGGGCGAGCGCCGTCGGGGCGGGTGCCGCAAGCGCCGCGTCAGGCGCGCGGCGCACCATGTCGGCTATGACCGCCGAGGCCGCGTGCGCGCCCGCCGCCCCGAGCGCCAGCATGAGCACGAGTCCCAGCGCCACCACGCGGACCAGCGTCGACGTCTTCTCCTCAGCCACGGCCGTCTCCCTTCGCTCCAGCTCCCGCCGTCTTCGACAGTTCAAAGTCTAGAGAGCGAACCTTACCGCAGCCTTACACGCCCATGACATTTTTCTCGGCGTTTCCAACGCGTTGAGAAGAAAGGGCAATAAGGGGCGCTATTCAGACCCCACGAAAGCCCCCAAGAACTGGGCGGCAGCAACGTAAAGGGGATGGCGGGCATCGGCGGCGAGCCGCGTGGCGAAGCCCGGCATCCACGCGAGCGCATGCTCGTTGAGAAACTCGTCATAAGCCGCGGTCGGCGAGCCTCCCGGAAGCCCATCCTCAACCACCTCGCCTGCGGCTTGCGCGGCGAGGCGGCACATGAGCTCGAGCTCGGTGGCGACGTGGTCAAGCGGCTCGTTGGTGCCCTCGGGCCTCCCCAAGCCGCACGCACGGCAGAAGCGCTCCACCTCCATGGAATGCGGGTTCACGAACAGCAGCGCCGGCACGCCCTCGGCCCGCGCGCGCCACACGCCCTCGTAGGGCGAGCACGCCGGCTCAGGCGCACCCACGAACAGGCGCGTCGCCTCGGGGCGCAGCGCGCGCAAAAGCTCCTCGGCATCCGGAGCCGGGCGGCTTCCGGCCACGGCCGAGCCCGCGCTCGCAGACTCGCCCGAGCCAAGGCTCCCGCAACCTGCGCCCGCACGCTCCCCTTCCGCACCGGGCAGGCCCGCGCCGAATCCCTCGGGCAGCGCGAGCCCGAGCGCCGATGCTATCTCGCACGTGGCGTCGAGCCACTCCCCCGACGCCACGGCCTCGGCCAGCGTCGTGCTCGGGTAGCGCAGCGTCAGCGCCAGAAGCTCGCAGGCCGCAGCCCGCGCCGTCCATGCTTCGCCAATCACGCCCATCCCCTTCTCCCATCCCCACGGCTCAATCTTGAGCTCGCGAACCGCAAAGCCACCTGCGCACGGCTCTGCCACATTGTACGAAACGATTGGAAAGACATTCTCCGCACCAAGTCCGCCGTCTTCCACGACGCCCGGCAGGTTCCGCACGTGAAACATGACCGACCCGTCTTGTCCGTCTCGCCTGTACGGCATGCCCATGCGATCCAAGCGCTCGCACACCACCGGCACGTCAGCGTCAAACGCCTTCGCCGTCTTCCAGAAGAAGTCCTCGGCATCCATCTCCCAAAAGCGCTCGTCGAGCGCATACGCTGCGTTTTGCTGACGAATCTGGCTGCGGTTCTTGTTCTCGAGCGAGCAATAGTGCACGCCAAGCGATAGTCCTTCGCTGACGGCGTACTCCAACAGCTCAAGACACATGAGCTCGCTGCGCGCCACCGGCAGCCCTCCTGCATAAGCGTAGTCATAGGGCACGGCAAACGGCGGGCTCGCCACGGCAAGGCCCCGACGCGCGAACTCTGGCCAACCCCCCATGGGATAGCCGAACTCCAGCAGATTGATCCCAAACGCGCCCATCTCGTCAAGACCGCGCAAAAGCGCGCGCATCTGCACGCCCGTCCCGGGAATGGCCGGCATCTCCACCATGACATGCGGCACGTAGCGCTGCGCCAGGCGCGCGCGACGCAACGCCTCGTCCACCTCCCCGAGATGAACGCTTCCCCCGGCTCCAACCTCATCAGGCTCGAGCTTCACCGACAAGCGAAGCTCATCAAGACCCGCATCGGCGAGGCGCGCAAGCAAGGACTCGTCGAGGAAATCCCCTGCCGTGTAGATCCGCAGGTGCGCACGGGGGGCGCGATGACGCGCATGCGCCAGAAACGCCACTGCCTCGTCAGCATGCAAGAGAGGCTCGCCGCCCGTGAGGCCCACGCAAGCCACATCGGGGTGCTCGTCAAAAAACGAGTCCAGCTCGCCCTTCCAACCCACATCAAGCCGCTGCGACTCTTTGAAGCCGACTTGGTTGCGATTGAAGCAATAGTAGCAGCTGCGGTTGCATGCGAGCGAGAGAAAGAACGTTTGGCTGCACGCTTCGCCCGTACACGCCTCGCATGCTGGCGACAAGCTGCCCCAGAGCACGCTCGCACCACCGTTGCGCACGATCGCGCCCGCCGCGCGCAGGCGGTCGCGCGCCGCACTCGCCGCCTGGTCAAAGAACGCACGATCAACCAAGTCGATGCCCTGATCGGCAAGCGCGCGTACATACTCACAGCCGATTTCATCGTACTCCGCCATCCACGCGGCGAGCATGGGGCGGGCGCACAGGACTTCGCCCCCCAATGCCATACCTCCTCGCATGCGAAAACTCGCCAGCTACCAGCCTTCGCCGCCATCTGTCACGCTGCGGCGAACGCACCTCAACGCAGAATCGGCAACGAGCGCCAGATGCATCAGCAAGAGCGCGAGTAATGCCTTCGCCGCAACTGCGTGCAGCGGATTCCAAAAATAATACCCCGTGGCATACAAGCCAAACGCTGGCAGCACCGCACCAGACATCATGACGCCCGACACCGTGCACGCGGCCAGCGCCACCAACAGCAGCACATCGAGCACTGCACGACCCGCCCACCTTGCGCAAAGCGATCCCGCACGGGCCGACATGATGCGATCAGCGCGAAGCGCAGCGTGCATGAGCAGGGCAATCGTCAGAACCAGAGCAGCCCACTCATGCAGCGCCACGCCTGTCACACCCGGAAAGGAGATGACCGCATAAAACACCAGCAGCGCCGCCGACGAAAAGACGCGAAGCGATCCTCGCATCATCCTCACCTCACCTTTCGCGCTACCAGCACAAGGCTTACCACCAGCACCGCCGGCATGAGGATCCACAGGTTCAGGCTCGCGTCGGAAGCCTGGTGGTAGCGGCCGCGCAGGGTGTCCCACGCGTGGCACTCCGCGCTCGCGCACCCCGCCTCGGGGCAGGCCATCTCGTGGACGCCGTCCGGCTCGGGCACGTCATCGTAGCCGTGGCAGGCGCCGGAGGCGCAGCCCGTGGCCGGGCACGCCGACTCGGGCACGACCGCCCGCGGCGCCAGCGCCGAGCACGCACGCGCACGCCAGCGCGAACACCGCGAGCGTCGCTAGCAGCTTTCTTGGCATGAGCGCTCCTCGGCATCGACCAAACCAGATGACGCCGCGGGCAAAAGCCACGCGGCTCCAAGAGAGCGCCTGCCGCCCGGGGGAACCAGGCGGCAGGCGCTGACGAGGGGCTGTCAGTCCTCAGCCGGCTTGAGCGGCAGGTAGCGCAGGCCCGCCAGGAAGACGAGCGCGCCGAGCGCCACCACGCCGAGCGCCACGCCGACCTCGAGCGGCGTCGGGCAGTACACGAGCCCCGCGTACGCGCCCGCCAGACCCGCATCCCAGTTGGTGACGGTGTGGCTGGTCATGGCGCCGGGCAGGTCGAGGTTGGCGATCTGGAAGCCGCCGACGAGCAGCTGCACGCGCTTGCAGAAGATGGCCGCGATGGCCAGCAGGGACGCCGCCGCCAGCAGCGGGCTCGTGCGCAGCCTCGGCGTGAAGCACACCACGGCGCACGCGGCGCAGCCCAGGACCTCGGCCCAGAAGAACGGCGCGAGCGGGCCCGCCACGAGCATGCCCACCACCTCGGCGCCGGAGGCCGCCGGGAACGCCTCGGTCAGCAGGTCGCAGCCGAGGAAGTAGAGGTCGACGCACACGAACGCGCCGAGCAGCTTCGCGAGCCTCACCACGTGGGCCTGGTCGAGCTCAAAGTAGCCCGCGCGGCGCAGCGCGACCGCCACCACGAGCACGAGGCCGGTGCCGCACACGAGCGCAGAGGATACGAACCACGGGCCGAGGAGCGCCGTGTGCCAGAGCTCGTGGGACTGCTGCAGGCCGAAGATCCAGGCCGTCACGGAGTGCACGAGCACGGCGCACACGAGCGCCACCACGGCGATCACGCGCAGGGCGACATGGCTCACCCTGCCCCTCTCCGCCTGAAGCTGCGCCCAGAGGTACACGCACGACAGGACCAGGTAGGTGCCGATCACCACGATGTCCCACATGAGCGGGCTCCCGAGGTTGGAGTAGACGAACAGCTCCCACACGCGCGCGGGCTGGCCGAGGTCGACCACCACGAAGCCGATGGCGCACACCGTCGAGGCGATGGAGGTCATGACCGCCACCTTCGAGATGCCGCCGAAGCCCGCGATGCCGAACGCCCTGGGCACCGAGGAGATGATGAGGCCGCCTGCGGAGAGGCCCACGAAGAACATGAAGCACGTGATGTAGAGGCCCCAGCTGTCGAGGTTGCGCATGCCGGTCTGCACCATGCCGCCCGAGAGCTGCAGGGCCCACAGCGCCACGCCCGCGACCGCGAGCAGCGCGCATGCGATGATGGCGATCCGAAGCCCCGATCCCCCGAACTGAGGCGAAGGGGCCTTGGCCGACTTCGCGGCCGAAACGTTCTCTGTCATGAAGATCACCCCTAAACCAGGTAGTAGACGGAAGGCTTGGTGCCCTTCTCGGGCAGAAGCTGCATGTACTCGCGCGCAGCAATAACCTGCGACACCTCAGACGTCGGGTCATCGAGGTCACCCCAGTGGCGCGCGCGAGCCGGGCACAAGTCCATGCACGACGGCACCTCGTCCTTCGTGATTCGCTGGTAGCAGAACGTGCACTTCTCCACGACATGCTTCTGATGCGCCGGCGCGTCGGCGTCGCCGATCGCATACGGCGTCTGATACCGCGGCTCCTCCCAGTTGAAGCTGCGCACGCCCGTGTAGGGGCACGCCGCCATGCACATGCGGCAGCCGATGCACTTGTCGTAGTCCTGGCGCACCACACCCGTGTCTGGATCCTGGTAGGTGGCGCCCACCGGGCACACCTTCACGCATGCCGGGTTCTCGCAGTGCTGACAGCCCACCGTAATGTAGCGCATGCGCACACGAGGGAACTCGCCCGCCGGCGTATCAGGCACGTCGCCGCCGTCAGTCAGCACCCGCGTCCAGAAGATGTCGTTCGGAATGTTGTTGGCCATCTTGCAGGCGATCGTGCAGGCGCTGCAGCCCACGCAGCGCTTCGTGTCAATTGCCATTCCGTAATGCATGTCACACCCCCTATGCCTTCTCGACTTCGCAGAGGAAGTCGTAGAACGCGCTGTTCGAGCAGAAGTCGTTCATGTAGACGCTCGTCAGGTCCTGAGAGTGTCCCTCGATGAACTGGTCAGCCTGGAAACCGTGAGGAATGGACACGACGCCCGGCTTGATGCCTTCAGTTACCATTGCCTTGAGCACCACGTATCCATGGTCGTTGTACGCGCGCACCACATCGCCCTGGCTTATGCCGCGCGCCGCCGCATCGGAGGCGTTGATCTTCAGCTCAGGCTCGGGTTCCAGCTCGCGCAGAAGCGGCGTGTAGGCGCACTGTGAGTGCACATGGTACTTGTGATGCTGGCTACAGCCCATGAGCGGGTACTTCTCACGCAGCGGGTTGTCCCAGTAGGCTTCCTTGGCGTCCTCGTAGTAGGGGTAGCGCTCATAATCGGCCACCTTCTGGCCGAAGATGTTGCGCGGCGTGGGCTTCTCCAGGTAGAACTTGAAACGGCCCGTCTCGGTGCTGGGGTAGCGCGCCACGTCAGCGCCCTTCGGATACAGGTACGTGCGCACGAACTTGCCCGACTTGAAGGCATCGTAGGTGCACCCGGCAGCCTTGTTCATGTCGGTGTCGATGACCTCACGCAGGAAGTCCTCGTCAGACTTCGCATACAGCTTGCCGAGCCCCATGCCTTCTGCCACCAGGCGCATGATCTCCAAGTCGGTCTTGCACTCATAGAGCGGCTCGATGGCCTTGTGCATGTACAGCGGATAGGGAGTGGGACAGCCTCCGTCGAAGTCCTCCACCTCGAACGCATGCGGAACAGGCAGCAGGATGTCCGCCCACTGCGCCGTGTCAGTCATGTTCACGTCAGCGCACACCACGAAGTCGACCTTCTTCACAGCCTCGATGAGCTCGAGCCGGCCCGACTCGCACGACAGCATGTTTCCGTTGTGGCACCACAGGACACGCAGGTCAAGCGGTTTTCCCGCCCACTGCTTGGTCTCCATCACCTGCGGCAGGTACATGCCGCAAAAGTTCGCACCAGGGCGACCCATCATAAAGGCCCTTGAGTTGGTGGGGAACGCCGCCGGCGACGTGGCTCCGCAGACCGCCGCGCCCGGCTTGCCCGCGTTGCCCGTCATGGCGCAGATGAGCGCCAGGTTCTTGTAGTTGTGATGCGAGTTCACGTGATGCCCGAAGCCCTGGAAGGTCATGACGAACACGGGACCCTCGGTGGCGTAGACGCGCGCGAGCTTCTCGATGTCTTCGGGGGCGAGGTCGCAGATCTCTGCCGCCTTCTCCACCGTGTAGTCTCCGATGCGGTCGAGGCATTCCTGAAGCGTGGTCTTTACCGCGAAGTCGCCCGCCACGTACGACCCCAGGATAGCCGGCGATGACGCCTCGCCAAGCGGCTTGTACGTGCCCGCCGCCTCATCCCACACCACCACAGGATCGATGACCGTGGGCATGCCCGTGTACTGGTCAGCGGGCCCTTCGCTGGTAGGCGCGCCGAAATCGCTCATGCGCAGGTAGGTGCCGTCCTCCTTCACGAGGAAAGGGGCCACGGAGTTGTTGCACAGAAAGCCCTCGTCCATGAGGTCGTTCTCGTAGATGTAGTTCGCCATGGCCAGCATGAGCGCTCCGTCGGTGCCAGGGCGAATGGGCAGGTACCAGTCTGAGTGCATGGCTGATGCCGTGAACTGCGGGTCGATGGTGATGAACTTGGCGCCCTTCTCGCGCGCATCGCACACGAACTGCCATGCATGCACATACGCCTCGGCGGGATTGCCGCCCCATGATATGATGACGTTGGCGTTGGCTGCGTCAGTGAAGGCGTTGCCGTTGTTGCGCAGCTGCAGCATCTGCTCGTGAATCTGCGCGTTGTCAGCCCCCGCGCCAAGGATGGTGGCGCCGAGGCCCGTGATGAAGCGCCCGTAGGCGATGGACATGTAGCCCGCCTGCGCGCCGTTGAGCACGCCGTAGGACGCGTACGATGACCAGAAGCCGACAGAGGTGGGGCCCGCCTCGGCCACGGCGGCCTGCATCTTGCCGACGATCTCGGCAATGGCGTCATCCCAGCTGATGCGCTCCCACTCGCCAGCCCCGCGCTCGCCGACGCGACGCATGGGGTACTTCAGGCGGTCGGCGTCGTAAACGCGCTGGGGCTGCGTGTAGCCCTTAACGCACAGGCGGCGCCACGGCGCGTCCTCGCCAGGGTAGTCCTCGGCGGAGACCTTTACCACCTTCCCCTCGCGCACGGTTACCTTCATGTGGCACTTGCTGCCGCAGTTGCCGCGACACGCGCTGCGAACGACCTGCTCCTCCACCGTTTCCTCAGCATGCGCCTCGGTCGGCGCAAGCCCCGCAAGGCTCACCTCTGCGCCTGCAAGCGTCACCGCGCCCGCAACCGCCCCTGTCGTCTTGAGAAAACTTCTACGAGTAAGCCCGCCTTGCGAGCTGTTCGTCCCCGTCATTTCTCCTCCTCGATAAACAGACGAGGCATTCCCCCTGAGCTTCCACGACGTCAGCTGCGCAACTGTCATCGCAGAACCGATTCACGAGGAACGCCCCACGTACCAACGTGGAATCGGCCTGATTCTCCCGACGACATATTATCATATTTAACTAGTTCAATGTAGATGTAGTTTTATGCTAACTGGGAGAGAGGCGGAGCCGGGGCCTCAACCCCACGAAGCCCCTCCTACTTCCCCATGATCTTGCCAAGATCAAAGCCGTCGGCAAGGCCCGAAGGAGCCAGGAGCACTCCCTTGCCGTCACGCGCTCCCTCGTAAGCCAAGTTCATGGCACGCAGCTGCATGGCGCGCGGATTGCGATCATACACCTCGGCAGCCTCCACGAACATCTCGGAGATGTCCTTCTCGACCTCGGCGAGGATCGTACGCGCATTGCGCTCTCGTTCAGCCTGCGCCTCCTTCGACAGGGCATCTTGCAACTCAAGCGGCACCACGATGTCGCGAACCTCCACGCTCATGACGGTGATGCCCCACTGCTCGCACTTCTGGCTCATGACGTCTTGGAGCTCGCGGTCGATCTGCCTGCGGCGCAGCGACAAGTCAGCCAGGTTGACCTGCCCGATGGCATCGCGCATGGCCGTCTGCGCGCTCCACAACACTGCCTTGGGATAGTTCTCCACCTCCAAGCACGCCTTCTTGGCATCCCACACCATCCAGAACAGCACCGCGTCCACGTCAACGGGCACCAGGTCAGCCGTCAACGCAGCCTCGGCAGAGAAAGCCGACGTCATCACACGCTGGTCAACGTGCATGGACACATGCTCGACAAAGGGAGCGCATGCGTAGAGGCCCGGGCCGGCGACGCGGCTAAAGCGCCCGAAGCGCAGCACCACCACACGCTCCCACTGGGGGGCCACGCGCACGCACCCCGCCAAGAGCGCCCCCAGCGCCACTCCCGACACCAGCGCTGGCGCGCCAAGCGCGCCAGCAAGCGTCGAGACACCCGCCACCGCAGCAAATCCCGCTGCAAATATGGCGAACGCAAACAAGAACACGCTCGCTCTCGTGGCTTCGTTCGGCTCAAGCTCGGTCATTGCGATCGCGCGCCGCGCATCATTGCGCGCGGTCGACTCCTCGCGGCTTCCACGCAAGCTGAACTTCATAGACTACCCCTCCGTTGCCTCAAGACGCCCTTTCACTAGACCCACGATATTCTGTCGCGGTATGCCAAGCTCACGGCACTGCTGGATGAACGCATCCGCCAACGAGTCAGCAGCATTGCATGCCGCGTCAGCGTTCTTCAGATAGCCATCATGAACAAAGGTGCCCCGACCGCGCTTTGACACGATGTAGCCGTCACGTTCGATGTCCCGATAGACCTTGCTGACCGTGTTGTAGTTGATGCCGAGGTCAACGGCCATCTCTCGCATAGTCGGCAGCCTATCGCCGATCTCATATGCCCCTGACGTAATGAGGTAGATGAGCCTGTTGCGCAGCTGCAGCCAAATGGGGATGCCGCTGTTGTCGTCGATGGTTATCTGAACGGTTCTGTCGGTCACGTTTGCCCTATTCCCTGGTGTAGCCCTTGGCGCAGTTCGCCTGTCAGCATCATAGCGCACCTGCAACCAGCGGAGTATAGAGCGCTGCCGCCACAACGCAATATCTCAAGGCAAGCCCACCGGCAAGCAAGGAGCATGCTGCCGCCAGCGCCGCCGCTGCCGAGGGCCGTCCACGTGTGACCAGGTGCGTTACAAGCGGAAGAGCGATCCCCGCGCCGATGACGCCACCCCAAAACGGCAGCGCTAGCGATCCGGTCAGCAACAGAGCGCACGACGCGCGCGCCACATCAGTATAGCCCCACTGCACTGCCATCAGGATGCCGAGGGCCACAGCCTCCACAATCCCGAAAGCCCCCGATACGCGCCACAAGCCGCCCTCGACGCTGCGCAAATGCGCGAACGACAGCGTGTCGACCACTATGATGAGCGCTATCCCGCATGAGAGCGACGAGACCACGAACAGAACCACGAGCCACGGCGTGTGCCAGAAGTCAACGGACACGAGGTCGGATAGCAGCAAGCCTGTGTAGGCCATAGTCCCCGCCGCGAGAGCAAGCCCCACGACAGAGCAGACAACCTGCATTACGCGCGGAACCTCGGCTAACGCCAGGCTCGCAACAGCAAGCACCGTTGAGATCAACGTGAGCAGCGCCACGAGCCATGCGCCTATCGACATCACCGACTGGAAAGGCGCCGTAATGACAACCCACGCGCGCTCGACAACACCGAGGTCAGATACGAGCAGAACGCATGCGAGCAGCAGCAGGCACGGAGCCGCGTAGAATCCCGGCTGGATCGCGACAACCGCACGCTCCGAAGCGTCGCTGCGGCGAACCGCATCCCACACGCAGCAGGCCGCAGCCGCGAAGAACGCCCCTGCCCCCGCCCCCGCGCAGAAGAGGTACCCCACTATGTAGCCGCTGAAGACCAAGGCATTCGCCTCCGCCCCGTATGCCGACGCGTCAAGGGCAGTATAACACTATTGTCATAGGGATATAGATAAATAAGGACGTCTGAGCAGGCGTGCGCAGAATGCAAAGCGCGACGGGGCGCAAACGCGCGCGGGGCGAGGAACCCGTCCTCGCCCCGCATCATGGGCTTGTCTTGCTGCGGCAGCGCGGCGTCACGCCGGCGTCGGCCTGCCAGCTGCCAGCGCCTCCCTACTCGAAGCGGTAGAGGTCGCGCGTGGCCTTCTGGAACGCCTCGTACACCTCGAGCGCGACGGCCTCGTCGGTGACCAGCTCGAACGCGGCGGGCTGGCCCTCCTCGTCGACCTCGGTCACCTCGAGCAGCACCACCTCGCCCGACGAGCACGCCGGGGAGTCCTCGTCAACCGGGAAGAAGAACCCGTACGAGCGCCCCTCGTGCAGGACGAGCCCCAGAAACTCGAGCTCGACCACGTCGCCCCGCTCGTCTTCGAACGAGAACGTGACGCCCTCCTCCACCGGGGGGCAGAAGTTCGGCGCGCTTCCCTCGCGTATGCGTCCCTGCTCGGCCATGGCTAGCTCCTCCCGTGCTTCTTGGGCTTCTTCTTGTTGCCGGTGCTCTTCTGCGGCGCCTTCTCAGGCGCGGAAGCCGCCGCGGCCGCCGCCTCGAGGCGCGCCAGCGGCACCTGCGCGATGGGCTCGCTGCCCGCGTGCTCGAACCCGAAGCGGGCGATCTCGGTCCCGTACTTCTTCTGCAGCTTGGCGAACTTCGGCTCGCGCGTCTTCCACATCGCGTACAGCGGCGTGGCGATGGCGATGGACGAGTACGAGCCGGCGATGAGGCCGATCGACATGGCGAACGCGAAGTCCTTCAGCGTCTCGCCGCCGAACAGAAGCATCGCGAACACCGGGATGAACGACGTCAGCGTGGTGTTGACGGTGCGGATGAGCACCTGGTTGACGGAGTGGTTCGCCATGGTCATGAACGTGCAGCGGATGCTCTCGCCGCTCATGTTGTCGTTGATGCGGTGGAACACCACCACCGTGTCGTACAGCGAGTAGCCCAAGATGGTGAGCAGCGCCGCGATGGTGTTGGGGTTCACCTCGCGGCCCACGAGCGCGTAGATGCCCATCACCAGGATGAGGTCGTGGAACAGCGCCACCACGGCCATGATGCCCATCTTGTAGTCGCGGAAGCGGATGCCGATGTAGGCGATGATGAGCACGAGCGACACCAAGAACGCGATCAGCGACGACTGGATCACGCTTGCGCCCCAGTCGGGCCCGATGGTGGTCACCTCGAAGCTCTCCGTGGACAGCCCCAGCTCGGAGGCGACCGCGCTGGCGCTCGCCGCGGCGTCCTCGGCGCTCGTGGTGGTGGTGCGCACGAGGAAGCCCTCCTCGCCGTCGGCCGTGGTGGTCTGGATGACCGCGTCGGGCTCGCCCGCGTCGGCGAACGCGTCGCGCATCTGCTCGATGGTGACCTCGCCGGTGTCGTGGAACGCCACCGAGGTGCCGCCCACGAACTCGATGCCGAAGTTCAGCCCGCGCAGGCCCACCACGGCGAAGCACGCGCACATGGCGACGGCCGCCGCGGTGAGGAACACCTTGCGGTAGCCGAGGAAGTTGATGTCGTGCTTGATGAAGCGGCCCTTGACCTTCGGCTCCGGCGCCTTCGCCGACGAGGCGCCCGCGCCCGCCGCCTGGGCGCCAGCCTCGGCGGCCTTCGCGGCCCCGCGCCCGCCGCCTGGGCGCCAGCCTCGGCGGCCTTCGCGGCCCCGGCAGCTCCGGCGGCCTCGGCGGTTCCGGCGGCCTGGGCGCCGTCGGCCT
>NZ_JAAVTO010000037.1 GCF_013185065.1 Adlercreutzia sp. ZJ473 | reverse complement strand
GAGGCCGCGCCGCAAGCTGCGCGGCCGTCTGGCCAGGCTCGCCCGCGCCCTGCGGCCGACTCCGCGGCCCAGCGCCCCTCAGCCGGCCCCGAGCCGCGCGTCGACGTCGCCACGCAGGCCACGCCGCCCGCGCCCTACGAGACGCCCACCGGCTACGCGGGCTTCGACGACCTGGTCCCGCTCGACGCCTACGACGACATGGTTCCCTACGACGACGCCGACGTCTACGAGCCCGCTTTCGAGCCGACGTTCGAGCCTGCTTCCGCGGCCGCGGCTTTCGCCCCAGGGCAGCAGCCCGCTGCCTCCGTTCGCCAGCCTGACCCCGCGGCTTCCGCCCGCGACCAGCAGCGTCCGCAGCCCGCCCAGACGGCCCGCAGCGCGCAGCCCGCCCAGACGGCCCGCAGCGCGCAGCCTGCCCGCGACCAGCGGCCCCAGCCGGCCTCCGCCGGCCCCGAGCCCTCGATGGCCGACCTCGACGCCATGCTTGCCTTCGGTTTCGGCGCAGACGTGTCTTTCACCGAGGTCAGGGAATAGCCTTTGCGGTACCATAGTCCCCACGCTTGAAAACTTCCGCCAACGTCACCGAAGGAGTGCCCCATGGATATGAAGAAGATGATGAAGCAGGCCCAGAAGATGCAGCTCGAGGCCGCGCGCGCCCAGGAGGAGATCGCGCAGATGGAGTTCACGGCCACCGCGGGCGGCGGCATGGTGAAGGTGTGCGCCAAGGGCGACATGACCATCAAGTCGGTGGAAGTCGACCCCGAGGCCGTCGACCCCGAGGACGTCGAGATGCTCGGCGACATGATCCTCGCGGCTGCCAACGAGGCGCTGCGCTCGGCCACCGAGGCCACCAACGCGCGCATGGGCGCCGTCATGGGCGGCATGAAGATTCCGGGCCTGATGTAGCGCATGCAGGCGGCGCCATCCATCCAGAAGCTGCTCGACGAGCTGGAGCGGCTGCCAGGCGTGGGCCCGAAGTCGGCCCAGCGCATGGCCTACTACCTGCTGAACGCCGACAAGGCGTCAGCCCTGCGGCTCGCCGAGGCCATCACCGAGGTGAAGGAGGCGGTGCGCTTCTGCAGCCGCTGCTTCAACTACGCGGAGGGCGAGCTGTGCGAGATCTGCGCCAGCTCCAAGCGCGACCAGAGCGCCATCTGCGTGGTCGAGGAGCCGCGCGACATCCCGCCCATCGAGCGCACGGCGGTGTTCGCGGGCGTGTACCACGTGCTCGGCGGCGCGCTCTCGCCGATGGAGGGCGTCGGCCCCGACGACCTGCGCGTGGCCGAGCTGCTCAAGCGCCTGGCCGCGGAGGACGTGACCGAGGTGGTGCTCGCCACCAACCCCAACATCGAGGGGGAGACCACGGCCGCCTACCTCGCGCGCCTCATCAAGCCGCTCGGCATCACGGTGACGCGCCCCGCGAGCGGCCTGCCCGTCGGCGGCGACCTCGAGTTCGCCGACGAGGTGACGCTCGGCCGCGCCCTCGAGGCTCGCCGCCCGCTGTAGGGGGCGCGGAAGCGCGCCCGATTCGCCGGCGTTCGCCTCGGCGCTCCGCGTCCCGATGTCGCGGCGCCTGAAAAAGATAAGGCACGTAACCTGCCATGCAGATCACGTGCCTTATAAGACAAAGAGCCCTGTCCCCTCCAAAAACAGAACCCTTATCTTCCCGAAGCAAGGTTCGCTTCTCGTAAATCGAATGTATTATAGCACCGTCTCCACATAATCCCAAGAGAAAATTCTTGCGCAGCGCACTTCTCAATGCACTATCCTGATATGCAGATAGATAGAGGAGGCGGCGGCGCGAGGCCGTGGCGGGAGCGCGCAGGCGGGGGCCGGGCGCGCCCGCAGGTGCGCCCGCAGGTGCGTCCCTGCGTGCCGAAACGCCGCCTGACCTGCGAGGAGGAGCTGCCATGCAATACTTTGCCGATGCGCGCATCGACCACTTCATCACCGAGGACCTGCCCTACGTCGACCTCACGTGCCAGGTGCTCGGCCTCTCGGACGCGCCGGGTGAGATGGAGTACTTCACGCGCGAGGACTGCGTGCTCGCGGGCGTGGCGGTGGTGCGCCGCATGATGGCGAAGCTCGGCTGCGAGGTGGTGGGCGCGCGGGCCGACGGCGACCGCGTGAGCGCGGGCGAGGCGCTCATGCGCGTGCGCGGAGGCGCCGAGCAGCTGCACGCGGCGTGGAAGGCGTGCCTGAACGTGTTCGACCACCTGTCGGCCGTGGCCACCAAGACGCGCCGCATGGTCGACGCGGCGCACTCCGCGAACCCGCGCTGCGAGGTGCTCACCACGCGCAAGTCCATGCCGGGTGTGAAGGACCTGCTCACCTACGCGGTGGTGGCGGGAGGCGCCTACCCGCACCGCCTGGGACTCTCCGAGACGATCATCGTGTTCAGCCACCACCTCACGTTCATGGGCGGCTTCGACGCCTTCGTCGAGCGGCTCCCCGAGATCAAGGCGCGCTGCGTGGAGAAGAAGATCTTCGTCGAGGCCGACGCCGAGCAGGCGCGCGTCCTCGCGCGCGCGGGCGTCGACGGCATCCAGCTCGACAAGGTTCCCGCTGGCGAGCTGGGGCTGCTGGTGCACGAGCTGCGCGCGGTCAACCCGGCCGCCACGCTCATCGCCGCCGGCGGCATCAACCCCGAAAACGCCGCCGCCTACGCCGCCACGGGCGTCGACGGCCTGGCCACCACGGCGCCCTTCAGCGCGAAGCCCCTCGACATGAGCGTCCGCATGCGCGCGCGGTAAGTGCAAAGCGCTGGCGCGCGTGCGCAAGCGCTTCGCGGTATCGTGTTATACTCGTTCGCGATATAAGGAAGCAGGGTCGTGGGGCGCCCAGGCGAGCTGCGACGCTGCGAGGTTCAGGGGTTGAGGGGCATCATGGTCAACGTTCCAAGTCCGGCGATCTCCATCGTGGGTCGCCATAATTCCGGGAAAACCACGCTCATCGAGCAGGTCATCGCCGAGCTGGTGGCGCGCGGGCACGACGTGGGGTCGGTCAAGCACCACTCCCACGCGAGCTTCGACATCGACCATCCCGGCAAGGACTCCTATCGCCACCGCGCGGCCGGCGCGAGCGAGACGGTCATCGCCTCGCCCACCATGATGGCGCGCGTCAAGACGCTCGGCGAGGAGGCGGAGTGCTCCGACATCGTGCGCTCCATGCCCGGCCACGACATCATCGTGGTGGAGGGCTACCGCAAGAGCGGCCTGCCCACCATCGAGATCATGCGCTCGGGCAACCCGGCTGACGTGAGCGTGGCAGGCGCGTTCATCGAGGGCGCCCGCGCCGGCGCCTCGCTCGGCACCGACTTCACGCAGGCCTCGCGCGGGGACGCCGCCTTCGCGGCCGACCTCGAGCACAAGATGCCCACGTCGGACACGGTCGCCATCGTGACCGACATCCCCGAGGCGCGCCAGGCGGCGCTGCTGTTCAACATCCCGGCGTTCGCGCTCGACGACATCGCGGGCATCGCCGACTTCCTCGAGGAGCACTACGTGCGCCCGCGCGTGACGGTGGTCATCCAGGCGGGCGGCGAGAGCCGCCGCATGGGCCGCTCGAAGGCCACGGTGCCCTTCGCGGGCCGCCCGCTCATCTGCCGGCTCGTCGAGCGGCTCGCGCCGGCGGCTGACGAGCTTCTGATCACCACCAACGAGGCCGACGGCCTCGCCTTCCTCGCCGAGGAGTACCCCGAGCTCGACATCAAGCTCGTGGGCGACGCCTTCGACTTCCGCGGTGCCCTGCCGGGCCTCTACACCGCGCTGCAGTCCGCGCGCAACCCGTACGTGGCCGTGGTGGCGTGCGACATGGTGTTCGCCAGCGCGAGCTTGGTGGTGGCCGAGTCGCTCATGATGGCGGAGACCGGCGCCGACGTGGTGGTTCCCGTGAACAAGCACGGGTTCGAGCCCTTCCACGCGCTCTACCGCAAGAGCGGCTGCGTGCCCGCGGTGCGCCGCGCGCTCGACGCCGGCGAGAAGCGCGCGCAGGCGTTCTTCGACGACCCCGCGGTGCGCGTGGCGGAGTTCTCGCAGGAGCGCGTGCTGGCGGCCGAGCCGCGCGGCGGCTGCTTCATCAACGCGAACACGCCTGACGAGCTCAAGCGCCTCGAAGACTCCTACCTCGGTGAATAGGCGGTTTTGACGATGCCCACGATCAACGACGTCATGGAGATGGCCGAGCTTCTGCGCAGCAAGTCGGTCGTGGCCGTCGAGGACCACTGCGTGGCGGTGCGCAACCGCAACGCGTCGTGCCGCCTCTGCGCCGACGCGTGCATCGCCGACGCGATCACCGTGGGGAAGAACGAGCTTGCCATCGACGCGGGCGCGTGCGTGGCGTGCGGCGCGTGCGTGGCGGTCTGCCCCACGGCAGCGCTCGTGTCGCTCGACCCCATGGACGAGGACCTGGCCGTGGCCGTGGCGGGCGCCGTGGCCCAGACGGGCACGGGCACGGCGTGCGTCGCGTGCGCGCGCATGGCCGCGCGCCAGCTCGGCGACCCGGAGAAGTTCGCGTGCGTGCCGTGTCTGGGGCGCGTGACCGAGTCGCTCATCGTGGGGCTCGCGGCGCACGGCATCGAGGACATCGTGCTGGTGGACGGCACGTGCGCCACGTGCAAGTACGGCGCGGTCTCGCCGGCGGTCGACGAGACGGTCGACGCTGCGGCGTCGCTGCTCGAGGCGGTGGACGCGCCCGTCGTCATCGCGCGCGCCTCCGAGTTCCCGCCCGAGCTGCTCGCCCATGACGCGCTCGCCGTGCGCCGCGCCGCGCGGCGCGGGTTCTTCACGCAGGCGGGCGGCTACGCGAAGAACGTCACCATGACGGTGGCCGAGAAGGCCGTGGCCGACGCGCTCCACCAGGACCAGAAGCAGAAGCTGCGCACGCTGCGCGAGCGGCTCGGCGCGGGGAAGAGCGGCAAGATGCCCACCTTCGTGCCCGAGCGCAACATGCGCATCATGGACGCGCTCTGCCAGGTGGGGGAGCGCACCGGCGCGCTCGAGGCGATCATGCGGGCGGCCGAGGAGGGTGAGGCTGTCGCGAACGCCGGCGCCGACGCCGCCGTTGCGCCCACTGACGCTGCAAACCCCGCGACCCCCGCTGCTCTCTCCGCGCCCGTCCTCAGCACGCGGCACTTCGGCGCGCTCTCCATCGACGCCGAGAAGTGCTCGGGCTGCGGGATGTGCGTGATGTTCTGCCCCACCGAGGCGCTCAAGTACTCCACGCTCGAGGAGCCGGCCGACGAGGACCTGCGCTACCTCGAGTTCCAGGCTGCCGACTGCACCCAGTGCCGGCTGTGCGTCGACGTGTGCCTGCGCCACTGCATCGAGCTGTCGCGCGAGGTGCCGGTGCCCGAGCTCTTCGACTTCGAGCCGCGCCTGGTGGAGATCCCTCGCCCGAAGAAGCCCGCCAAGCTCTTCAACCGCAATCGCAACCGCTAGGGAAACGCTGGTCAATTCCGCCATCCCTGAATCCGCATGACGGTGCCCAGCGGCCTCAGGTCTCGTTTCGCGCGTCATACGCACTCTCAGCCTTTGGTCCTGGGCATCCGCCCAGCGGCCTCAAGGCAAGGCAGCCTTGGTCGGCGTTTCCCTCGTCGCACCGCATGCGCGTGGAAGGGGCGTCATCTGGGGCTCCTCGCCGCGGGTTTTGCCCCGGCTCGTCACGTTCCCCGTTGCAAACATGCGAGAAACACGCGATCTGATACCTGCGCGCCGTGCGTCAAGCTGGCTGCTCATGTCAAGATGTAATGAACGCATGTTTAATTGTCATGAACGCTGTACTGATGACGAGGTATTCGCTTCACGTGGTGCTGAGCGGTATCAGATCGCGTGTTTCTCGCCCTTTGGGAAGCGCGCGCGTGCATTTCGCGCCGCTGTGGTATACTTTCAAGCGCTCTATCGCTTTATCGTGATAAAGTGAAGGCAAAGCGGGGCGCCGCAGGGTGGTGCTTCGCGTGAAGGAACGCTTTCTCAGGAGGAACGGAATGAAGAAGAAGATCACAACGCTCGTCGCGGCCGTTGCCGTGCTGAGCCTGAGCGCGCTCATGCTGGCGGGCTGCTCGAGCAGCAACGCGAGCTCGAGCGCCGCAAGCTCCGCGAGCTCTGCCGCCGACAAGGCCGCGACCGAGACCACCAAGCTCGTCGTCGGCTTCGACAACGCCTACCCGCCGTACGGCTTCATCGGCGACGACGGCAAGGAAACCGGCTTCGACCTCGACCTCGCCGCCGAGGTCGCCAAGCGCAACGGCTGGGAGTACGAGCAGCAGGCCATCGACTGGGATGCCAAGGACGCGCTGCTGAACCAGGGCACCATCAACTGCATCTGGAACGGCTTCACCATGGAGGGCCGCGAGGCTGACTACACCTTCTCCGAGCCCTACATGCTCAACGAACAGGTCATCGTGGTGAAGAAGGGCTCCGACGTCAAGGCGCTCGAGGACCTCGCCGGCAAGACGGTCATCACGCAGGTTGACTCCGCCGCGCTCGACGTGCTCGAGAACGACGAGGAGGGCGGCCAGGCCGCGCTCGCCGCGACCTTCGCCGAGCTGCAGACCATCGGCGACTACAACAACGCCTTCATGCAGCTCGAGTCCGGCATGGTTGACGCCGTCGCGTGCGACCTGTCCATCGCCGCCTACCAGATGTCCGCCAACCCCGACGCGTACGTGCAGATCGAGGAGCCGCTGAGCTCCGAGCACTACGCGGTGGGCGTGAAGAAGGGCGACACCGAGATGGCCGACCAGATCACCGCCACGCTGAAGGAGATGTACGAGGACGGCACCGTCGAGGAGCTGTGCAAGAAGTACGAGGAGTACGGCCTCACCTTCGACAACTGGATCCTGAAGTAGGAAAGCAAGCTCGAACGGCTTTAGGAGCCGAGCTCGTCGCGAAGCGGGCGGGGGCGCGTGCCCTCGCCCCCTTCGCGTGTTTTGAGGGCTTTTGCGTTTGCCGCGGAATCGACAAGGCGGCGCGTGGCGCGGCGCTGTGCGGCACTGTGCGGAGCGGACATAGCGCGCGTGGCGCGGACGCGGTTCGCGCGGACGTGCGCTACGGGCAACGTGGTGCGGACGGCGTGTGGGCGCGAGCGACACGGCGCCGCGAGCGCGGCGCGGTTCGCGCGGCGGCACGGCACGACGATGTCGCGGCAAGCGCAAGGCAACATACGAGAGGGGTAGCGCGTGGAATTTCTTGACGCTCTTCTGAAGGGGATGAGCTTCGACGTGATGATGGGCCTTCTGGGCAACGGCCTCATCATGACCTCGAAGATCTTCATCGTGACGCTCATCGGGTCTCTGCCGTTGGGCGTGGTGATCGCGCTCGCGCGCATGAGCAAGTTCAAGCCGCTCTCGTGGCTGGCGCAGCTCTACATCTCCATCCTGCGCGGCACGCCGCTCATGCTGCAGCTCATGGCCATCATGTTCGGCCCGTACTACCTGTTCGGCCTGCAGATGGGCCCTGACTGGAAGTTCATGGCCTGCTACATCGGCTTCATCCTGAACTACGCGGCCTACTTCGCCGAGATCTACCGCTCGGGCATCCAGTCGATCCCGCAGGGGCAGTACGAGGCGGCGAGCGTGCTGGGCTACACGCGCGCGCAGACGTTCATGAAGATCGTGCTGCCGCAGGTCATCAAGCGCATCCTGCCCGCCATGGGCAACGAGATCATCACGCTGGTGAAGGACACCTCGCTCGCCTTCGTGCTGGGCATCATGGAGATGTTCACGCAGGCCAAGGCCATCGCCGCCAGCCAGGTGAGCATGCTGCCCTACGTGGTGGCCGCGCTCATCTACTGGGTGTGCTGCCTCGTGATCGAATTCATCCTGAACCGCGTCGAGAAGAAGCTGGACTACTACCATGACTAACGCCGTTGTAAAGTTGGAGCATGCTCGGAAGAGCTTCGGGGACAACGAGGTGCTCAAGGACATCTCGCTCACGGTGAGCAAGGGCGACGTGCTGGCGATCATCGGCCCGTCGGGCGGCGGCAAGTCGACGCTGCTGCGCTGCCTCACCATGCTCGAGACGCTCGACGCGGGCAGCCTGAGCTACGGCGACCTGTCCGTGACCACCACCGACGCGCAGGGGCGCGCGGTCTACGGCGGCGCGGACGTGATCCGCGAGGCGAAGACGCGCTTCGGCCTGGTGTTCCAGAGCTTCAACCTGTTCCCGCACTACACGGTGCTCAAGAACGTCACCGACGCGCTCATCTGCGTGCAGAAGATGCCCAAGGACGCGGCGCTCGCGCGCGGGCGCGAGCTTCTGGCGAAGATGGGCCTCTCGGGCAAGGAGGACATGGTGCCGTGCGACCTGTCGGGCGGCCAGCAGCAGCGCGTGGCCATCGCACGCGCCCTCGCCATGAACCCCGACGTGCTGTACTTCGACGAGCCCACGAGCGCGCTGGACCCCGAGCTCACGCGCGAGGTGCTGAAGGTCATCCGCGAGCTGGCGGCCGAGCGCATGACCATGGTGATCGTCACGCACGAGATGAGCTTCGCGCGTGACGTGGCTGACCAGCTCATCTTCATGGACGGCGGCGTCATCGTGGAGCAGGGCCGCGCGAGCGACGTCATCAACAACCCCGAGCACGAGCGCACGAAGGCGTTTCTTTCCAACTACCAGCAGGGGTAGGGAAGGGGCGGTGGCCCGCCGGCGCGGGCGCGCGGGAAAGCGGACGCGCGGGCGCAAGCGCGGGCAGCAGCGCGCCGGCGGGCGGGCGCGCGACACCGCCGCCTCGTCCAGCCCGCCTGCGCCGACGGCCCGCGCCTCCTGGCGTGCGCCAGGCGAAGTACATCCATGACGTAAAGGTGACGATTGCGCGGCGGCGCGCCATCTCGTGTGTTCGGAATGATAAGGTGAGTCCGTCAATTGGAATTGCCTCGCGGGGCATAACTCGGGCCGACCTCCACGGCGTCCCGCGCAGCGGTTCTCGACGTGACGGACATCGAGCTTAAGGAGCATGTTACATGACGGATGCGAACAACACCCCCTCGGGGAGCGGCTACCCCAGCCAGCCGGGCCCCGCGGGTCAGCAGGGCTATCCGGGCGCGCCTTCCGCGCAGCCTGCGCCCCGCCACTCGGCGTATCACTCAGCGTACCAGTCGACCTACCAGCAGGGCGGCGCGGGCTACGCTGCGCCTGCGGGCGCTTCCGCCTCATCGGGCGGCATGGGCGCCGGCGTCCCCGGCGGCGCGCCGCATGGCCCGCAGCGAAAGAAGGGCTCGGCGGGCAAGACCTTCCTCGTGGCGTTCGCGGGCGCGCTGCTCGCCTGCGTGCTGGCCTTCGGCGTCGCCGGCGTGGTCGGCCTGGTGAACGACGGCGGCACGTCGGGCGGCGCCTCGCTGGGCGCCTCCACCTCGGCGCCGGTTGACGCGGGCGAGGCCGACGCGACGCTGCCCGAGGCCGTGGCGGCCAAGTGCCTGCCCTCCGTGGCGGCCATCGACGTGTACGCGAGCGCCGCGAGCAACGCGCTTCCGTTCGGCTTCGGCACCGGGCAGGGCCAGAACGCCGGTGAGCTCACGCAGAGCTCGCTGGGCTCGGGCGTGGTGCTGACGGCTGACGGCTACATCATCACGAACTACCACGTGGTGGAAGGCGGCGAGGCCTACCAGGTGACGGTGGGCGGCGAGACGTACGACGCGGAGCTCGTGGGCTCTGACCCCAGCTCTGACGTGGCGGTCCTGAAGGCGAAGGGCGCCTCGGGCCTGACGGCCATCGAGATCGGCGACTCGGACAACCTGACCATCGGCGAGTGGGTCATGTCGATCGGCAGCCCGTTCGGCCTCGAGCAGTCGGTGGCCACGGGCATCGTGTCGGCCACGAGCCGCTCGCAGATCATGGAGCCCTCGACCGACATGTACGGCAACAGCACGGGCGAGTACACCATCTACCCCAACATGATCCAGACTGACGCGGCCATCAACCCCGGCAACTCCGGCGGCGCGCTCGTTGACGCCGAGGGCAAGCTCATCGGCATCAACACGCTCATCACGTCGTACTCGGGCAACTACTCGGGCGTGGGCTTCGCCATCCCGGTGAACTACGCCATCAGCCTGGCCCAGCAGATCATCGACGGCAAGACGCCCACCCACGCGCAGCTCGGCGTGTCGATGACCACAGTGAACCCCTCGATTGCGAAGCGCTACGGGCTCGCGGCGGAGGAGGGCGCCTACGTGTCGGCGGTGAGCGCGGGCTCGGGCGCCGCCGAGGCGGGCATCGAGGCGGGCGACATCATCACGTCGTTCGACGGGAAGGCCGTGGAGAGTGCGTCCGACCTGATGCTCGACGTGCGGGCGAAGAACCCGGGCGACGTGGTGACGGTCACGGTGAACCGCGACGGCGCGACGAAGGACCTGCAGGTGACGCTGGGCTCCGACGAGTCGAGCATGAGTGCCATGCAACAGCAGGGCGGGGACCTGCTCGACATGCTGCGGGGCGGCGCGGGCTCCGGCTCGGGTGACGCCGCGTAGCGCGAAGGCGCCCTGCGCACGACGCACGACACGCGGCATGTGACGCACGACGTACGACTCACGACTCACGACTCACGACAGCCCCATCGTTCGTCCCTTTCTCCGGCAGCGCCCCTCCTGCGAGGGGCGCTGCTGCGTATATTGGCCGCATGCCGGAAGGGCGTGCAAGAAATAGGCTGCGTTTTGGCAGAAATCTTCAGATGTTTGTCAATGCAAAGGCTCGATGGCCTCCCATGGGGCCTGTTGACGGCAAGGGGTGCGGCAAAACACCAGGTCGGCTTTTTTAGCGTCGCGTAAAATGCTGCCGAAAGGCATGTTTGCATACCCGGGCATGCAAATATCTGAAGATTTCTGCCAAAATTCACTGATTTTTTTGCACGCCCCCTTTAACGCGCGGCCAACGGGGGGATTACCCGTCGTCAAGGGGCGTGCCGCAGCGGGCCGCCGCCGCCGGCGCGCGTGCTAGAACTTCTTTTACTCGCATCCTCGTGAAAGGAGTTTGAGCATGAGCGAGCCTCGCATCTCACCTCGCCGGCCGCGGGCGGCTCGGCCGGCTGCCGAGCAGTCGCTGACGTTCTTCGGGTTCTTCGCCATCACGGCCTCCATGGTGATGACGGTGTACGAGTACCCCACGTTCGCCTCGTCGGGGCTGAGCCTCGTGTTCTTCCTCGTGGCGGGCGGCGTGCTGTGGTTTCTGCCCGTCGCCCTGTGCGCGGCCGAGATGGCCACGGTGCGCGGCTGGGAGTCGGGCGGCATCTTCGCCTGGGTGGGCAACACGCTCGGGCGGCGCTGGGGCTTCGCGGCGCTGTTCTACCAATGGTTCCAGATCACCGTGGGGTTCGTCACCATGTGCTTCTTCATGCTGGCGGCCCTCGCGTTCGTGGTGGGGTGGGACGCGCTCTACCGCAACCCGCTCGTGATGTTCGCGGGCGTGGCCGTGATCGTGTGGGTGCTCACGCTCACCCAGCTCGGCGGCACGCGCCTCACCGCGCGCATCTCGAAGATCGGCTTTCTGCTCGGCATCGTGCTGCCCGTGCTCGTGCTGGCGACGGGGCTCGTCGCCTACTTCGCCACGGGCGGCACCTCGGCGCTCGCCTTCGACGCGGCGAAGCTCGTGCCCGACTTCGGCAACGTGGACACGCTCGTGATCTTCGCGTCGTTCATCCTGGCCTACATGGGCGTGGAGGCATCGGCCTCGCACGTGAACGAGCTGGAGAACCCCCACCGCGACTACCCGCTCGCGATGATCGTGCTGTGCGTGATGGCCATCGCCTTCGACGCGCTCGGCGGCATGGCGGTCGCCACCACGCTTCCCGCGAGCACGCTCGACGGCAACATGAGCTTCGGCGTGATCGAGGCGTTCCGCGCCATCTTCGAGACGCACTTCGGCATGGGCTGGCTGGTGTACGCGATGGCCGTGCTGCTGGCGCTCGGCGTGCTGGCCGAGATCTCCGCGTGGATCGTGGGCCCGTCGCGCGCGCTTCTGGAGACCGCGAAGGAGGGCATCATCCCGCCGTCGTTCGCGAAGGTGAACAAGCACGGCGTGTCGGTGAAGACGGTGCTGATCCAGGCGGGCATCGTGACGTTCTGGGACGCGGTGCTGTGCGGGTCGATGGCTTTGTCGGGCGGCTCGAGCTCGTCGGTGGCGTACCTGACGGCCATCGGGCTCACCGTGGTGATCTACCTGGTGGGATACGTGCTGTTCTTCCTCGGGTACTTCGACCTGGTGCTGCGGAAGAGGAGCCTGCCGCGGTCGTTCCAGCTGCCGGGCGGCGTGCCGGGCAAGGTCGTGGTGGCCGGCGCGGGCCTGCTCATGACGGTGGCCACGCTCGTGATCTCGTTCTTCCCCTCCTCGGAGCTCTCGGCGCAGGAGAACCTGGTGTACGAGGTCACGCTGGCTGCGAGCTTCGCGGCGTCGGTTGCCGTCCCGTTCGTGGTATACGGCCTGCGTCGCCGCTGGGGAGGCGACGCGCCGGGAGCGCCCGCGGGTCCGGGAGCGCCCGGCACGCGCAAGGCGCCCGCAGGTCCGGCGGCGCCTGCGCCTGCGAGCTCGAGAGCGCCCGTGCCCGCAGGTCCGGCGGCGCCCGCGCCCGCGGGCCCGACTGCTGCCGCCGCGATCCCGCCTCATCAGGCCGCGCGCCGCGTGGCGCGCACCTTCCCCACGCCCCTGAAGTCCATCGCTCGAAAGGAGAGCACCCATGCCTAGCACCGCCCACACCGCCCTCGTCGACCTGAACGCGCGCACGGGGCTTGCGAGCCCCATCTTCGGGTCGGTGGCCGCCGACGTGGAGATGCCCACCACGCGCCTGGCCGCCGACCCCGTTGACCCGCGCGTGGCCAGCGAGATGATCCGCGAGTACCTCTCCACCGAGGGCAACGCGCACCAGAACCTCGCCACGTTCGTGCAGACCTACATGGAGCCCGAGGCCGCGCGCCTCATGGCCGAGACGCTCGAGAAGAACGCCATCGACAAGGACGAGTACCCCATGACGGCCGACCTGGAGAACCGCTGCGTGGCCATCATCGAGGACTTGTGGCACGCGAACCCCGACGAGCACCCCATGGGGACCTCCACGGTGGGCTCGTCCGAGGCGTGCATGCTCGGCGGGCTGGGGATGCTCTTCCGCTGGAAGAGGCTCGCGCGCGCCGCAGGCGTCGACGTGTGCGGCGAGGTGCGCCCGAACCTCGTGATCAGCGCGGGGTACCAGGTGTGCTGGGAGAAGTTCTGCCGCTACTGGGACGTGGAGATGCGCACGGTGCCGCTTGACGAGGGCCATCTCTCGCTTGACGCGCAGGCCGCGCTCAAGCTCGTGGACGACCGCACCATCGGCGTCGTGGCCATCCTCGGGATCACCTACACGGGCCGCTACGACGACGTGGCGGCGCTCGACGAGGCGCTCGGGCGCTACAACGAGGGCGCGCGCGTGCCGGTGCGCATCCACGTGGACGGCGCGTCGGGCGCGATGGTGGCGCCGTTCGTGGAGCCTGACCTTGAGTGGGACTTCCGCCTGCCCAACGTGTGGTCGATCTCCACGTCGGGTCACAAGTACGGGCTGGTGTACCCGGGCATCGGCTGGGTGGTGTGGCGCTCGCGCGAGGCGCTGCCCGAGGACCTCGTCTTCTGGGTGAGCTACCTGGGCGGCGAGGAGGCCACCATGGCCATCAACTTCTCGCGCTCGGCCGCGCAGATCGTGGGGCAGTACTACGTGTTCATGCGCAACGGCTTTGCGGGCTACAAGGAGGTGCACGAGCGCACGCTCGACGTGGCGCGGCACCTGGCGCAGGCCATCGAGACCATGGGCGTGTTCGAGCTGTACGAGGCGGCGAACGAGGTTCCCATCGTGTGCTGGACGCTGAAGGAGGGCGCGCAGCGCAGCTGGACGCTGCACGACCTGGACGAGCGCCTGCGCATCCACGGCTGGCAGGTGCCCGCCTACCCGCTGCCGGCGAACCTGGAGCACGTGACGGTGCAGCGCATCGTGGCGCGCGCGGATCTGTCGATGACGCTCGCGGACAAGCTCATCCGCGACATGCAGGCCGAGATCGCCCATCTGGACATGGTGACTGGGAAGGAGGAGCCGGCTGCCGGCGTGGGCGCAGACGGCGGCGTGGGCGCGAGCGCGGCTGCCAGCGTGGGCACAGACGGCGGCGCCCCTGACCCTGCCCGCCGGAAAGCCGCCTTCGACCACTCGGGCCGCTAATGCCCGGGTAATTCCCGCCTGACCAAGCCCAGCCCGCACGATAAGTATTATTCTGTTCTCGCACTTGGAAAACGGAAGGATACTCATGATCAACGAGAGAATGTTCGACCTGGGCGACGAGCCCAGCGCGATTCGCGAGCTGTTCTCCTACGGGCTGGGCCGCAAGGCCGAGATCGGCGCGGAGAACGTGTTCGACTACAGCATCGGCAACCCCAGCGTCCCCGCGCCGGCCAAGGTGCGCGACACCATCCTCGGGCTCATGGACGAGGACCCGGTGGCGCTGCACGGCTACACGCCGGCCTCGGGCGACCCGAAGGTGAAGCAGGTGGTGGCCGACCACATCCGCGCGAGCTACGGCGTGCCCGCCACCCCGGGCAACATCTACCTCACGGCGGGCGCGGCGGCGGGCATCGCCATCACGCTCACCGCCATCACCAACCCGGGTGACGAGGTCATCGTGATCTCGCCGTTCTTCCCCGAGTACTCCACGTGGATCGGCACCTGCGGCTGCACCCGCGTCGAGGTGCCGGCGCTCGTGCCGAGCTTCCAGATGGACGTGCCCGCCATCGAGGCCGCCATCACGGCGAAGACGAGCGCCGTCATCATCAACTCGCCGAACAACCCGGTGGGCGCGGTGTACACGCGCGAGAACCTCGAGGCTCTCGCCGCCATGCTCACGCGCAAGGAGTCCGAGCTCGGCCATCCGATCTACCTGATCAGCGACGAGCCGTACCGCGAGATCACCTACGGCAAGGAAGTGCCCTACGTGCCGTGCGTGTACCCGCGCACCATCGTGTGCTACTCGTACTCGAAGTCGCTGTCGCTGCCGGGCGAGCGCATCGGCTACATCTACGTGTCCGACTACATGGACGACGCGAAGAGGGTGTCGGTGGCCGTCGCGGGCGCGGGCCGCGCGCTCGGCTACATCTGCGCGCCGGTGCTGCTGCAGCGCGTGATCGCCGCGTGCATCGCCGAGCCCTCCGACGTGGAGGCGTACGCCGCGAACCGTCGCATCCTCACCGAGGGCCTCTCCGCGCTCGGCTACGAGTACGTGGAGCCTGACGGCGCGTTCTACCTGTGGGTCAAGGCGCTCGAGGACGACGCGCAGGCGTTCTCCGACCGCGCCAAGCAGTTCGAGCTGCTGCTCGTGCCCTCCGACAGCTTCGGCTGCCCCGGCTGGGTGCGCCTGTCCTACTGCATCGCCCGCGACACCATCGAGCGCTCGATGCCGGCCTTCAAGCAGCTCATGGAGAGCTACCGGTAAGCAGGCCGCGCGTGAGCTGCGTGTGAGCCGCGCGCAGATGCCGGCGAGCGCGCGTGCAGGCCGCGCGCAAGCACATACGTGCGAGCCGTGCGCAAGCCGCGCGCGCAAGCGCCGCCCGTTGGCACGCCCGAAGGCGCCCCATACGGCATTCCAAGGGGCCGCGTCAGAGGTCTTGAGCAGCCCCTTGAGTCGCTCCCTATCGAGCTGAAAGAAAGAAACCCACCGCATATCGTGGTGGGTTTCTTGCTGATGGGGATTTTGCCCCAATCCCTTTCGCTCGGGCGAGCTCACCTCGTCGCGCGCTCGCCCCCTGTCGCCGTCGCCTGCGCTACGAGATGCTCGCGCCCAGATCGTAGGCTTGCTGCAGGCCGGGGTTGCCCGCGATGGCGCCCTTCTCGTACACGCTGTTCACAATGACCTCCCCGATGCTCTCCTGCTTGCAGTAGCTTGCGCATACCTTGTAGCTGTTCACCAGCGGCTCGCAGGTGGAGGCGTCCTTGTCCTCGAAGCAGAGGAGGAGCCCGATCTGCGGGATGTTGAACGGCTTGGCGATGCCGCAGAACATGCGGTCTTGGAAGGCGCGCAGCTGCGCGGGGAAGTTGTAGTAGTACATGGGCGTGGCGAACACGAGCACGTCGGCCTCGCGCAGCAGCGGGTAGAACTGCTGCATCTCGTCCTGCTGGACGCAGGCGCCATCGTGGCTGAAGCAGTACTCGCACGCCATGCAGCCGCCGATTTTCGCATGTCCCACGTCGATGCGCGTCACGCTGTTGCCGGCCGCCTCGGCGCCCTTGACGAACTCGTCTGCGAGCATGCTCGAGTTCCCGCCTTTGCGCGGGCTGGCATGTACCACCAAGATGTTCTTTGCCATGGAAACGCTCCTTGACCTCGTTGCCTCTCTCTTACGGCATTATAGCGCGCATGGCGGAGCACGTGGCAGGGGACGCACGGCGGAGCGCATGGCGGGGGCGCGTGGCAGGGGCGGGGGCAGCGGCAAGGAGCAACAGGGAACGGAGCGGCGGGAAGTGTGGATGATGTCGTCAGTTGACGCTGTCGTCATGTTATGCAATACTTATTACGCAACAACTATTACCTTTATGAGCATCATCCAACGTCAACCAACGGAGGCAGCATTATGCTGAGAATCGAGCACCTGACGAAGGTCTTCGGCGAGAAAATCGCCGTGGACGACTTGAGCCTGCACATCATGCCGGGCGAGATCTACGGGTTCATCGGCCACAACGGTGCGGGCAAGACGACGACCCTGCGCTCGGTGGTCGGCATCCAGCAGTTCGACGGCGGCGAGGTCACCATCAACGGCATATCCATCAAGGAAGACCCCCTTGCCTGCAAGCGAATGCTCGCCTACATTCCCGACAACCCCGATCTCTACGAGTTCATGACGGGGATCAAGTACCTGAACTTCATCGCCGACATCTTCGAGGTGGGCGCAGAGGCGCGGCAGGCGCGCATACGCGACTATGCTGATCGGTTCGAGCTCACGGCCGAGCTGGCCCAGCCCATAGCCGCGTACTCCCACGGCATGCGGCAGAAGCTCGCCATCGTGGCGGCGTGGCTGCACGAGCCGAGGCTCATCGTGATGGACGAGCCTTTCGTCGGGCTCGACCCGAAGGCATCCCGCCTCCTCAAGGACATGATGCGCGAGGTGTGCGACGGCGGCGGCGCGATATTCTTCTCCACCCATGTGCTGGAGGTGGCCGAGAAGCTCTGCGACAAGGTGGCCGTCATCAAGAAGGGGAGGCTCGTTCGCTCCGGCACCGTGGAAGAGGTCAAGGGCGACGACTCCCTGGAGGACGCCTTCTTGGAGCTGGAGGGGCAGCGATGATCGGCGTATTGCTCAAGAAGCAGGTGGCTGAGGTATGGCGCGGGTACTTCTACGACGCGAAGGAGAACAAGGCGCGCTCCCGGCTTTCCACGGCCGTGAGGTTCCTGCTGTTCGTCCTGCTCATGGTCGTCCTCATCGGGGGCATCTTCACGGCGCTGGCCCTCTTCCTCTGCCAGCCGCTCACGAGCGTCGGCATGGGGTGGATGTACTTCGTCGTCATGGGGATGGTCGCCGTCCTCCTCGGGGCGTTCGGCAGCATATTCAACGGATACGCCGGCCTCTACCTCGCGAAGGACAACGACCTGCTGCTCTCCATGCCCGTGCCGCCGGACGCCATCCTCGTCGCGCGCCTGCTGAACGTCTATCTGCTCGGGCTGATGTACGCGGGCATCGTGTGCGCGCCTGCGCTGATCGTGTACTGGGCGACGGTCCCGTGCGATGCCTCCATCGTGCTCGCCGGCCTGCTCTGGACCTTCCTCGTGTCGGCGCTCGTGCTGGTGCTGTCCTGTGCGCTGGGCTGGGTGGTGGCGCGCATCAGCTTGAAGCTGAAGGACAAGGGCCTCGTGTCCGCGATCGCCGCGGTAATCCTCCTCGCTGCGTACTGGGTCTTCTGCAGCCAGATATACGCGGCGCTGTCTGACCTGACTGCCAACGCCGCCGCCTACGGCGCGCAGATGCGGGAGTCGGCGGCGGTGCTGTACTGCTTCGGCCGGGCGGCGGAGGGGGACTGGCCTTCGCTGCTCGCCATGGCGGCGGTCATCGGGGCGGCCTTCGCCGTGGTCTGGGTCGTCCTGTCGCGCACGTTCCTGCATACGGTCACGGCGACCGGTGCGCAGGGGAAGGCGACGTATCG
The DNA here is from genome assembly GCF_013185065.1 of Adlercreutzia sp. ZJ473. Lineage (GTDB taxonomy): Bacteria > Actinomycetota > Coriobacteriia > Coriobacteriales > Eggerthellaceae > CAAEEV01. The sequence continues at coordinate 11,892 of NZ_JAAVTO010000037.1, read as the reverse complement.
CGAGAAGGCGATGCGGCAGAAGAGCCCCTCGCGCGCCCTTCTGGCAAAGGAGCTGCAGCGGCTTATGTCCAGCGCCAACTACATGCTCAACTGCAGCCTCGGGACGGTGCTGCTCCCCCTGCTCGGAGGGCTTTTGCTCTGGAAGGGGGGAGAGTACGTGGAGCTGTTCGACGAGGTGTTCGCGGGGGCGCCCGGCACCGCGTCGGTCCTGCTCTGCGCGGCCGCCTGCATGCTCGCGGTCATGAACGACATGGTGGTGCCCTCGGTGTCCCTCGAGGGCGGGAACCTCTGGCTCGCGCGCTCCCTGCCGGTCTCGACCTGGCGAATCCTGCAGTCGAAGCTGCGCCTGCAGGTGGCTCTCACGGCAGCGCCGCTGCTCCTCTGCAGCTTGTGCATGGTGTTCGTGCTGCGCGCTTCGCTGGCGGAGTCGCTGCTTCTTCTGCTCGTCCCGCAGCTGTTCGTGCTGCTGTATGCCCACCTGGGACTTGCCCTGGGGCTTCTCTGGCCCAACCTCAAGTGGACGGACGAGACGGCGCCCGTCAAGCAGAGCATGGCCGTTGTCCTGGCCATGGTCGCAGGCTGGGTTTGCGGGTTGGCCCTGGTGGTGGTTTGGCTCTGGCAGGGATGGCACGTGGGGGCCGTGCCCTATCTTGTAGTCATAGCCGCGCTGGCCGCCTTGGCGTGTGCAGGCATTCGCCTCTGGCTCAGGTCGAGCGGCTGCAGGCGGTTCGAGGCGCTCTGACCCTGCCTGCAAGGGGCCGCCTGCGAGGGGCGCCTGTCGCAGGCAGCCCGCAGGGGGCTGCCTGCGAGGGTCGTAATCATAACGCGCAAGCATTGGTTGGAAGGAGGCTCGCATGCCACCGAAGGCGAAGTTCACGAGGGAGCAGATAGTCGAAGCCGCCCTCGACATCATCCGCGACAAAGGCGTCGGGGCCGTCACCGCGCAAGCTGTGGCTAAGCAGCTGGACGCGTCCACGCGCCCGATGTTCACCTATTTCGACACGGTGGAGGACCTTCGGGTCGCGGCGACGGACGAGGCGTGGCGGATATACGACGAGCGGGTCGTGCAGGGGCTTGCGCTCACGCCGGCGTTCAAGGGGTTCGGGATGGCGTGCGTTCGCTTCGCCGTGGAGGAGCCGAGCCTCTTCCGGCTGCTCTTCATGCGCAAGTCGGAGCGGACGAGCATGGACGAGTTCCTCGAGCGCGAAGGGCATCTCGACGACGTCCTCGATGCCGTGATGAGCACCTTCTGCATCGATCGCGGCCAAGCCAAGTGGCTTTACGAGAACATGCTGATCTACGTGCACGGAGTCGCCACGATGTGCGCGAGCGGGGTCGTCAGGTTCACCGACGAGGAGGTCGCCGAGAGGCTGGGCATGCTGTGCCGCGGCTTGCTCATGGTGCTGTTGGCGCCTGCGGACGAGCGGACTGCCGTGATGCCCGGCCCCGACGTGGCATTCGACGGCAGTCTTGAGAACTACCTGTCCCGTTGACGCCTTGCGCCCGCCCCGAGCCCGGCTTTGCTGCCGGTGCGCTGCCCAGGCGCGCTCGCATATGGGCAGCGGGAGGCACTGCTGCTTTCGCCGCATCCGCCGCTCGTGTCGCATCCGCCGCCCTGCCGTCCCCGCCGCACCCGTCGCCCCTGCCGCTCACGCGTCTCTGCGCGATCTCGGCAGGCTCAAGCTCCCATCATGCCAGCGGGCCGCCCTCGGGCGGCCCGCTTCGCGTGTTGTCGGCGTTGGACGGGGCAGCGCCGGCGTTACTCCACGCCCACCATGACCTCGGTGGACTTGATGACGGCCACGGCCTCGCCGCCGACTTCGATGCCCAGATCCGAGATGGCCTCGTTGGTGATGGAGCCCTTCACGCGCTGGCCGTCGGGCAGCTCGATGGCCACGTGGCCGTTCACGGCGCCCTCCTTCACCTCGACGACGGCGCCGCGCAGCTGGTTGCGCGCGGAGAGGCCCTTGACCTCGGCGTCGGCGAACATCACCGAGCTGGCCTTGATGACGGCCACGGCCTCGCCGCCGACCTCGAGGCCCAGGTCGCGGATGGCGTCCATGGTGATGTCGGCCTTGACGGATCGGTCTGCCAGCTCGATGGTCACGATGCCGTTCACGGCGCCTTCCTGGATGTGGGAAACGGTGCCCTTCAGCTGGTTGCGTGCGGAAATCTTCATGGACTCGTCCTTTCGCTGGGGCAGGTTCCGCCTCGCGGCCTGCCGTCCTCTCTGCTCGGCATTCGACGGCGCGAGCTCGCCTCGCTCAACGTGCGAGTTGAGGTTCGCGCTATCGCCTGCGCAAGACTATTATATTCAATTAAGAATTATCTACAATAGAATATAATAATTGACCTCCAAAGCTCCTGCGACTGACCTGCCAGAACAAGCGGAACGCCCTACACGCTAAGGTAGCGCTCGACCGCGTCCCACTCGGCATGCCCGCATATGCAGCACGTCCATATTCACGTCGCCATTAAACGACCTGTGGAAAACGCGACAAAGATATGACTCGCCTCATCAAGAGGCGTATTTCTCCAGGTAGTCGAGGAGGTCTTGGCGGGAGTGCATGTCGCACTTGGCGTAGATGCGCTTGATGTGGGCGTGCGCCGTGCCGGGGCTGATGCAGAGCTCCTCGGCCACGCGCTTCTGCGTGAAGCCGAGCGCGTAGAGCGCCAGCACGTCCACCTCGCGCTCGGACAGCAGAAACTGCGCGCCCATGAGCTCGGCGGAGTGGCGCATGGATGCCTGCCGCACGCTCGCGAGTGTCTCCCCCTCGTCGAGGCCCATGATGCGCACGATGGTCGGGCTCGTCGCGGGCGCTTGCGCGGAGGGCGCCGACGCGGCATCCTGCGCGGAGACGTCGCGCATGATGCCGAGGAACTGCAGGAGCACGACCTGCGTGGACAGCACCACGAGCGTTCCCATGAGGGCGTTCACGAAGATGTCGTTCGCTGAGAACTGGTAGGTCATGAGGAGCGCGGTGCGCGATATGGCGCGCGCGCCGATCCACACGAACCAGCCGGCCATGGCGTAGTAGTACGGGTCGCGCCAGCCGCAGCTCATGAACGCGATGATGATGTACCAGCTGAACGCCACCATGAGCGCGTTCAGCGTGGTGGTGAACACCGCGCCCACCTCGAGCGCGCCAGGAAACGCCGCGTACGCCAGAAGCGCCAGGCAGGCGAGCGCCTGCATCAGGGTGAAGATCCCCACGGTCATGACGCGGTGGCGCTCCTTGAGCACCAGCGCCATGACGGCTGCCGAGATCCCCACGGTGAGCAGCCCGTAGGCAGCGCGCGTGGGCGGGGTGAAGGGGATGGGCAGCCCGTCGGGGTAGCCGCGGAGAAGCCCGATCACCACCGACAGAAACCCGATGCCGAACGCCGTGGCGATGAGGAACCGCTTGCTTTGGATCAGGTCCTTCGTGAAGCCGAAGTAGTCAGTCGAATGCGTGGGCGCGTCGATGTCGCGCGGCTGGACCTGCTTGCGCGCCCACACCATGCAGGGGTACTGCAGGCAGGCGAGCGCCGCCGCGACGAAGTTCCCCAGCCAGACGGGCATGAACGTGATCAGGTACAGCTCCACCTCGCTTGCGATGAGCGCCGAGAACACGAACACGGCGGCCACGGTGGTGCTCGTGCCGCGGGCGCGGCGCAGCCAGTAGAAGATGGCGAACGAGGAGGAGAACGTGCAGGAGACGGAGAGCGCGAAGCGCAGGGCGAAGCCCTCGGCGCCGAGCAGGTCGGCGAAGCCGAGCCCGGCGACGGTGAGCGCCTCGAGCGCGATGCAGGCGCGCGTGATGCGGTTGACGGCGCGCTTTCCCAGCGTGGCCTTGCGCGCGGTGAGGATGACGAACAGGACGAGCATCATGAGCAGCGCGATGAGCATGGCGCCGTCGGTGAACACCCCCTCGTCGGTTTGCGAGTAGCTGCCGTAGCACGCGACAATGAGCCCGGCGCGTCCGGAGGCGAGGCCGATGACGAGGGGCCACAGGCAGAAAAGCGGCCGCGCCATGTCGCGCAGGCTGGGGGCGTCGGGCTGCTGCGGCTTCTCGTCGGCCTGGGGCTCGACTCCCTGCGACGGCGCGCTCGGCTTTCGCGCAGGCGCACCGCCTGGCTGCTCTTTTGGCATAGGATCCCCCTATTGCTCAATAAAGGCATTTGACCTGGTGTTTTACTGCGTGATTAAACGATTTATCCCCAAAGAGGGGATGTGTTGCACATTTGAGTAGGCATCATAGCATACTGTAATGACAGATACACATTGATCTTCTCGCGCGCCCGGCTGCCTGCGTCGCGTTGTGCGAGGGGTTGCGAGGGGAGCTGCCATGGGCGACGTGAGGAACGTCTACGACGAGCCGAAGGACCGCGTGCTGCTGCGCACGCCTGACGTGTACCAGACCGAGGTCGACGCGGGGGTGGAGGGCTACTCCGACACGCTTCTGTCGGTGGTGGCGAACTTCCGGAACGCCGGGCGGCCCGAGGGCTTCAACGCGCAGAGCATGGCGGGGAAGTCGAAGCGCGGCGAGGTGGCGTGCCGCCTGTTCGCGGTGGTGGTTCCCGCCGCGGAGGCAGACGCGGAGGCGGGCGTGGGCATGAGCGCGTACGCGGGAGCGGTAGCGGGCACGGGAGCGAGCGCGGGCGGAGCTGCGGACGTGCTGCAGCGGTTCGTGATCGAGCGCGCGGGCTTCAAGACGCGCGGCTGCCTGGCCATGACGGGCTGCGCGAGCGTGGCCTGCTCGATGATCGAGGGGCGCACGCTGGACGCGGCGCTCGCGGTGACGACCGAGGACATCCGCGCGGCGCTCGACGGCGTGCCCGAGGGCAAGGCCAACACGCTGTACTTCGCCGTCTGCGCCATCCGCGGCCTGGTGGGCGACTTCCTGGCGCGCGAGGGCGCCACGCGCGCGGAGCTTGACGCAGCGGTGCCGTGCGAGGAGTACTCGGTTCCGTGCATGATGTGCGAGCACTGCAGCCTGCGTGACATGCGCGTGGAGATGCTGGTGGACGAGGAGCGCGTCGAAGAGGAGCGTGCCGAGCTCCGAGCGCTGGCGGCCGTGTTCGACGACGTGCGCGCGCAGTCGGCCTCAAGCGAGCTGGTGTCGCCTGCGCGTTGGGAGGAGCAGGAATGGGTGCCTGCTCACCTGAGCGCCGAGGACTTCGAGATGCTGGTGTACGACCATCTGGAGGCATGGCGCGCGGATCAGGCGGAAGGCGAGGGCGCGAGCCTGGCTGCGGCCGAGGCCGCGGACGCGAGCCTGGCTGCGAGCGCGGGCGCGCAGGCGGACGGACGCGCGGAAGGCGCGGGCGCGGATGCGGCTGGGGCCGCGAGCGCATCCGCTGGCGTCGCCTCCGTCCCCGCGAACGCCTCGCCCTACGCGAGCCGCAGCGTGGGCGTGCCGCGGCTGTTCGTGCGCGCGGCGGGCGCGGAAGCCTCTGCGCTGCCCGCGATGCCCGAGACCAAGCGCAGCATCGAGCCGCCGGCGGCAGCGCCCGCAGACGCGGGCCTCAACATCCCCGAGGGCTTCGAGCTGGTCCAACTTGAGGGCGAGTGGGTGCTTCTCGAGACGGGCGAGGCGGGAGAGCCGACCGAGCCAGCCGAGATCGAGGTCGACCCCGCGCACATCGAGGCGCTCGTCGGCGCGCGCAGCTACTACCTCTACGACTCCTCGATCATGACGGACGCGTACGCGCACTGGGCGTTTCTGGCAGCTGAGGACAACCCGCTCGTCACCTTCGCCGACTGCGTGCGCGAGGACGCGCGCGTCTACCCGCGCCCCATGGCGCGCTCGAGCTTCGCCAACCCGCCCTTCCGCATGAGCGCGGAGGCGGTCGAAGCCGCATGGGAGGCGTCGCGCGCACACGCCGACTACGCCGATCTCGAGCGCATCGAGGCGTCGAACGGCGACGTCTACTTCTTCTCGACGACCTACCTGAGCCCCGAGCGCGCATGCGCCCTCGCCGAGTGGGACGCCGTCGAGCGCTACCTCAGCGTGTAGGGCGTTCCGCTCGACGGCGAAAGGGGCTGAGGCAGGGCGCCTCAGCCTTCTAAGACGCCACAGATGCTGGCGCGGGGCGATTGCGGGCGCTTTTGCCCGAGCGACCGACAACGCCCTCTTTCCATCCACCATATTGAAAAGCTGGATGGAAAGAGGGCGTTGTCGGTGCTTTGAGCCCCGAAAACCACCGACAACGGCGCTTTCGCATCCACTTTCCCCGAGAAATCGCCGATATCGGCCTCGCTTCATCCAGAATCACCTGAGGGGTGGTTGGAAAAGCGCCGTTGTCGGTAACGCTGTCGGCAACCGACAGGTGGGGCGACAGGCGAGGTGACAGGCAGGGCGCGGAGTCGAAGGATCTGGCTGCGAGGGGGGCTGCGCATGCGGGCGCATCGCGCTCGGGGCCAGATCCTTCGACTCGCTTCGCTCGCTCAGGATGATACGAGACCCTCTCGCCGGTTGCGTTGGCTTACGGACAAGGGGCTGTAACAAAAGCCCCAATCACTAGGAGGCGAGTCTACTCGGGCTCACCTCTAAAGCTATGCGGCATCGTGCGAAAAGGCGCGGGAACCCCTACGCCGGGGCTGCCGATCCCCCGAACAGCCGCGAAGCCGGCTTCCCGCCCAAGCCCACGGCCTTCGCCAGCTTCCTCATGTTGTGGCCCATCATGAGCAGCCGCCACTCATGGGAGACCTTGCCCAAACCTCGGAGCGTGAACCTCCTGAATCCCCAGTTGCGCTTGACGTCGCCGAACACGGTCTCCACGTCGGTGGCCCTCCGCCTGCGCATTACCAGCCCCTCGTCGCTTGTGAGCAGCTCTGAGGCCCGCCTGCGGTAGGCTGCGAGGAGGGGGTTTACCTCGATGGCGCGCTTTCCCGACTTCCCGCGCAGGCACTTGGCGGCGTGCTCGCATCCGGAGCAGTCCCCGCAGGCGTACGCGCGCACCGTCGACTCCCAGCCCAGGTCGCTCACCCTCCTCCTCTCCCCGGAAAACGCCAGCCTGCGCCCGCCCGAGCACTCGTACTCGTCGGCGTCGGCGTCGTACGCCCAGTTGGCGGGTTGCGACGGGTCCTTGGCGAAGGATCTCTTCTGCTCCCTGTGGAACGAGCCGTGCTTCACGAAGGCGCGCACGCCGCACTCGTCCAGGAAGGCGTAGTTCTCCTCGCTGCCGTAGCCCGCGTCGGCGACGACGTCGGCGGGGATGCGGCCGATCGAGGACCTGAGGGACTCGAGGTGGGGCTTCATGCAGGCCGTGTCGCCGGGCCTCTGGTGCACGGTGCAGTGGACGACGAACTGGTTCTCGGTGCCGTTCTGCACGTTGTAGCCGGCCTTGAGCTGGCCGTTGCCCATGTGGTCCTCCTTCATCCTCATGAAGGTCGCGTCGCGGTCGGTCTTGGACAGCGACCTGCGATCGCCCATGTCGGCGAGGTCGCGCTCGTAGCGCTCCATGCGCGGCAGGTAGTCGGACTCGACCTTGCGCTTGGCCTTCCTGAGCGCCTTGTCCTTCGGCCCCGCCCTCAGCCGCTCGTTGATGCGGCGCGCCACCTCGGCGACGTCATCGGCGGTCACCTCGCCGGGCTCGGGCAGGCCGGCTGCTATCCTGTCCTCCTCGTCGTCGATCGCGTCTATCTCGTCGAGCAGGCGGCCGACGTTGACCCGCAGCTTGCCGCGGTTCTTCTCGACGGCCTTCCTCCAGGTGAAGCTGTACCTGTTGGCGCTGGCCTCGACCTTGGTGCCGTCGAGGAAGTAGGCGTCGAGGGTGATGAGCCCCATGTCGGCGAGCATTCCCACGGTCTCGGCGAACACCGCCTCGAAGCAGCCCCGCAGCCTCTCGGTGCGGAAGCGGCTCACGGTCATGTGGTCGAGGGGCGTGCAGCCGGTGAGCCACATGAAGTGGACGTTGGTCCTGGTGGCCTCGGATATCTTGCGCGAGGAGTAGGCGCCGGTTGAGTAGGCGTAGACGACCACCTTGAGCATCATCCTCGGGTCGTAGGCGGGTGCGCCGCCGCCCGGGTAGAGCGACCTGAGGAGCGAGAGGTCGATGGACTCGACGACCGCGTCGACGACTCGGACGAGGTGGCCCTCCGGGATCATCTCGGAAAGGTCGAGCGGCAGCAGCCTCATCTGGTTCTGCTGGTAGGGCTTGAAGCGTCGATCCTGCATGGCCAACCTCCCTGAAACGGTTGTCTAATTTTACCATATCAGCAGGTCAAATGCCATTTTTGGTATATCGGGCGCAAGTTTGGAGATCGGCAGGAGGAAAGGCTGCCGCATCGCCGGGGTCGCCTCGGCGCGTAAAAAAGGAGGCGCAGAAGCACCTCCGGACAAGAAGAAGGGGCTGCAACTCAATTACTTTTGTTACAGCCCCTTGTGGGGAGCTATTTTGCGGGTGAGGTTCACCAGGCAGCGCCTGGCGTTACCTGAACGGCGCCTGCCGTCTGCCCGCGCCACCCGCCCGGCATCGGCCCGGGACCTTCGCTACGGCAGCAGGCCCAGCTTGTCGAGCTCTTCCTTCACGTCGCCCATGCCGTAGGCGTCCAGGCACGCTGCGGTGGGGCAGCCCAGCTGCTCGTCCCAGCCGAAGCAGCGGTAGAGCATGGTGAGGGCGGTCTGGAAGTCGTCCTTGTCCATCTTGTCGGTGCCCTCGGTGAACGCCTTCGCCGAGTCGAACGGCCACTCGGTCACCAGGTCGTGCACGCCGCGGAAGTCGTTGCAGCCCATCTTCCCGCTCGCGTCCTTCATGCCGCGCGCGGTGTTGGCGCGCTGCAGCGTCATGATGCGCGCGCTGGCCTCGTAGAGGTCCTCGGTGGTGACGTCCTCGCCGGTCACGGCCTTGAAGAACTTCGCCTCCAGGTCCAGGTCGCCGCGGTAGTCGCGCGTCTTCGACGGGCTCATGGCCATCGGCCACACCCAGTTGCACAGCGTGAGCGAGTCGTGCAGCACGTCGGTCACGATGCTCCACCAGGCGAAGTTCGCCTTGTTCTCGTTCATGGGCGTGTAGTTCTTGTTGGGGTCGATGGCGTCCGCGCCGCCCCACAGCTCGGCGGCGATCTGCTGCTTGAGCTCGAACGGCAGGCCGCAGCCCTGGAAGTTCACGGCGGAGTGGATCATGTCGTCGCGGTTGAAGATCACGTTGTAGAGCAGGCCCACCTGCCCGAAGCACTCGTGCGCGTGGTGCACCGGCCAGCCGCGGGGGCTGATCAGGGCCGACGCGGCGGTGTCGAACCACTGCATGTCGTTCCAGCGCTCGCACCACGTGGCAGGGCCGTACGCCACGTACGCCAGCTCGGAGTCGTTGCGCGCGATGAAGGGCAGCAGGTCGGCCATGAGCGACGGGTCGTTCTTCGAGAACTTCTCCCAGTCGAAGCGGGCGTACTCCTCGGGCGGCAGCACGCGCTCGAAGACGCCGGTGGCGTAGCAGTGCGCGATGTCGCGGTACAGCTGCGCGTAGTTGCACCACATGCCCAGATCGTCCATGATCGAGCCCATGACCTGGTTCCACACCAGGCTGTCCTCGGAGTTGCTCTGCACGGGGGTCTTGTCGCCCAGGAGGGGGATCATGTAGTTGAACGGGAAGTTCGCCACGCAGGTGTTGCCCGTGATCTCGTGGCCGCCGTTCTCGCCGCTGGCGGGCACGCGCATGTCGGAGTAGCAGTGGATGGGGCAGCTGTGGCAGCCGTTCATCTTGATGGTGTACTTCTCAGCCTCGGGGCCGTCGTCCTTGGTGGACTTCATGCAGCGGTACCCCACGGTGTTGATCTCGCCGGGCTTCGGCTCGCCGGTCTCGATGGGACCGCCCTCGGCATCGGCCCAGAACAGGCCCTTGCGCGCCGTCCAGCGGGAGCCCTTGTCGTAGTACTCGGCCCACTCCTGCTGCGTGGAGGGCACCACGTGGTTGTTGTTCGAGCCGATGATCTCGCGCAGCATGTAGTCGGAGAGCTCGGCCACGGCCTGCGGGTCGGCCACGTTCACGCTGCCGGTGCCGCGCACCACGACCGCCTTGAGGCCCTTCGAGCCCATGACGGCGCCGATGCCCGCGCCGGCGGAGTGGTTGCGCGCGTTCAGGACGCACGCGTAGGGCAGCAGGTTCTCGCCGGCGGGCCCGATGGTGGCCACGCAGAAGTCAGAGCCCTCCTTGCGGTTGAGCGCCTCGGTGGCGGCGCGGGTGCCCATGCCCCACACGCTGTCGGCGGGCTTGATGCGCACGTCATCGTCGTCGACGTAGAGGTAGACGTGCTTGTCGCTCGCGCCTTCCACGATGATGGCGTCCCAGCCGGCCAGCTTCATCTTCGCGCCGAGCATGCCGCCGCAGTGCGCGTCGACCACGAGCTGGTCGGTGGAGAAGGTGGACAGCGAGCAGATGGTGGTGCGCCCGGCCAGCGGAACGCCCGAGGCCGTCAGGGGGCCGACGGCGAAGACGACCTTGTTCTCGGGGGCGAGCGGGTCGGTGCCGGCAGGCACTTCGTCGTACATGATCTTGTTGGCGATGCCCATGCCGCCGACGTAGGCCTTGTAGGGCTCGGTCGGCTCCGTGGTGATGGCGCCGGTGGACAGGTTCACGCGGAGGATCTTCCCCGTCCAGCCATATGACTTGTTCGCGTCGCGTTTAGCGTCAGCCATGGTTTACTCCAAATCTCTTCAGGTTGCCGGTGTTGTGTGACCCTGGGCAGCGATTCGGAGCGCTTGGGCAGAGTATGCCCGAGCGGCTTTTCGCGGCATGCCCTCTTTGGGGGTAATGTGGGAAAACGCGAGGTCAGCAGCGAGGCGAAGGTAACGCGGCGTTGACAGGGGCGAAAAATCCCTCAAAAGAGGGTATGGCGCCGCGCGCGGGTTGGGCTAAGGTCGCTCCCGTTGTGTGACGGGCTGCGATGAGAGCTCCTTTGCGTCATGCCTGCGCGCGGGCGATGCGTCCCGGCGCGGGCAGGGTTCTTTTTTTGAGAAACGAGGGGAGATCACGCATGTCAGAGAACAAGTATGAAGACAATGCCGTCGTCCAGCCGGAAGAGCGGCTCAACGATACGGCTCAGCCTGCCGACGCCAGCGGTTCCGCCGCCGGCCATGGCAGCGATTCCGCCGGCCCCGCAGGCTCCGCCGAGCCCGCAGGCTCCGGCCACCCCAAGACGTTCACGCGCCGCAGCGTGCTGGCCATGGCCGGCTGCGGCGTGGCGGGCCTGGTCGTGGGCGGCGTGCTGGCGTCATGGGGCGTGACCGAGCGGTCGATCGCCTCCGGGCGCATCGACATCCGCACCACGCCCACCAAGATGATCGTCACCGACCGCGCGCGCTGCTCCGGCTGCCAGCGCTGCGAGATGATGTGCACGTTGAAGAACGACGGGCGCGTCAGCCAGCACATCGCGCGCGTGCGCGTGTGGGACAACTACAACTACGGCGCCGGCATCGGCACGGGCGAGGGCTCGCTCGGCTCGGGCCGGGGCGCGTGCCAGTTCACGGTTGAGCATTGCAAGCAGTGCGCCGACCCGGCCTGCGCGAACTACTGCCCCGTGCACGCCATCTACGCTGACCCGCACTACGGCGCGCGCATCGTCGACGGCGAGGCGTGCGTCGGCTGCGGCATGTGCGCCCAGGCGTGCCCGTGGAACATGCCGCGCGTCGACACCGAGACGGGCATCTCCACCAAGTGCATCTCCTGCGGCCGCTGCGCCGAGCAGTGCCCCAACGGCGCCATCCAGTTCATCGACTGGCAGGACATCGCGCAGAAGATCATCGACCAGGGCGTCGTGCGCACCGTGACGCTCGTGGAGGCGTAGGGGAAGGAGCCGATCATGTCAGAGAAAACATTGACGAGGCGGACTTTCCTGGAAGCGGGCGCGGGGCTGGCGGCCGGCGCCGCCGTGCTCGGCGCGGCCGGCGCGGCGGGCATGGCGGGCGCGGC
>NZ_JAAVTO010000036.1 GCF_013185065.1 Adlercreutzia sp. ZJ473 | reverse complement strand
GGGGCGGCGGCCGGCTCGGAGGCGGAGTCGGCAGCCAGCTCGGGGACGGGGGCTGCGGCCGACACAGGCACAGGGGCGGCCCCGGACGCGGGGGCTGCGGCCGGCGCGCCCGCAGCGAGTTCGCCAGCGCCGCCCTCCTCCTCGTCCGCGCGGCAGCGGGTGGCCACGCGGAACAGCCCCTGGTCGACCGCCAGCAGGCACACGCCCGCGACAACGGTGGAGGCGACGCAGAGCAAGACGGTGGTCGGGCCGTCGAACAGCGGCCAGCCCTGCCCCACCACGTACGAGACGCCGAGCACGGCGAGCACGGCGACCACCGCGGAGATCCCCAGAAGCGCAGCCCAATCACGCGCCGTCATGCCCAAGCGCGCGAAGAGATCCTGGCTGTGACGCTCCTCCAGCGAGATGAAACCTGCTTCCTCAGACTCAGCGACTCGATACGACTCAGTACGGCTCGGCGGGACGCGGTAGCAAAAGAGCCCCTCGGCGAGGGGCTCTTGCAATTGATGGTGGTCGGAGGGGGACTTGAACCCTCGGCACGCGGATTTTCAGTCCGCTGCTCTACCAACTGAGCTACCCGACCAAAGGCGAGAAACTTCCGTTTCTGACGCGGTGATATATTCTAGCGCCTCGTGCGCTCGTTGGCAAGAACTTTTTTCGGCACATCGCGAAACGCCCGGCCGGCCACGCAAGCCACACGGGCCACGCGTCGACCGCGGGCCACCCGCAAGCCCCCCGCGCCCCCTCTCCCCTACGGCACGAACAGCGCGAGGGCCGACCCCAGGGCGATGGCGGGGCCGAAGGGGAACTCGCGCAGGATGGGGTAGCCCGACTCCGCCGCGGCGAGGTCCTTCTCGCCCCAGCGGGTGTGCGGCAGCACGAGCGCCGACAGCAGAAACGCCACGCAGGCCACCAGCAGGCAGAGCACGCCGCGCTCGAGGCCCAGAAACAGCCCCACCATGGTCAGGAGCTTGATGTCGCCGGCGCCCATGGCGCGCTTCTTCGACACCGCCTCGTACACCACCGTGACCAGCAGAAGCCCGCCGCCGAGCGCCACGGAGCCCACGATGCCGTCCGCGAGCGACACGCCCCGAAACGGCGCGTGGGCGATCATCGCCGTCACAAAGTCGGCGCCCACGATCACGCCACCGATCCCGAGGCCCACCCGCCACACCAGCCACAGCCCCGCAAGGCCCACCACCAGCTGGTTGGGGATGCGCAGCGTCCGCATGTCGGCGACGGCCGCCGTCACGAGCAGCGCTGCAAACGCGAGGTATATGAGGGCGGTGAATATCATTATCCGAAGATCAGCTCACGCTCCTCGCCCGTGAGCGCCGCGCGCGCCTGGTCGCGCAGGTTGTTCACGCCGATGAAGAACTGGCGCATCATCACCACCATGAGGTAGCGGCCCTTGGACGTGAGCGTCAGCTCCTCGTCGTCGTTCACGGCGAACGCGCCCGACGCCGCCATGAAGGCCATCTCGACGGGCAGCCCCGCCTCCACCGAGCAGCCGAAGTCGCGCTTGAACTGGCGCTTGTCAAGGCGCAGGCCGAACAGCTGCATCATGAAGCGGTAGCGCATGCGGTTGCGCTTGGTGAAGGTGGCCTTGCCCATCATCGACATGCGCCCGCCCTCGATGGCGGCGTTGTAGTCGCGCACGGAGAACGTGTTCACGTACAGGCTCTTCCCCAGATACGTGATGCCGCCCGAGCCGATGGCCGGGTACTCCTCGTAGTCGACCACGTACTCGTCGATCATGGCCTCCTCGCCCGCGGCGCCCGTGCCGCGGCGGTTGAACGTCCAGGCGCTGCCGTGCTCGAAGAGCCCGCGCTCGCCCTGGGCGCCGACCTTGCCGCCGGCCACATCCACGCCGGGCAGCTCGCCGGTCAGAAGCTCGCAGATGATATCGTAGAAGCGCTGCTCGCGGACGTAGTCCACCTTGCCCACCGTGCGCGCGAGCGACTTCTCCACGCTCGGGCTCGCCATCAGCGGGTAGAACGTGGTCTGGCTCGCGCCCGACTCGATCACGCGCTCGACGTCGCGGATGAGGATGTCCTCGGTCTGCGCCGGGAAGTTGAAGATCATGTCGGCGTTCATCGAGGTGAAGTACGGGCTCGCGTCCTGGATGCGCTCGAGGATCTCCTGCCCGCTGCCGTACTTGTCGTAGCGGTCCATCTGCTTGAGGAGGCCGTCGTCGAAGCTCTGCACGCCCACGGAGAGGCGCTGCACGCGCCCCTGCAGCTTGTCCAGATAGCTCGGGATCAGGTGGTTCGGGTTCGTCTCGCTCGAGACCTCCTTGATGGAGAACGTCTCGCGCGCCAGGTCGATGGTGTCGCACAGCTCGTCGAGCAAGATGGTGGGCGTGCCGCCGCCGATGTAGACGCTGTCGAAGTCATACCCGAGGTCCTTGAGCATGAGCATCTCGCGGCGCATGTTCGCGAAGTACGGGCGCGCGCGGTCCTCCGCGAACGGGAAGCGGTTGAACGAGCAGTACGGACACAGCCGCTCGCAGAACGGCACGTGCATGTACAGCATGTAGCGCTGCCCGGGCACGGGCGCGGGCATGCGGTCCTCGGCCACGGGCTTGAGGTTCAGGTAGCTCTTGGTGCACTCCCGGACGACCGTCGAGAGCATTCGCTCGGACAGCATGGGCTACTCCCACGCGCCGCGGCCGCGCAGGGCCTTCGCGCCGATGTCGCTGCGCAGCTGCTTGCCCTCGAAGTTGACGAGGCCGCACGCCTCGTAGGCGCGGTCGCGGGCCTCTTCAAAGGTCTCGCCGAGCGCCACCACGTTGAGCACGCGCCCGCCGTTGGTGACGAGCTCGCCGTCGGCGTTGGTCTTGGTGCCCGCGTGGAACACCGTCACGCCGTCGAGCGCCTCGGCCTCCTCGATCCCGAGGATGACCTTGCCCTTCTCGTAGGATCCCGGGTAGCCCTCGCTCGCGAGCACCACGCACACCGCCCACGCGTCGGACCATTCCAGCTCCACGTCGGCGTCGCGGCCCTCGGCCACGGCCATCATGACCTCCGCCAGGTCGCTCTCGAGGCGCGGGAGCACCACCTGCGTCTCCGGGTCGCCGAAGCGCGCGTTGAACTCCACCACGCGCGGCCCCTTCGGCGTGAGCATGAAGCCGCCGTAGAGCGTGCCGCGGTAGTCGAGGCCGAACGGCTCGCGCGCGGTGGCCGCCGCGGCCGCGTCCATGATGCGCACCATCTCTGCCATCTCGTCGTCGGTCACGATGGGCACCGGCGAGTACACGCCCATGCCGCCCGTGTTCGGGCCCTTGTCGCCGTCGTAGGCGCGCTTGTGGTCCTGCGCCGGGGCCATGGGGAACGACTTGCCGTTCGTGACGAAGCACAGAAGCGAGCACTCCGGGCCCGTCATGCACTCCTCGACGACCACGCGCGAGCCGGCCTCGCCGAACGCGCCGTCGAAGCACGCGCGCACGGCCTCCTCCGCGTCCGCGAGCGTCTCGGCCACCACGACGCCCTTGCCCGCAGCCAGGCCGTCGGCCTTGATGACGATGGGGGCGCCCTGCTCGCGCACGTAGGCGAGCGCGGGCTCGGCGGCGTCGAACTGCGCGTAGGCCGCCGTGGGGATGTCGTTGGCGGCCATGAACGCCTTGGAGTACGCCTTGGAGCCCTCGAGCTGCGCGCCGTCGGCGTTCGGGCCGAACACGGCCACACCCGCCGCGCGCAGCTCGTCGGCCACGCCCGACACGAGCGGGGCCTCCGGGCCGACGACCACCAGGTCAACCGCGTGCTCGCGCGCGAACGCGAGCACCGCCCTCGCGTCCATCATGTCGACGGCGACGTTCCTCGCCTTCGCCACGCCTTCGGTGCCGCCGTTGCCCGGCGCCACGTACAGCGCGTCAACGCGGGGGGACTTGCCCAACGCCCAGGTGATCGCGTGCTCGCGCCCACCGGAGCCCAGTACCAGAATGTTCATGTCGTTCCTTTCCGAAACCGCATCCGCCCTGCAAGCGAGACCGGCTACCATCCTCGCATGATCGTTTGGTCGCGGTCGGGGCCCACGCTCACGATGGACATGGGCACGCCGGTGATCTCCTCCAGGTACTCGACGTACTTGCGCGTGTTCTCAGGCAGCTCCTCGTAGGTCTTGCACTGGGTGATGTCGACGTCCTTCCAGCCGGGAAGCTCCTCGTAGATGGGCTTCGCGTGGAACAGCACGCTCTGCTGCATGGGGAAGTAGTCGTAGCGCTTGCCGTCGCACTCGTAGGCCACGCACACCTTGATGGCGTCGAAGGCGCTCAGCACGTCGAGCTTGGTGAGCGCCACGTCGGTGAGGCCGTTGACCTCGGCGGCGTAGCGCGCGATCACGGCGTCGAACCAGCCGCAGCGGCGCTTGCGGCCCGTCGTCACGCCGAACTCGTGGCCCACGCTGCACAGCGTCTCGCCGTCGACGGCGTCCTGGCCGGTGCCGCCGTCCTCGGGGAAGGTGAGCTCCGTGGGGAAGGGGCCGCCGCCCACGCGCGTGACGTAGGCTTTCTGGATGCCGAGCACGCGGTTGATGTTCACGGGGCCCACGCCCGTGCCCGTGGCCGCGCCGCCGGCGCAGCAGCTCGACGAGGTGACGTAGGGGTAGGTGCCGTGGTCGATGTCGAGCAGCGTGCCCTGCGCGCCCTCGAACAGGATGTTCTTGCCCTCGCGCAGCGCGCGGTTCAGAAGCTGGGCGGTCTCCTCCATGTAGGGCTTGAGGATGCGCGCGTACGGCAGGTACTCGTCGCAGATCTCCTCGACCGTGTAGGTGTGCAGCCCGTAGATCTTCTCGAGGATGGGGTTCTTCTGCGCGAGCGCCGTCTCCACCTTCAGGCGGAAGATCTTCTCGTCGAGCAGGTCCTGGATGCGGATGCCCTTGCGCGCGGCCTTGTCCTGGTAGCACGGGCCGATGCCGCGCTTGGTGGTGCCGATCTGGTTGGAGCCCAGGCGCTTCTCGTCGGCGCCGTCGAGGTCCTTGTGGTACGGCATGATGACGTGTGCGTCGCAGGAGATCTTGAGGCGCTTGCACGAGATGCCCTCGGCCTCGAGCATGGCCATCTCCTTCACCAGCACGCCGGGGTCGATGATGACGCCGTTGCCGATCACGGGCACGGCGTTCTCGTACATGACGCCCGAGGGCATGAGGTGCAGCGCCAGCTTCTTGTCGCCGTGGATGACGGTGTGTCCGGCGTTGTTGCCCCCTTGGAATCGCACGACGTAGTCGAAGTCGCTTGCGATGAGGTCAGTGATCTTGCCCTTGCCTTCGTCGCCCCACTGGGCGCCGACGAGCACAGTACTCGGCATGGTTCGTCCTTTCGTCATTCGAGCGTCAGGGAACGGAAAGCGCCCTGTTCCGCAACCTCACAGTATAGTATAGGTGCGAACGAGGGCGCAGCCGGCCGCGAATGTTTCACGTGAAACATTCGCGGGAGCGGGGCGAGGGTGGGAGGAGGGCGGCGGGCGCGGGCGCGGAGCCAGCGAGAACAGGGGTGTTGCGGGCGGGCGCGCAGGGGCGGGCGCGGGGCCAGCGAGAACTTACCTGCATCAAACGACAGAGGCGAGTTCAGCGGTTCGACGGCGGCCGACGCGCGACGCGGGCAGTGAGACGCTGCCCGCGCCTCACGCCCCACAAGTCTCTCGCGTTCTCATTAGCGCGGAGCGGAAGCGGGAGACGAGCCCTACGCTTTCCGCGAGGCGCGGTCGTGCTCGATGGGGGCCGCCCAGGCGGAAGGGACAGCCGCGTGAGCGCGCAGGCAGCACGTCGCGTCCGCCATGGCCTCGTAGACGACGCTCGTGCCCTGGGTGTCGGCCACGTAGGTTGCGGCGCGGTCGGAGCGGATGCCGATCCGGGCCGCCTCAGCCGCGGCGTCGATGTTCGCGCCCATGAACAGAAACTCCCAGCCATCCTCCTGCTTGCGCTCGATGGCGCGCTTCACCTGCTCGTACGTGTAGCGCGTGCTCGCGTTCTCCAGTCCGTCGGTGGTGATGACGAACGCCACGTGCTCCGCCTTGTACTCGTCGGGCATGTAGCGCTGCACGCGCTCGATGTGCCGAATGGCCCCGCCCACCGCGTCGAGCAGCGCCGTGCAGCCGCGCACCTGGTAGTCCGCCCCCGTGAGGGGCTTCACGTCCCGCACGCTGACGCGGTCGTGCAGCACCTCGGTCACGTTGTCGAACAGCACCGTCGACACCACCGCCTCGCCTTCGCATTCCTGGTGCTTCTTGAGCACCGCGTTGAAGCCGCCGATCGTGTCGCTCTCGAGCCCCGTCATCGAGCCGCTGCGGTCGAGAATGAAAACCAGCTCCGTCAGACCCTTCTTCATGATGCGCTTCCTTTCCGTCGCCTTTTCGCCGAGCCGGCTGAACCAGATTGGCTGCGCTTGACCGAACCGAATTGGCCGTAGGTCAAGCTTGACCGAACTGGGTTGGTCATGTTCGGCCAAATTGGGTTGGCCGCGTTCGGCCAGACCAGAATGGTCGCGTTTGGCCGAACCGGGTTGGCCGTGCTTGACCAAACCGGTTCGAGTCACCCGGACCGAACCAAGTCGGATCAAGCCTGGTCAGGCCGTGCTCGTCGCTTACAGCGAGCATTATGCGGAAGCGGGCAGCGCAATAGGTAAACCGCGAAGCGACATTCGCTGGAGCGATGCGACGCAGAACGGAGCAGGGTCTGCCAGAGAAGCGCTTGCCGCGCGGCGAAGCCGAGACGCGATACGGCAATCCACAAGGCCCCTCACCTTCGCCGCTCTTCCTCTCCGCTCCCTCTTCGCCGCGCTCCCCTGTTGCTATCCGAGAAGAGGCTGGTCAAACGCGTAGAGCGCCTCGTTCACCTTGAAGATGTCGTAGATGCCGTTGACGAGGAAGTACTCCACGATCACGTCGGCCTTGCTGCTGTGGGAGAGCGCGAAGCCCGCGCGGGCGAGCAGGTCGCGCGCCTCGGCGAGGCTGAGCTCGAGCGCGATGGCCAGGGCGCAGGCGGTGCGCTTGGCGGGGCGGTAGTTGTCGTCCTTGCGGATCTTGGCGAACAGCTGGCGGCTCATGTTGGCGCGCTTGTACACCTGCACGTCGGTCAGGCCGCGCTCGTCGATGAGGCGCAGAACCGTGGCGGCGAACGACTCGTCGAGCGAGGCGATGCGCTTTCGCAGGTCAGAGGTGTCGAAGGAGCCTGTGGGGAAGGCGGCGGCTGGAGGGCTGGAGGGCAGGCCCGAAGCGGCGGGCTGCGGGGCGGCTTGCGGAGCGGGCGACCACGCGTCATCGCGCAGAGCAGGCGCGCACGGAGCAGCGAAGGCCGCGTCTCGCGAGAACCCGCCTTCAAGCTCGTCGAATGCCTCCGCACCAAAGTCGAAGTCCTCCGCAGGCTCGATCTCTCCGGCAGCCTCGACAGCGCTGAACCCGCGGGGCGCCCCGCGCCAGGGCGCGCCGCCGAGGACGCACGTGCCCTCCAGGATGTGCTCGCGCACGTAGACGTCGTCGACGTACTCCGCCACCGACCCGAGCAGCTCGCTGCCCGCCGCCACCGACTCGCGGTCGAACAGCACCAGGTACACGTGCAGGTCGTGGTCCTCGAGGAAGCGCCTGATGGCACGGATCGTCACGTCGAACGCACGGCGCGGCGGGAAGCCGTAGGAGCCCGCGGAGATCAGCGGGAGCGCCACCGTCGCGGCGCCCTGCTCGGCGGCGAGGGCGAGCGAGCGCGTCACGCAGGAGGCGAGCTGCGCGTCCTCGTCGTGCCTACCGCCGCGCCACACGGGCCCCACCGCGTGCACGATGCTGCGCGCCGGGAAGTCGAACGCGGGCGTCGCCACCGCGTCGCCCACCGCGCAGGACCCGACGGCATCGCATGCCTCCTGCAGCTGAGCGAGCCCCGCCACGCGCGCAACGGCCTCGCCAGCCCCGCCGCCGATCCGAAGCGCCGCGTTGGCCGGGCAGACCACCACGTCAACCCGCATGCGGCACAGGTCATTCCGCACAATGTAACAAGGCATACCGCAAGCTCCTCACTCAAACAACCGCCCCGACGACCACCAACCCCATGTCAGCGCAAGGCAAACACGCTCCCTAAGCAACAATACAACAACGAATAACGCATCTGTGCCTTATTCCCGTCCCACCAGGCAGATTAGCACGCGGGTGCTGCCTTCGGAAATCCTTCTTCGCCGCGCCCTACAGCTTGATGAGGGTGGCGGGGTGGGTGGGGGCGGTGGCTTCCTGGAGCACGCGCACCACTTCCTCGTGGCAGGTGAGGAGGATCACCTGGCGCGTCTCCGCGAGCTCGGCGAGGGCGCGCGCCGCGCCGCGGCGGCGCTCGGCGTCGAAGTTCACGAGGATGTCGTCGGCGAGCACGGGGACGGCGCGGCCCACGTTGGGGGCGCACGTGAGGAGCGCGATGCGCAGCGCCAGGTAGAGCTGCTGGCAGGTTCCCAGCGAGAGCAGGTTGGGCTCGCGCGTGGTGAGCGTGCTGTCGGTCACTTGCACCTCGCCGGCGTCGGTGAGCGCCACGCGCGTCCACCGCCCGTCCGTCATGAGCGCCAGCAGGCGGCTGGCCTGGGCGAACACCTCGGGCTGGCTCTTCGACTTCCACGCCGCCACGGCGTCCTCCAGCATGCGCTGCGCCAGAAGCAGGCGCGCGAGGTCGATCGACGCCTCGTCGATGCGCGTCTTGAGCTCGTGGTAGCGCGTCTTGAGCTTGTCGAACTCGCGCGCCTGACGCGCCTGCGCGAGCTCGCGGCTCAGCTCGCCCCAGCGGCGGTTGAGCGCCTCGGTCTTCTCGAGCGCCTCGGCGCGCTCGCTCGTGCAGCGCGCGAGCTCCTGGTCGAGCGCGGCGAGCGTCACCTCGGCGGGCACGCCCGCGCGCTCGCACAGAAGCGCCTGCTGCGCGGCTATCTCCCCCAGGCGCGCCTCCACCTCGTTGACGCGCTGCGTGGCCGAGCGCTGGCGCTGGCGGTCGAGCGCCATCTCGGCGCGGGCGTCGCGGGCGTCGTCGAGCAGCACGCGGGCACGGCGCAGCGAGGTGCCCGCATCCCCCAGCCCCATCTCGGCGAGGTCGGCGCGCACGGCGTCCTCGAACTCGGCCTGCGCCTGCTCGCCCAGCTCGAGGCGCTTGGCGCACTGGGACATCGCCTCGTGGGCGGCCTCGAGGCGCTCGCGGCGCTCCTCGTCACGACGGTCGGGACGGAACAGGAGCACGAGGGCCGATGCGGCCAAGAGGAGTCCGAAGAACACCATGACCAGGCCCAATGACGTATACGACAGGCTGCCCGCGGCGCGCCCCTGGATGAACAGCGGGACGCCCAGGCACAGGAGCAGCGCGAACATGGCCGCCGTGACCGCGACCTGCACGCCGCGGCGCAGGTGGGGCCGCCCCTGGTCAGAGCGACGCTGCGTCTCCAGAAGCGCCTCGTAGGCGGCGCGGGCGGCAGCATAGTCCTCACGCGCGGCGTCGAGCAGGTGCGCCTGCTTCGCCTCGCGCTCCGCAAGCGCCTCAAGGCGCTCACGCGCGGCTCGGTCCTCCGCGCCCGTCAGGCGCGCGAGCGCGCGGCCGACCGCCTGCTCGCGCGAGCGGCGCGCGGCCACCGCGCGGCGCTCCTCGTTGTGGAGGCGCCCGAGCTCGACGCGCAGCGACGCCGCCTCCGAGCCGAGCTTCTCCAAGCCGGCCCGGCAGACTGACAGGCTCTCGACGGACGCGTTCAGGCGATCCACGCGCTCGCTCATGCGCTGGCGCTCAGGCTCGATCGCATGGAACTCGCGGTCCTGCGCGCGGCTGTTCTCCATCTCCTCCGCGGCGGCGCGCAGCGCGCGGCGGATCTCGTCGCGCTCTTCGGTCAGCTGCACGATGGAGCTTTGCGCGCTCGCCGCGCGCGAGGTGTACTCCGCCAGCCGCTCCTGCACGACGCCAAGCGCCTGCGCCGGCGACGCGCCCGTGCCTGACCCAGCTGTGAGCAGGCGCGCCGTCACGTCGGTGGTGTTGCGCAGGCTGCGCAGCTCGTCGCTCGTGAGGGAGAACACGGCGCGGAAGGTGTCCTTGTCGATGTCGTCGACCAGGCTTGCGTCGCCCTGCAGGCCGTCGGCGTTGCGCACGCGGCGCAGCTCGAGCGGGGCGGCGGGGCCGGGGGCGCCGGCAAGGCCGGGGGCGCCAGCAAGGCTGGAAGTACCAGCAAGGCTGGGGGCGCCGAGGCGCTCAGGAGCCGCGCCGCCCTCCGGCGCGCCACCCGCCAGCGCGCCGCCCCGCTCCCCTTCCGCGCCTTCTTCCCGCTCCTCGAAGAACAGCGACCCGGCGCGCTCGGTGCCGCGCGGCTTGTAGGCGTTGCGCCCGCCGCGCGCCTCGTCCCAGCCGAACAGCACGCCGCCCACGAACGCCGCGAGCGTGGTCTTGCCCGACTCGTTGGCGCCGAACACCACGTTGAGGTGCGGCGAGAACGGCCCCACCACGCGATCGCGCGCGGCGCCGAAGCTCTCCATCTTGACGTGCCTCAGGTAGGGGGCCATCAGCGATCACCCTCCTGGACGAGCAGGTCGAGCACGAGGTCCTCCGCCTCGTCGATCAAGGAGTCAAGGTCGGCCGTCACCCCGCGCGGCATCGGCACGCCGCGGCGCAGGAACTCCTCCTGCAAGAAGCCCACCTGCTCGTCATGCGTCGCGCGCAGGGTCTGCGCCGCGCTGAGCACCGCCGCGGGGAACATCCCCTCGGCGCGCAGGGCGTCGCGGTCGAGCGGGCGCGTGGTCTTGTCCACGAGCGCGTCCACGAAGAAGTCGGGGCGCGCCTCGTTGAGCGTCGCGCGCAGATCCTCCATCACGCCGGGACGCGCGAGCACGTCATGCAGCGGCGTGGCGCCCTCAAGCGTGATGCGCGAGATCATCTCCTCGCACTGCGCCGTGCTGCTCGCGGCGAACTGCGCGCGCATCACCGCGTCGGCCACGGCGGGAAGCGACGCGCACTCCCCCACGTCCACCGCGCAGCGCTGCCACGCCACGCTGGCCGTGGGAATGAACTCCACGCGGTTCGGCGCCCCCTCTTCGAGCGTCACCAGGCTCACGCCGCGCGGGCCCGTCTCCTTCACGTCACGCCCCTGGATGCAGCCCGAGAACACGAGGCGCGGGTTCTCCGGGTTGTCGACGAAGCGCTGGTGGATGTGCCCGAGCGCCCAGTAGTCGAACCCGGCGGCGCGCAGCCGCACGGGGCTCGCGGGCGCCTTCGCCGGGTCGAGGTCGAGCCCGGTGTGCAGCACGCCCACGCCGAACGGCGCCTCGACGGCCCGCGGCCCAAGCGCGACCTCGGCAGATGCGCGCGTGAGGCCCTCGGCGATGTCGCGGTCGGCCGGCCACACCTTGTTGGGGTAGCCGCGGCCGCCGAGCACGCAGAGCGGCTCGCCCGCGCGCTCGAACAGGGCGAAGCTGGGCTTGTCGGCGGCGAACATCGTCGCGTTCGCGGGAAGCGCGAAGAAGTCCTGCTGCCACTGGGCATACGGGTCGTGGTTGCCCGTGCACAGGTACGCCCTGACGCCCGCCTCGCCCAAGCGCTCGATGCCCTTGAAGAACCGCAGGTAGTCGGCGTAGGAGGCGCGCGCCTCGTCGAACACGTCGCCCGCGATCACCACGAAGTCGACCGCGCGCGCGACCGCCGCGTCGATCAAGCGGTCGTACGCCTCGGGGATCGCCTCGCACAGGCGGTCGGCCCACTCGGGCGACAGCGCGCGCAGGCCGCGGAAGGGCGCGCCGATGTGCAGGTCGGCCGCGTGGATGAACGTAAGCCGGCGCGGCATGGGCTAGAACCCGCCTACGCGCGAGTCGTCGATGAAGTCCATGAACTTGGTGTACTCCGGGTTGAACGCCAGCGTGATGTCCCGGGTGGCGCCGTTGCGGTGCTTCGCCACGATGAGCTCGGCCGTGCCCAGGTCAGGACGGTCCTCGCTCTCCGCCTCCATGTCGTCCATGGAGCGGTCGATGAACATGACGATGTCGGCGTCCTGCTCGATGGAGCCCGATTCGCGCAGGTCAGACAGCATCGGACGCTTCTTGCCGCGCATCTCCACCGCGCGGGAGAGCTGCGAGAGCGCGATGACCGGCATGTCCATCTCCTTCGCGAGCACCTTCAGGCCGCGCGAGATCTCGCCGACCTCGACGGCGCGGTTGCCGTCCTTGCGCACGGCGGGCGGCTGCATGAGCTGCAGGTAGTCCACGATGATGAGGCCGCGTCCCTGCCCCGCCGCGTGCCGCAGCTCGCGGCGCGCCTTCGCGCGGGCCTCGAGGATCGACAGGCCCGGCGAGTCGTCGATGTAGACCTCGAGCTTCGAGAGCGTGTTCGACGCGTCGGCGATGGCGCCCCAGTCGCCCTCGGACACGAAGCCGCCGCGGATCTTCGACAGGCTCACGCGCGCCTCGGCACACAGGATGCGCTGCACGAGCTGCCCCGCGCTCATCTCCAGCGAGAAGAACGCCACGGCCGTGCCCGCCTTCGCCGCGTTCACGGCCATGTTCAGCGCGAACGAGGTCTTGCCGACGCCGGGGCGCGCGGCGAGGATGACCAGGTCACCGCCGCGGAAGCCGTGGAACAGGTTGTCGACGTCGCGGAAGCCCGTGGGCACGCCCGCCATGTGGTCGCCCTGCGCGGCGAGCTTCGATATCTCCTCGAACGCGTCGGTGATGAGCGTGTCCATCTTCACGAACGACGACGACACGCGCTTCTCCGTGACGTTGAACAGCGTCTTCTCCGCCTCCTCGACCACCTGGTTGAGGTCGTCGGGCGCGTCGTAGGCGAGCGCGTTGATGTCGGCGGCCGCGTACACCAGCTCGCGCAGGATGGCCGTGCGCTTCACGATGTCGGCGTGGCGCTGCCAGTTGGTGAGCGCGAAGGTGTTGTCGGCGAGCTCGGCCAGATAGGCGCGGCCGCCCACGGCCTCGAGCTGGCCCTTCGCCTGCAGCGTGTCAGCCAGGGCGATGGGGTCCACGGGAATGCGGCGGACGGAGAGGTCGTAGACCGACTCGAAGATGATGCGGTGCGCCGGGCGGAAGAAGTTCTCGGGCTTCAGGCGCAGGATCAGCTCCTCGACCACCTCGGTGTTCAGCATGCACGCCGCCAGCACCGACTGCTCTGCCTCGATGTTCTGCGGGAGCTGCGCGCGCTTGGCCGCGTCGACGGTGGTGCGTTGCGTATGCGAGGTTGAGGCGGGAGCGGGCATCGGCTTCTTTCTTTCTTTCTGCTTGGCACGGCGCTTGGTGCGACGCTTGGCACGGCGCTTGCGAAGTGGTTTGCGGAACAGTCCTATGGTAGCGCAAAGGCGCCGAGGCGCGCCCCTGAAAAGAAAACTCCCCTCGCCCACGTGGGGCGAGGGGAGTTCGCTTGCGTTTCGGACGCAGGCACGTGGCGTGCGAAACGCCGTGCGCGGAGTGCCGCGTGCGAGCGCACCGGGCGCGTTCGGCGGAACCGCCTCACGCAAGCCCGCGCATACGCGCAGGTGCTACTCGGCGTCCTCGGCAGCCTCGACGGCCTCGGTCTCGGCAGCTTCCTCGGCCTCAGCCTCGACGGCCTCCTCGACCTCGGCAACCTTCTTGTCGCCGACGGTGACGGTGACGGTGGCCTTGATGGTGCGGTACAGCGACACGATGACCTCATGCTCGCCGGCAACCTTGATCGGCTTGCCCAGCTCCACGCGGCGCTTGTCGATCTCGATGCCGAGCTCGGCCTCGATGGCCTCGGCAACCATGGTGGAGGTGACGGAGCCGAACAGCTGGCCCTCTTCGCCCACCTGGGCAGCCACGAACACCTTGGCGGCGTTGAGCTTCTCGGCCAGGGCGTTGGCGTCAGCGATGCGCACTTCCTCGCGCTTCGCGATGTTCTTCTTGCGCTCCTCGAGCTGCTTGAGGTTGCCCTTGGTGGCCCTCACGGCGTAGCCCTGGGTGAGCAGGTAGTTGTTGGCAAAGCCCGCGGCCACGTCGATGACGTCGCCTTCGCCGCCCTTGCCCTTGAGTTCCTTCAGCAGAATGACCTTCATGTGTCCTCCTTAGCCACGATTGCGACGGTCGCCGCGACCGCTCACAGCGGGGACAACGTAGGGCATGAGAGCCATCTCGCGAGCGCGCTTGACGGCGTTCGCAATGTCGCGCTGGTGCTGGGTGCAGGCACCCGTCACGCGGCGGGGTTTGATCTTGCCACGATCGGTAACGTACTTGCGCAGCATCTGCGTGTCCTTGTAGTCGACGTACTCGACGTTATCCTTGCAGAACTGGCAGTACTTACGACGAGGCTGCTTAGCGTAATCGGCCATATTAACCTCTCAACTTTCGCTTAAAACGGGATGTCTTCGTCATAAACCGAAGAAGAGGCGTCGATGACGGGGGCCGGGGCGCTGTACGCGGGCTGCGCGTTGTATGCGGGTTGCGCATTGTACGCAGGCTGGGCGTTGTACGCCGACGCGCCGTAGTCGCCGGAGTTGTGAGCACCGCCGCTGTTGCGGCTCGACATGAACTCGAGCTCGTCGACGATAACCTCGATCTTGCTGCGCTTCTGGCCGTCGCGCTCCCACTGGCTCCAGCGAAGCTTGCCTTCGATGGAAACCTTGGTGCCCTTGGTCAGGTAGTTGCTGAGGCTCTGCGCGCGCGTGCCGAACATGGTGCAGTCGATGAAGTTGGGATAATCCTCCCACTCGCCGGTCTGCGGGTTCTTGCGGCGGTCGTTCACCGCAACGCCCATGCTCATCACGGGCATGCCGGACTGCGTCTGGCGAAGCTCGGGGTCACGCGTCAGGTTACCGCTGATAACAACTCGATTGATGCTCATTTCCACCTCTCCTCATGCTGGGGCGGCTTGCTGCCGCCCGATCTCTCACTAGTCGCGATCCGTGCGGGCCACGATCATATGACGCACTACCGCATCGGTGATGCGCAGCACGCGATCGAGCTCGGCGATGTTCTGGGGATCAGCGTGGAAATCGATGAGAGTGTAGTCACCATCGGTCAGACCATTGATCTCGTAAGCGAGTTTGCGCTTGCCCCACGCGTCGACGTTGTCGATGGAACCCTCGCCAGCGGCGATCGTGGTCTCGATGCGCTTCATAACACCCGCGCGCGTCTCTTCGTCGATAGTAGGAGCGACAAAAAACAGCAGTTCATAAGCCTTCATCAGCTCACCTCCTTTGGACTTTACGGCCCCGGGCTGGTGAAGGCTCTCACCGGGGCAGGATACAGCCTGCCTAGTATATCAAAGAGCCTCGCCTTGCATACCCGCCGATTTTCCCTCGATCACGTTTACCACACATATGCGCTCGTCGCGCGAGGCGTGGGGCCGTTCGTGATCCCGCCCATGTCCCGCCCTGTCACTTCTCGCGCCACGCCGCGCGCGCCGAACGCCGGCCCTGACAGCCCCGCGCGGGCGCTCCTCCTGCCGAGTTCCCTTCAGGTTGCTCGCCTCACGGGGTTGCCGAAGCTCTTGCCCCTCAGGATAGCGGCACCGTCTGACAGGCCGATGGCGGGGACTTGGCGAATCCGCCGCACAGCGTGAGAGCGGGCGCTCTGCCGCGAGGCGGCTGGAAGGAACCGATTGCGCGCCGCCACCTGACGCAAAGGCGGTGGCGAAGCGCTGCGCTTCGGTGCGAAGGAGGCAGAACAGGCGTCGCGTTTTGGCGCAAAGGAGGTGGAAAGAGTGCCGCGCTTTGATGCGAAGGCAACGAATAGGCGCTGCATTCTGGCGAGAAGTTGGCGAATCGCCGCTTCAACCTGGCAGGAACCAGGCAGAAGGCCGCCGCAACCTGACGCGAAGAGAACGTAATGGGAAGACGAGAGGGAGGGAGGGAGGGAGGGAACGCGGCGGGGGAACGAGGAAGCGGCCAGCTGCCCCGCATGGGTATCGGGGCAGCTGGCCGCTTCTGCAAGATGCACGTGAGAGTCGCGCAGGGCGAAATGCGAACCGCGCGAGGACACGTCAGAGGAGCGCGTGAAACGACGGTGAGCAGCGCGAAGGTGCGTCAGGGGGCCGCGCGGGCTCGTCAGAGAGTAGCGCGAAACGCAGCCCTATTCTTCGACGCCCTCAACCTCGTCTTCCTCGAGGTACTTCTCCTCGATCTCCTCGTCGGTGTACTCGGAGGCGTCCTTCAGGTTGCCCATGAAGTTGGGAGCCTCGCCCACGTAGACGGGATCGATCTCGAATATCGGCTCGCAGCCTTCCGCTTGGGTGTACAGGTACCCGATGGCGAAGCCGTCGTCGGAGCCCGGGACGCCGCCCTCGGCGATAAGCGCGTCGAGCATGCCGTCGTCCGTCTCGACGTAGCCGTCATAGCACAGCGCGTACGCCTCGGCGCCGCGCGCGCCCTCGACGGTGTGGCGCGCGAAGTTGAAGCACTCCTCGGCGTCCTCGCCCGGATGCGTCTCGATGAACAGGTTGTCCTTCACAACCAGCGTGGTGAAGGGGATCACCTCGGCGCCCTGGTCCATCTTGCCCTTCGCCTCGTCGAGGGCGAACAGCAGCACCTTCTCCAGAATCTCAGGAATCTCGGGGACTTCCTGGCTTGCGTTTTCCACGTCGCGATCGGCCATGACGGCCTCCTTTCGTTGTAGGCTGTCGGTATTGTCGCACATTCGCCACACCTCTCCCACCGTGCAGGAGCAGATGTTCCCATTCTTCCACCCAAGAAGCAAACCCGCCTTATGAGCATGCCCCTCCCCCAGCAGCCCAGCACACCCAGCACATCCAACGTCCCCAAGGTCCCCGACGTCCCACCACCCCCTCTTCGGCGTGTTTTGCGAATCACGTTCCGCAAAACACGCCGAAATGATGCAACAGTCGACTCCGCATTCCAGAGTCCGTGCGTCCGCCCCTTGGGGACGAACTTGCGCACCCTGTTTCTCGAAGCCGAACTTGCGCGCTACTTCTCGGGGGCGATCTTGAACGCTATCGTGTCGCCGTTCACCATGGCGGGGCCGTGGCGGAAGAACACCGTGCCGTCGCAGGGGCTCAGAAGCGTTTCGAGCACCGAGCAGTCCTGCGTCGACAGGATCTCGGCGAGCACGTCGCCGCGCCTCACCTTCGACGCCACGTACACCGCCCGCTTGAAGAAGCCCGCGCGCGTCGTCCGCACGTTCACCAGGTCAGACTCGCGCAGCAGCCTTGTCGTGCAGCGCGGCGGCACGTCGGCGCTCACCGCGCCCACGCCGTGCAGGAACCGCATGATGCAGCCGACCACGAACGCCGCCGACTCCTCGTCGATGCGCTCCGTCTTGGGGCTGTACAGCGAGAACGCGTAGGTGTCCCACACCTGCCAATTGTAGTTGAGCGTGGTGGTGTCGAAGGGCGCGGGCTCCTTCAGCATGGCGTAGGGGAAGCGAAACAGCTTCGCCAGCTCCCACGAGCGCGCCAGGTCGATGGCGCCGGTGTCGGTCACGCGCACGTGCGGCTCGAACTCGCCGGGCAGGTAGAAGCTGCACAGCTGGATGCCGTACGTGCAGCCCTCGATCGCGCGGAAGAGCCCGGCGGCGATGCGCTGGGTGGTCTCGCCCTGGTCGTAGCCGGGGAACATCCGGTTGACGTCGGTGTTGTCCATCGGCCAGAAGCGGTGCGCGATGTTCATCGAGAACGAGTTCACCGTGGGGATCACCGTCACCCGCACGTCGCCCGTGAGCGTGCCTTCGCGCTCCATCTCCTGCAGGCGCTTGACCACCGACGCGCAGATGTAGGTCTGCTGCACCTCGTTTCCGCGCATCGCGCCCACCACGGCCACCGACGTGGCGGCGTCGGCGGGGCCGAACGCGTACGCCTCGATGGCCATCCGCTCGCGGTACGGCGTGTCGAGCTCGAACAGCCTCAGCGTCTCCATGCCTCACTCACCTCCCAGAACGCGCGCCAGAAGCGAGCCGGGGTACACCACCGGGTACTCGCGCAAGGTGAACAGCAGCCCGTTCACCGGGCAGCGCACCTCCTCGCGCACCACGCCTTCCAGCGGATCGACGATCACGCCGATGAGCTCGCCCTTCCCCACGCGCTTGCCGTGCGCCGCCCTCGGGAGGAACACGCCCGCCGCGTTCGCGTTGAGGAAGCTCACGCGATGGTCGCCGCTGACCATGGGCATGCCGTAGCGGCCGAACTCCCCGCTCCAGATGCCGAAATGGTTCGCCAGACGCAGCATGCCGTGCGTGAGGCGCGCCGTCTCGTGCGGCGTGATGCGCATGCCCACGCCCGTCTCGACCACCAGCGTCTTCGTGCCGATGGAGTTCAGCGAGTACGCCAGCGTTGACGCAAGCACCGTGGCCGACGCGTGCACCCACACGAAGTCGATGTTGATCAGGTGCGAAAGCGGGAGGAGCTCCACGGAGCTCTCCTCGTTGATGCGCACCTGGGGCATCTCGCGCAGAAAGATGTTCGACGCGTGGATGTCGACGCACACCTGCGCGCCCCTGATGTCGTCGATCACCGCCGCCGCAAGCGCCTCGGTGAGCGAGCCGGCGGCATCGCCGGGGAACACGCGGTTGAGGTCGAGGTCGTAGCCCGGGACGCCACGCTCGATGGAGTTGATGCCCAGCGGGTTGATGGCGGGGTATATGTCGATGATGCCGTGCACCTGGTCGAGGTGCGCGCGCAAGATGCGCGCCAGCTCGAACGCCACGTGCTGGCCCTCGAGCTCGTCGCCGTGGATGCCCGTGACGACCGCCATGCGCGGCGCGGCTTCCAGCAGCTCGGGGCGCACGGCGGACGCGGACGGCTCGCCAGGGGCGACGCCCGCCTCGCGCGCGAGGTCAGCCCCGATGATGCGGTTCTTCTGCACCAGCAGATGCTCCCGCACCGGAAGCTCTGCGGAGAAAACGGTCTCTACCATGTTGCTTCTACCATGTTGTTTCGTACTCTCTCAGTTGCCAAGGGGCGCCTGGTGGGCCAGCGAATGGGTCAGCGGGCGACAGGCGCCGAAAAGTTGTCACCCGAAATTATAAGGGCGAGTGTTTCACGTGAAACACTCGCCTCTGAACGTAGCAGCCAATTAACAAACGGACGGGCGGATGGGTGGGCGGAGGCGAGTCCTCCGACGTCCGGACGGAGGGGCGAGCTCCGACGCCCGGACGAGCGGATTGGCGTGAACCGACACAAGCGAAGCCGCATGGAAGACGGCGACGCAGGGCGCGCGTAACGCGCGGAAAGCACGCAGGGAAGGGTTGCCGACGTTCGCGCCCCGAGAGAGCCTGCTCTACTTCGCCTTCGCCTCGGCAGCCACCGCTTTGGCGAGGTGCGCCGTGGTTGCGTTCACCGCCGGCGCGTCGTCGCCGAGCGAGGCGGACACCTTCTGCGTCTGCTCGGCGTTCCCGCGGAACATCCCGCGCTCGATGGGGCAGTCCTCGAAGTCACGGCCCGTGGCGAAGAGCATGTAGCGGTCGTCCACCACGCAGTTGTGCGTGGGATCGAGGCCGCGCCAGCGCTCGCCGTCGTGCACCTCGACCCACGCATGCGTGGCGCCTTCGCCCACCATGAGCCCCGTGACATAGCGCGCGGGAATCCCCAGCGCGCGGCACAGCGCGATGAGCACGTGCGCGTAGTCTTGGCACACGCCGCGCCCCGCCTCATACGCCTCGGCAGCCGTGGTGGTGGTGTCCGTCGCACCCGGGGCGTATTCGAAGGAGTCGAACACGCGCGTGCACAAACACTGCGCGAGCGCCCACGTATTCGCGCTGCCCTTCGCGCTCCAGCCAGCCGCCTGCGCCTCTTCCTTCGCCAGCGCGCGCAGCGCGTCGCTCGGCATCGTCAGCTTCGTGGCCTGCAGGAACATCGGGTGCGCGGGCGTCGGGCCCGCGTCGTCGGGCTCCACCATGGCCAACCCCGTGGCGTAGAAGTCGAAGGACTCGTGCGCGGAGGGGCAGTACCCCACTACGATGCGGTTGCCGAAGCCGTCGATCTGCTCCGACAGCGGGATGCGCGGGCGCGTGAACACCTGCGACTCCATCACCTTCTGCGTGTTCGTCGACTTCGGCAGGCAGCGCAGCACGAAGCTGTGGTCTGTGACCGGCTCGCTGAACGCCAGCGACGTTTCGAAAACATATGAGAGCATCCTCATAGACGTTCCTCCAAATAACGCGACCTCCCTCCCTTTCGGCGTGTTTTGCGAAACGCGTTTCGCAAAACGTCCCGAGGAAGGCCGCAACGAATCCCGCACCCTGCGCCTGCAACCGCCCGCGAGCTCACAACCCGTGTCCGCCCGTGAGCTCGCGGCCTACGATGCCCGCAAGCCTGCAGCTTCACATGTCTCGCGCACCCGCGAACTCACAACCCGCGACCGCCTGCGAACTCACGGCCTGCGGCTCCACGCGTCTCGCGCGTCGCTGCGCGCCCGCAACCCGCTCTCCGCGTTCGCGCTGCGCACATCCTCTCAGAACACGCGCGCGATCAGCTCGAGCATGCTCCCGAGTTCCTCGTACGTAACCTCATCGGGGAAGCGCGGTGAGAAGATCTTGTCGATGAGCTCCTTGAACGCGTGGCGGTCGTACGAGATGCCGGTGCGGTCCACGCGCGTCGCGAGCTTCTGCGTCTCCTTCCGCAAGTCCCCCAGATGGTAGTTCAGGCGCACGTACAGATCCATGCGCTCGATCGACATGCCGCACTTGATGATGTTGCGCGCGGAGTCGTTCGCGATGTAGTCGTCGCACGAGCCCTTGAACGCCATGATCATGTCGATGACCGTCTGCAAGTCGAGAAGCGGCGTGGGCGACACCTCCGCGCGCTCGATCTCGTTCAGCGCCATCTGCACGTAGGCGCACGACTCGGTGCCGATGACGTCGCGCAGCACCACCGCGTTGTCGTACGCCGCCGACATGGAGTAATGCGTCGAGGCGGTCAGCGTGCGGCTGAACAGGCACTCGTGGAAGAACTCCACCGGGTCGTCGTTGTCCTGGTCGAAGCCGAGCTCCTCGAGCTGGCCCTTCCAGTTGCCCTCGGTCGAGTCGAGCGCGGCGTCATAGGTGGCCAAGATGAACTGCAGCGTGGTGGTGCAGCGCTCGACGTAGCGGCCCAGCCACAGCAGGCGGTTGACGCGTTCTAGCGAGAGAGTACCCATGTGTCCTTGAACCCTCCTCCTTGAGACGAATTGACGACGGAAGAGCCCTCCTGGCGGGCGTAGCGCGTGAGGCCGCTCGGCCACACGGTGGTCTTCTCGCCCGAGAGGACGAACGCGCGCAGGTCAGCCTTGCGCGGAACCATCTCGTGGTTGATCCACGTGGGCAGGCACTTGAAGTCGATGACCTCCTGCGCGATGAAGCGCCGCGGCTCGGCGCGCACGAGGTCCTTCAGCTCGGCGAGCTTCTCCGGCTCAAGCTCGCAGCCGAACACCACGCCGTAGCCGCCGGCCTCCGCCACGTCCTTGATCACCAGGTTCTCGGCGTTCTCCATCACATACGCCAGGTCATCAGGGTAATACGGCAGGTACGTGGGCGCGTTCCTCAGGATGGGCTTCTCGCCGAGGTAGTATTCCACCATTTGCGGAACGAAATAGTAGATGCCCTTGTCATCGGCCGCGCCGTTGCCGGGCGCGTTGATGATGGCCACGTTGCCCGCGCGGTACGCGCACATGAGGTTCGGCACGCCGATGAGGCTCTCGGGCAGGAAGCACAGCGGGTCGAGGTACTCGTCCGACAGGCGGCGGTACACCGCGCCCACGCGCGCGTTGCGCGTCGAGTCGCGGTAGTACAGCACCTCGTCCTCCACGAACAGCTCGCTCGGCTCGGCGAGCACGGCGCCCATCTTCTCGGCCAGGTAGCTGTGCTCGAAGTACGCCGCGTTGTAGCGCCCGGGCGTGAGCACGACGTTGATGCCGCCGCGGTTCACGTTGTCCATCACGCCCTTCAGGCGGCTGCCGTAGTCGCGGTTGTCGACGAGCGGCACCTCGCGGAACGTGTCGGCGTCGCAGCGGCGGCACAGGTTGCGCGCGATGAGCGGATACGACGCGCCCGAGGGGATGCGCAGGTTGTCCTCGAGCACGTACCATTCGCCGTCGTTGCCCTCCACCAGGTCGATGCCGGAGATGTGCGAGTAGATGCCCTCGGGCGGCATGGTGTTCTCACACTGGGGAAGGTAGCCCGACGACGCGTAGGCGAAGTGCTCGGGCACGACGCCGTCGCGGGTGATCTGCGCCTCGTTGTAGAGGTCGCGCAGGTAGGCGTTCAGCGCGTCGACGCGCTGGATCAGCCCGCGCTCGAGGTGCTGCCATCGGTCCGCCTCGATGATGCGCGGCACGGCGTCGAAGGGGAACAGGCGCTCCTCGAACACGCCGCCTTTGTAGATGCCGAACTTGACCCCATACCGCGCAAGCTGCTGGTTGATCTTGTCGGTATGGCTCACGAGCCTCGTGTACATGGCGCCCTCTTCTGAACCTAGCCGGTTCCAGCCCTCGTCTTGGGCACCGTCGGCGCTGAAGCAACCTCCAGCGCACACGCGGTGCATCATGCGAAGCCCGCGAACGCGCAATCCCCGCCGCTGCGCTTCACCAGACCATTGTAAGCGAAACCGCGTTGCCAAGCCGTTACGCAGGCAAATTACCGCGGGGGAATGAGGGCAGAACACCTTTGCCTTCCCAACTATGCCAGGGCCCTCTTCTCCTCGGCGAGCCGCTCCCCGATCCAGAGGTTTATCACGGCCTGCCTGGAGACCGCGTGGTGCCTTGCGGTCGCGTCCAGCTCGCTGATCATCCACTCCGGCATGCTGATGTTTATCTTGCGGGCAGCATCGTCCTGCCCGGGGAAGCGGGTCTTCTCGTCGATGATGAACTCCGTCATGTCCGTTCCCTCGTCGAACATGGCCTCAAGGCCCCTATCGCTCGTTGCGTTTGCGGTCATAGTATGCAACCTCCTTCTGCGTTGCCCGTCTGACTGAGATGATGCGGATTCTCTCGCCGCGCATGGTGTAGATGGCCGTCCAGCAGCTTCCCGCATAGTGCGCTATCAGAAGCTCGCGCCTCTCGCCTCTGTATTGCACAGCCGTCGCCATGCGCCACTCGTCATCCCAAAGCCCCTGCGCCTCCTCGAAGTCGATGCCATGCTTCTCCTTGTTGGCCGCGCTCTTGTTCGGGTCATACTCGAATGCCATGCTTTCCTCCTTTTGCACCTCCATTGTATACCCTATATGTATCTGCTGGCAATATAAGAGATAGCGCTGCCTTTCTGAGCACTCACAGGGCAGCAGCGAGCTCCGTCAGGAAGAGAGCGAGGTTGACTGCCGGAAGGTCGCGAGCAGGCCCGTGGTGGCGAGGGCGCGCGCAACGGGGATGTACCCCGTGCACCCCGCAGATCCTCGTCCTGTCCCCCGACAGCTTCAACCCCGAGCACGAGGACGTCGTGATACGCGCGGGGACGAGCACATGGTGGAGTTCAGCGGCCGCGTGGTTTGGTTTAGAATATGGGAAGCAATGGGAAGTTGTCCGAGACCAAAAAGCCCTCTCACCTGCGATAGCAGACAGAGGGCTTTATCTGTGTAGCGGAGGAGGAGGGATTCGACATGCCTTCACCTTCGGCGAATTCATGAGACCTCGCTTGCGCTCGGCCCAGAACAGCCCACTGGGCTGTTCTGCTTTCGCAGGGTTCGAATCCCCTGAGAGGCTTCCGAATACGAAAAACGCCCCGTTGCCGGGGCGTCTTAAAAAACGTGGCGGAGGAGGAGGGATTCGAACCCTCGTTACGCGGGTTACGCGTAAAACGGTTTTCGAGACCGCCGCATTCAACCACTCTGCCACCCCTCCGCATGGGGTGCGGCGCCTGGGTTTTCTCAAGCGCCTGCGCGCAGAACGCGAAGTTCGCACGCCGCATCAATATAAAACGAAGCGCTGATCAAAATGTTTCACGTGAAACATCGACGCGCTTCCCGTAATTTCAAATGGCGGAGAGATGGGGATTCGAACCCCAGATACGCTTTTGGCGCATACACGATTTCCAATCGTGCTCCTTCGGCCAGCTCGGACATCTCTCCGCGTACCTACAGCTGCATGGCTGATGCAGCGACTATGTATTTTAACTCAGATTTTTCCCTTGAACAAGAGGGATTTTTCGCTAGTAGCGGCTCACCAGCGCATAGTAGCCGCCGGATTCCGCCACCTCGAGCGGAACGTCGAACAGCGCGCTCATGCGCTCGCCCGTGAGCAGCTCTCCCTTGGAGCCGTCGCCGAACACGCGGCCGCCCTTTATCAGCACCAGCCGGTTGATCTCAGGGATGATGTCCTCGGGGTAGTGCGTCACCAGGATGATGGCGCGGCCGCCCTGCGCCAGCGCGCGCATGGTGCGGCGCACGTAGTACATCCCCTCGGGGTCGAGCCCGGTGCACGGCTCGTCGAATACGAGCACGTCAGGGTCGTGCACGAGCGAGCGCGCGATGAGCACGCGGCGCGCCTGCCCCGTTGAGAGCGTCATGATGTCGCGCGGCGCCAAGTCGGCGATGCCGAGCTCCTCCATGACGTCGTAGGCGCGTTGGCGCTGCCGTTCGGTCACGTTGAACCGCCGGGGGACGCCGAGCGCGCCGAACAGCCCGCCCACCACCACGTCAACGGCGGGGAGGTGAACGGTGATCTGGTCCTGCATGGTCGACGACACGATCCCCAGGCACGCGCGCACTTCCTCGAGCGTCGCGCGCTCGCGGCCGCGGAAGAGCACCGGAGGCTCGTCGCGGTGCAGCGGGAACGCCTCGCGCGTGATCAGGCTGATGAGCGTCGACTTGCCCGAGCCGTTCGGACCCAGGAGCGCCACCGACTCGCCTTCGGGCAGCACGAGCGACTCGACCGACAGAATGTCGCGAGCTGCGCGACGCACCACCGCGTCACGCAGCTCGAGGAAGGGAAGAGCAGGGTTGTCCATGAAGGGCTACGACTCCACAGGCTGGGAGGACGTGCTTGCGGAAGAGCCTTCGGCGGCGTTGGCCGCAGCGTCGCCGGCAGAGGTGTCAGCGGCGGTGGCAGCCGAGCTCTCGGCAGCAGCGTCGCCGTTCGCAGCCTCGCCTTCGCCTGCCGCCTCGCCCTCACCCGCGGCGCCCTCAGCGCCGTCAGCCGCGTCGGTTCCCTGGGCGTCAGCGCCCGAGCCGTCGCCGGCAGCGTCAGCGCCGTCGCCGGCAGCCTCGGCGTCTGAGCTGCCCTCGGTCTCGTACTTGCTCATGTCGACGTCGTACGGCAGGCCCTCGGGCATGTCGTTGATCACCACGTCAGACGCGTCGCGCTTCTCCTTCAGCCACGCGTCGAGCGCCTCGCTCTTCTCGGAGTCCGCCGCGTACGTGCGCACGCGCTCGATGAACTCAGCGGGCAGCTGGTTGACGTCGGTCAGCTCCTCGGGCGCCGTGAACACCTCGGTGCACTTGATGATGTGGATGCCGTAGTCGGTGGTGACCAAGCCGCTCACCTGGTTGATCTCAAGCCCGTCGAGCGCCTCCTGGTACTCGGTCACGAACGTGGTGAGCTTGTCCCAGCCCACGTTGCCGCCGTCGGCCGCCGAGCTGTCCTTGGAGTACTGCTGCGCCGCCGCGGCGAAGTCGAGCGTGCCGGCGTTGATCTGGTCGAGCACCTGCTGCGCGGTGGCCTCGTCGCCTGCCTCGAACAGGATGTGCGACGACTTCTTCGCGCCGTTGTAGGAGGTGGAGAACATCTTGCCGTAAGTCAGCATGCTCTCGTCGGACGGGTTCTCAACCGCGAACGAGTCGGTCACGCCCTGGTACAGCAGCGAGAAGCGGATGTTGTCGCGGTAGGTGTCCTCGGTGAGGTTCTTCGACTTCAGGGCTTCCTGCCACTTCTCGTCATCAGCGTAGTTCGAGCGCGTCTTCTCGAAGCCCTCCTCAACCTGGGCGTCGTCGACCGTCACGCCGCGCTCCTCGGCGAACTGGCGGATGAGCTCCTGCCCGATGAACCCGTCGATGAAGGACTCGCGCATCTTCTCGGGCGTGCTGCCGGACTGCGCGAGGTACTTGCCCCACGCGTCCTCGGTGTCGAGCGAGTTCGCCGCGCGCTGGTTCTCGATCATGATGGTCACGTCGTCTTCCGCGATCTCGACGCCGTTGACGGTGGCGGCCACGCCTCCCGTGAGCTTCACGCCGTTCGAACTCGTCGATTCCGCCGTGCAACCCGCAAGGCCCCACACGCACGCCGCTGCCAACCCCGCCGCGAGAATGCTCTTCGCAAAAGACATCTTCTTCATGCTTGTTCCTCCCGAGAACACGGGGCTACCGTCAAGCCCCGTGGTAGTTTCGGCGTGTATTTTCGCATACGGACAATGACGTGGGAGAACGCGCACAATATGACCACTTTCGTTCCACATGCGACGAATACTCGCGGCGGGGGGACGCACGCGCGCGTGGCGTTTGCGGAAGGGGAGCCCAACGGCGGGCAAGCAGCGAAAAGGCCCCTCAGCTTGCAACGGTCTTGCAGCAGCTGAGGGGCCTTTCGCGAAACGCGTTTCGAAAAACCGCCCGAAAAAGAGGGGCCGCGAGCGGGACGCGATGCGAGCGGATCGCGATGCAAGCGAACACGAGCGGAACGCCCGCGCTCCGAAAGCGCAAGCGGGACGCCCGCGCGCCGAAAGCGCGCTCCTACTTCTTCGCGGCCTTCTTGCGGTCGGTCGCCGACAGCAGGCGCTTGCGCAAGCGGATGCTCTTCGGCGTGATCTCCACGAGCTCGTCGTCCTCGATGTACTCGAGCGCCTCCTCAAGCGTAAAGGTCACCGGCGGCGTGAGCTGGATGGCCTTGTCCGCGGTGCTCGAGCGCTGGTTGCCCAGGTTCTTCGTCTTCTCCACGTTGACCACCATGTCGGAGTCCTTCGCCGACTCGCCGACGATCATGCCCTCGTAGCACTCATCGCCCGGGCCCACGAACAGTCGACCACGCTCCTGGAGCGTGTCAAGCGCATACGCCACCGCCTTGCCCGTCGACATGGCGATCATGCCGCCGTTCTTGCGGCCCGCCATCTCGCCCGAGTAGGGGCCGTACTCCTTGAAGTGGTGGAACAGCACCGCCTCGCCGTGGGTGGCGTTGAGGATGCGCGTCTTGAGGCCCATGGTGCCGCGCGACGGGATGCGGAAGGTGAGGTGCGTGATGGCCTCGTCGGACGCCATGTCCTCCATGATGCCGCCGGCGGTGCCCATGACCTCGATGGCCTTGCCCGCGTAGTCGTTCGGCACGTCGACGGTGGCCTCCTCGATCGGCTCGAGCTTGTTGCCGTGCTCGTCGACCTTGTACACCACCTGCGGGCGCCCCACCTGGAACTCGAAGCCCTCGCGGCGCATCGTCTCCATGAGGACGGACAGGTGCAGCACGCCGCGGCCCGCCACCTCGATGCCGGTCTTGTCCTCGGTCTCGCGGATGCGCATGGAGATGTTGCTCTCCTTCTCGCGCAGCAGGCGCTCCTTCAGCTGGCGGCCGCCGACGATCTCGCCCTCGCGGCCGACGAGCGGGCTGGTGGACGCCTCGAACACGACGGCCATCGTGGGCTCCTCGACGGCGATGGGCTCCATGGACACGGGGTTCTCGGGGTTGGTGATGATGTCGCCGATGTCAGCGTCCTCGATGCCGATGACGGCCACGATGTCGCCGGCGTGCGCCTCGGGGACCTCGACCTTGCCCAGGTTCTCGAACGTGTACACCTTGCGGATCTGCGCGGTGTAGTCCTCGCCGTCGGCCTTCACCACGAGCACCTGCTCCTTCTCGTGCAGCGTGCCGCTGTGCAGGCGCCCCACGCCGATGCGGCCCTCGTAGCTGCTGTGGTCGACGGTGCAGACCTGCAGGGCCACCGGGCCGTCGGCGTCGACGTCGGGCGCGGGGACCTCCTCGAGGATCATGTCGAGCAGCGGGATCATGTCCATGTTGTCGTCGCCGGGCTCGAGGCGCGCGTAGCCGTTCACGGCCGAGGCGTATATCACGGGGAAGTCGAGCTGCTCGTCTGACGCGCCGAGCTCGACCATCAGGTCGAACACCTTGTCGACGGCGCCCTCGGGGTCGGCGTTCGGGCGGTCGATCTTGTTCACGACCACCACGATGCGCAGGCCGCGCTCGAGCGCGTGGGACAGGACGAAGCGCGTCTGCGGCTTGGGCCCCTCGTACGCGTCGACGATGAGCAGCGCGCCGTCAGCCATGTTGAGCACGCGCTCCACCTCGCCGCCGAAGTCGGCGTGGCCCGGTGTGTCGATGACGTTGATCTTCACGTCCTTGTACGTGATCGAGATGTTCTTGGACAAGATGGTGATGCCGCGCTCGCGCTCCTGGTCGTTGGAGTCGAGCACACGCTCGGCCACCTGCTGGTTCTCGCGGAACACGTGCGAGGCCCACAGCAGGCGGTCGACCAAGGTGGTCTTGCCGTGGTCGACGTGCGCGATGATGGCGACGTTGCGAATGCTCTCCTGCTTCATGTTGCTTCTTCCCTCTTCTTGGTATGCTCTTGGCATGCTCGACGGCATCGCACGTGGCAGCCGCATCCCTGCGCGCGTTGCGCAAACCCCCGAGCTTTTTCTCGCACCTTTGGCGAAGTTCACCCGCGCATATCTACGCGCGCTGAGCAAACTCCCGCACGGTGTTGCTGTTTTTCTGACTTACTGACGGAAACTGCTGTATGGTACCACTTCGCGCGCGAGCCATCGCGCGCTTTTGACGCTCGGCGGCAATAACAGCGCGATTGTCAGCGCCAACACCGCAAGGTCACCACAATTCCCCGTGAGGTAGGTGGCGGGGACGGCCCCGGTCGCAACCAGCAGGGGCCCCAGGTAGAGCACGTTGAAGACAGCGTGTATCACCACGGGCTGTTTGATCGACCCTGTTTCCAAAAACACAGCCGCCATGCAGAAGCCGAAGAGCCCCGCCTGGAGTGCCTTGAGGAGAGCCTGCGCGACGAAGACGAGGACGAGTGTGGGAACGGGCGCGGCGCAGGCGGGTGTGGGAACGAGGGCGAAGGCGGAGGCACATTCGGCAGGCGAGTCGAAGGCTCCTCCGGCAAGGATGATCTGCGAAAGGGAGCTGCCATCTAGAGACCCCGATACGTGCAGGATGCCGAACACGAGCGCGCTGAACACCGCCGCAACGAGCGCGGGGCTGGCGCGGAGTCTTTCGCTTCTGGACTTTTCCCCTAATTCGCTTTCCGCTTCTATCCCAGGTCTTTCTTCGCTCCTTTTCTCAGAACGCACATGCTCGATTACGCAGGGAACCACGATCCCCCGGAACAAACCTTCCTCGAATACGGCCGTCGCCGCGCAGAGCAGCAGAACCAGGGCGCCGCGCTCCACAAGATCCGCCACGCTTAACGAGAGCATCCCGCCCGCAGCGCCATTCGCCATGCTCCACGCTCCCCCAACAGCCGCAGCCAGCATGAGCAACACGTAATGTTTCACGTGAAACATTCGGGAGAGCGCAAAACGGATGTCGAGCCCGTGGGAAGAAGGCGAATCCGTCAGGCGGCCATCTGAACCACCAAGGATTCGCACGCCCGGAAGACGCCCGCCCAACCTGCCGAATGACTGCGGCACGAGCAGCCCTATCAGCAGCATGACCACAACAGCGGCAAACGCAGTGCTCGCCGCCTGCGCAGCCAAGGCGCTTCCGCGCACAGCTCCCGAGCAGGCACCCGCCAACGCGAACGCGCACACCATGGTGACAAGCGGGTACCGCGCGTATGCGTCTCTGATCTTCATGGGTAAAGTATAATCTCCCCAACTCCCTTGGCGTGTTTTGCGAAGTGCGTTTCGCAAAACACGCCAAGAGTAACGAAGAAAGCTGGACTCGCCGTGCCGACTGGCCCCTCCAACATATCGAGCGCCCCCGACGCAGCCAGCGGCATACACCCGGGCGTGTCTGCGTTCACCCTCAAGGCAGCTGCCATCATCGGCATGACCTGCAACCACGTGGCGAACGTGTTCTCGGGCGCTTTCGCGGGATGTGATCCATGGGGCGCCCCCGCGCTCCTCGTCCTCTACGCGCTCGGCGGCATGACCTTCCCCGTCATGGCGTTCCTCATGTCAGAAGGCTACGCGCACACCTCGAACGTGCGACGCTATGCCAAGCGGCTCCTCGTGTTCGCCCTCATATCGCAGGTCCCCTTCTCCCTGCTGTGGAGCCTTGTGGGAAACGTGATGTTCACGCTCCTCGCCGGCCTGGGCATCCTCTACGCACGCGACCACTGCAAAAGCATCGGCGCGTTCGCCGCATGCTTCTGCCTCGCGCTCGGCATCAGCTCCTTCTGCGATTGGCCCGTGATCGGGCCTCTCATGATCTTCCTCTTCCACGAGCTCAGAGGCCAAGGGGCACGCGGCATCATGCTGACCATGCTCGTCCCCCTCGCCTCGACGGGCGTCCCTGCCCTCGCGAACATCCTGACGGGCGGCTCGTTTCCCTCCTATTCGCTTGCAGGCACGACGGCTCTGTTCACCTCCTGGTGCGAGCTCGGCTACGCCTGCGTCGGGTTCCTCTTCGCCGCAGCCTTCATCACCCGCTACCGGGGCCGCCGCGGCCGACCCCTCAAGTGGTTCTTCTACGCCTACTACCCTGCGCACCTCTCGGTGATAGCCGCGGCAGCCTACCTGATCCTGTAGCCATCCCCAGCAAGGCGAACTCCCCGCCGCAACGACATGGCGCCCCGCTTCGTGACCGAAGGCATCTACGAACCTGCAGCGCGGACCTGGCGTACATCCACTTTGCTGGATCACCTCGCGGCGCGCAGGGCGCGACCTGGTTGATTTGCGAAGTCAGCCGAACACCTTCCCTCGACCTGCGCGTTCCATGGTTAGCCGAACGCGATGACGGTGTTCTGCGGGCGACCTATCGGGATCTTTTCCTGTTCGGATGACTCTGGAGGCA
>NZ_JAAVTO010000035.1 GCF_013185065.1 Adlercreutzia sp. ZJ473 | reverse complement strand
GCCGCAGCGTCAGGCGCGCCGCCCGCGCCCTGGCGACGGCGGCCCTCGCGCTCGTGGCGGCGCTGTCCCTCGCGGCTTGCGGCGGGAACGCGCAAGGCGCGAACTCGAACGCGGCCACGGGCGGCACGACCTCAGGCGCCGCCTTCGAGCAGGCCGCGCCCGCGCTGGCCCCCTTCGACGCCGCCGCGGCCGTGAACAGCAACGGCGCGCTCATCGACATCTCGCACACGAGCGAGGGCTACGTGGCCGCATCTGCCACCTCGTCGGCGCGCTTGAAGTTCGAGGTGGCGCAAGGCGGCGTGAGTTACTACTACGACCTTCCCGGCGACGGCACCCCCATCGCGTGCCCGCTGAACATGGGCGACGGCAGCTACACCTTCTGCGTGTGGGAGAACACCTCGGGCACGCGCTACGCGGCGCTGTCCGACCAGGTGCCGGCCACCGTGCAGCTCGCCGACGAGTTCCAGCCCTTCCTCCGCCCCAACTGCTTCTGCGACTTCGACGAGTCGAGCGAGAGCACGCGCCTCGCCAGCCAGCTCGTCGCAGGCGCGCAGAACGAGGGCGATGCGCTGCGGGCCATATGCGAGTGGGTGTGCGCCAACGTGACGTACGACGAGCAGAAGGCCGCCTCGCTCACCGACGCCACCGGCTACGTGCCCGACCCCGACGCCACCATCGCGTCGAAAAGCGGCATCTGCTTCGACTACGCCTCGCTCACGGCGGCCATGCTGCGCAGCGTCGGCATCCCCTGCAAGATAGTCACCGGCGACGTGGCTCCCGACGGAATCTACCATGCCTGGAACA
Organism: Adlercreutzia sp. ZJ473; assembly: GCF_013185065.1. GTDB lineage: Bacteria > Actinomycetota > Coriobacteriia > Coriobacteriales > Eggerthellaceae > CAAEEV01. The sequence continues at coordinate 30,154 of NZ_JAAVTO010000035.1, read as the reverse complement.
TGGTGTTCATCGACGGGAGCTGGGTTGCCGCGAGCTTCACCGTGAACGAGAGCACCTGGACGCGCGTCGACTTGACGTTCGCCGCCGGCGGGTCTTCAGACTTCGTGGGCGACGGCAGCTCGTACACCGACCGATACGTCTACTGACGTCACGCGGCCAGGCAGCGGTTCGGAAGTTGAGAGAGACAGACTGAGAGAGACAGAAAGACAAGGAGCGAACACGGACATGGCAACAAAGATGCTCGAAAGCGGCGTGCTTTCCGCCTTCTGCGAGAGCCTGGCCATCATGTACTCCGCCGGCATCCAGACGGACGAGGCGCTGTACCTGCTCGGCGAGGATCAGCAGGGCGCCGGCGCGCGCAAGGGCGCCCCGGAGGACGCCGGCGGCTTCAGGGCCGCATGCGGCGACGTGTACGCGGCGCTCGTCGAGGGGAAGCCGCTCGCGAAGGCGCTTGAGCTGAGCGGCGCATTTCCCACCCACCTGGTGAGCATGGTGGCCGCGGGCGAGAGCTCGGGCCGCCTTGAGAGCGTGCTGTGGAGCCTGGCGAAGCACTACGACGAGGAGGACCGCCTCTACGCCAAGACGCGCAGCGCCATCGCGTACCCGGCCGCGCTTCTGTGCGTGATGTCGGTGATCCTGCTGTTCGCCGCGGCGGTGATCCTGCCCGTGTTCATCGACGTGTACGAGGGCCTCTCAGGCGACCTGACCGCCGGCTCGTTCGCCTACGTGAACGTGTCCATCATCATCGGCTGGGCGGCGCTCGCCGTCACGCTTCTGTGCACGGTGCTCGTGCTCGTGGGCATGGCCGTGGGCTCGACGCCCGGCGGGCGCGAGAAGCTCGTGCACCTGCTCGAGAAGGTGCCGGCCACGCGCGACCCCATGCGCCAGATCGCCATAGCGCGCTTCACCGCGGCGCTGGCCACGTTCATCTCGGCCGGCATCGACACCGACACGGCCATGCAGCGCGCAGTCGACATGGTCGAGCACGCCGAGCTGCATGACAAGCTCGCGCAGGCGCGCGACGTCATGGTGGACCCCGCGCAGGGCAAGAGCCTCCCGCAGGCCATCTCCGAGAGCGGCGTGTTCGAGCCCATGTACGCGCGCATGCTCATGGTGGGCTCCCGCACGGGCAGCCTGGAGACCGTGCTCTCGAGCTTGTCCGACACGTTCTTCGACGACGCCGTCACCCGCATCGACAACGTGATCGACAGCGTCGAGCCGACGCTGGCGGCGTTTCTGACCGTGAGCATCGGCGCTACGCTGATCGCCGTGATGCTCCCGCTCATCGGCATCATGAGCTCGATAGGATAGCGCCATGCGTCGCGAGCTTACACGAGAACAGGTGAGGCGCCGGACACGGCAGCGCATGGGCGCGCTTCTTGCGGCCGTGCTCGTCGTGGCGGTGGGATGGTTCGCATACGGCCAGATCAGCGCGTCGCTGCGTGAGCAGGGCGAGGTGTCGGTGCGCAACGCCATCCTGAGCAGCGCGAAGCAGTGCTGCGCGATCGAGGGGTCCTACCCCTCCTCGCTCACCTACCTCGAGGACAACTACGGGCTGGTGGTGAACCACGGCGACTACGTGATCACCTACAGCGTGTTCGCGGGCAACGTGATGCCCAACGTGGTGGTGTTGGCGAAATGACCGGGTACGAGACGACACGGGACAGCCTGGCAAGCGAGCGCGGGCGCGGCGGGCGGATGTTCGCCACGCTGCTGTTCGCCGTCATCACGCTGTTCCTGCTGGTGGCGCTCCTGGTCGGCATGAACGCGTACCGCTCGGCGAACGCCATGCGCACCGAGGCCGACGACATGCGCCTGGGGTTGTCGCTGCTGTCGAACTCCGTGCGCACCAACGACGTGACCGACGCCGTGGGCGTGGCCGAGGGGCCCGAGGGCCCGGCGCTCGTGCTGACCGAGCACCTCGAGGCAGGCACTTACGAGACGCGCCTGTACTGGTACGAGGGGTACGTCATGGAGGAGTACACGCGCGCGGGCTCGGCGTTCACGCCTGAGCGGGCGCGCGAGGTGGTCGAGTCGAGCCGCTTCGACTTCGAGTACCGCAACGGGCTCCTGACCATCTACACCGACCAGGGCTCCGCGTGCGTCGCCCTGCGCAGCGTGCGAGGAGGTGCCTGAAGATGCCTGACGTTCAATACGAGCAATACGACCAGTACGACGCGACGGTCGCCAACCTGGAGCGCATGCGCCGCCGCGCCCGCCCTGCCGAGCAGCGGACGCGCCACGAGCGCGCGTTCGTGGTGGAGGCGCTGTTCCTGCTCGTGTTCATGATGAGCTCGCTGGCCGTGCTCACCGGGCTCATGGTGTCGTCCTACGAGCGCGGCGCGGCGGCCGACGACCTGTCGTACGCCGCGGTGCTCGCGTCGAACGACGCCGAGGCGTTCGCGGCCGACCCCACGGGGCCAAGCCGCGGCGCGGCGGGCACGGGCGTCGCCGAGGGCTTCCAGCTCACGCGCGACGTCGAGCAGCACGCGCAGGAGGCGGGCGTGCTCTACGAGGCGCACATCACCGTCTCGTGCGATGGGCACGCGATCTACGAGCTCGACACGGCGCGCTACGTCTCGAACGAGGCGGCGGCCGCGCGCGCGAGCGGGGCCACGCAAGCCGTGAGCTTCTCCAGCTTCTCTGTCGCGGACGAGTTCTCGACCCTCACGAGCACCGCAGCCCTCACGAGCACCACAAACGCCGCGGGCGACGCGCGCAGCGCAGACGAGGCCGCGAGCCCCGTCGGCGAAGCCGCGCCCGCCGCGAGCGCCTCGAATAACACGCGCGAGGAGGTGACGCTATGAGCCGCAACCCCCACGCCGGGCAGAGCGGGTCGGTGCGCATCGGCCCGGTGAGCCTGTTCTCGCTGGTGATCGTGCTGTGCCTGGCCGTCATGGCCGTGCTCGCCGTGACCACGGCGCAGGCCGCCTACAGCGCCGCCGAGAAGCAGGCGCGCTTCACCACCGACACCTACGTCAACGAGCAGGCCGCGCAGAGCTTCGTCGCCGAGGTCGACGGGGCGCTCGCCGCCGTGCGCGCAAGCGCAAGCGCCGAGGGCGACCTCGCCAGCGCCGCCCTGCTCGCCGCGCAAGACGTCATCAGCGGCTACGAGGGCGCCTCCCTGCAGGGCAGCCAAGCCTGCGTCGAGTTCGCCTGCGACAGCGGGCGCACGCTCTCGGTGGTCCTCACCATACGCCCTGACGCCACCTACGAGATCTCTCAGTGGCGCGCCACTACCCAATGGAATGAAGCCGGCTCTGGCGAGGTGCTGTGGTCGGGCTCCGCTCAATCACGATAGGAGAAAACATGGAACTGAAACAGCTGCTCAAGGACATGGTGGACGTGAGCGCGTCCGACGTCTTCATCATCGCCGGCCTTCCTCTGACCTACGAGGCGAGCGGCCGGCAGGTGCGCCTCGACATCGCCCCGTTCATGCCCGCCGACACCGAGGAGATCGTGCGCAGCATCTACGCCGTCTCCGGGCGCAGCATGGACGGGTTCGAGCGCAGCTCCAACCACGACGACGACTTCTCCTTCGCCATCGCGGGCATCGGCCGCTTCCGCGTGAACATCTTCCGCCAGCGCGGGTCGTACGGCGCGGTGATCCGCGTGATCCCCTTCGGCCTGCCCGACCCCGCCGCCTTCCACATCCCTGACGAGGTGCTGCGCCTGACGCAGTTCCAGAAGGGCCTCGTGCTGGTGACGGGCCCGGCCGGCGTGGGCAAGTCCACCACGCTCGCGTGCATCATCGACAAGCTCAACCACGAGCGCACGGGGCACATCGTCACCATGGAGGACCCCATCGAGTACATACATCGCCACGGCACGTGCATCGTGACGCAGCGCGAGGTGCCCACCGACGTGGCCACGTACGGCGAGGCGCTGCGCTCGGCCATGCGCGAGAGCCCCGACGTCATCCTGCTCGGCGAGATGCGCGACCAGGAGACCATCGGCACCGCCGTCACCGCCGCCGAGATGGCGCAGCTGCTGTTCTCGACGCTGCACACCTCGGGCGCGGCGAGCACGGTCGACCGCATCGTCGACGCGTTCCCCGCCTCGCAGCAGCGCCAGATCCGCATCCAGCTCTCCATGGTGCTGCGCGCCATCGTGAGCCAGCAGCTCGTGCCCACGATTGACGGCGGCGTGATGCCGGCCTTCGAGATCATGGTGACGAACACCGCCATCCGCAACCTCATCCGCGAGGCGAAGACGCACCAGATCGACAGCGCCATCGCCGCCGGCGGGGCAGAGGGCATGCGCACCATGGACCAGAGCCTGTTCGAGCTCGTGAAGGCGGGCAAGGTGGCGAAGGAAGTGGCCCTTCAGTACGGGCATCACCAGGAGGCGCTTGCGAAGCGCTTCGAGGTGGAGGGGCTGTAGGACAAGCCGCTCAGGGCAGCTGAAGCGAAGAGAGGGCGGGCGCGATGATCGCGCCCGCCCTCTTCTTTCCCTACCCTAGGAACTCGGCGAGGACCTTCATGAGGGCGTCGATCTCGAGCGGCTTGGTCATGTGGGCGTTCATGCCCGCGTTCAGGGCGCGCTTCACGTCGTCGGCGAAGGCGTCGGCGGTGAGCGCCACGATGGGCAGCGACGCGAGGTCGGGACGCCCGGACAGGCCCATCGAGCGGATGGTGTGGGCGCACTCGTAGCCGTTCATGACCGGCATCTGCCCGTCCATGAGGATCAGGTCGTAGTAGCCCGGCGGGTTGTCGCTCAGCATCTCGATCGCCACCCTGCCGTTCTCGGCGCACTCGGCCGCAGCGCCGGTGAACGACAGGATGTCGAGCCCGATGGAGGCCGCGATCTCGTTGTCCTCCACCAGGAGGATGCGCTTGTCGGAGAAGTCGGCCTCGCGCAGAAGGTCGGTGTGGTCGCGCGCGTCCTCGTGCCGCGCCTCGCCCAGAAGGCTGTTCATCACGTGGATCAGGCGCGACTTGAACAGCGGCTTCGACACGAACGCGTCGATGCCGGCCATGCGGGCCTCCTGCTCGACGGCCATCCAGTCGTACGCCGACAGGATGATGATCGGCACGTGGTCGGGCAGGATCTGGCGCAGCTCGCGCGCCGTCTCGATGCCGCTCTTGCCCGGCATCTTCCAGTCGAGGATGACCGCCATGAACTCGTCGCTCGTGTCGTACGTCTCCCTCACGCGCGCGATGGCGGCGTCGCCGGACAGCACGTACTCGGGGTTCATGCCGATCTCCTCGAGGAGCTCGCACGCGCCCTCGCACGCCGTCTCGTCGTTGTCGGCCACCAGCACGTTGAGGTCGGCCAGCGCCGTCGTGTCCTCGGCGTCCACCTCGCGCAGCTTCAGATGCACCGTCACGGTGAAGGTGGTGCCCTCGTTGAGCTTGCTCTTCACGTCGATCGTGCCGTTCATCAGGCTCACGACGCTCTTCACGATGGACATGCCCAGGCCCGTGCCCTCGGCGTTGGTGACGCGATTGTCGTTGGCGCGCGAGAAGGGGTCGAACACGCGCTTGACGAACTCCTCGCTCATGCCGCAGCCCGTGTCGGAGAACGTGAACTCGTACTGCCCGCAGCCGCCGATGCGCGACGGGATCTCCCTGATGGTCATGCCGATGGTGCCGCCCTCGGGCGTGAACTTCACCGAGTTGCCCATGATGTTCACGAACACCTGCTGCAGGCGCATGAAGTCGCCCACCACGTGCTCGTGCGTGACGTTGGAGATGTCGACCTTCAGGTGCTGATGCTTGGCCGACACCTGCGGGTGGATGATGGTGAGCAGGTTCTCCACGGCCTCGGGCAGGTCGAAGTCGTCCTCGGACAGGCCGATGTTGCCGCTCTCGATCCTCGCCATGTCGAGCACCTCGTTGATGAGGCCGAGCAGATGCCGGCTCGACACGGTGATCTTCTGCAGGCAGTCCTTCACGCGCTCGGGATCGTCCATGTGCATGGTCGCGATGGCCGTGAGGCCCATGATGGAGTTCATCGGCGTGCGGATGTCGTGGCTCATGCTGCCCAAGAAGTCGCTCTTCGCGCGCGACGCCTGGTCGGCGACGCGGCAGGCGTCCTCGAGCGCCTCGCGGGCGCGCGCCTCCTCCTCCTTCACCACGGTCACGTCCTGCACGGCGTACAGCAGGCTGGCGGCGCGCCCGTCCGCGGTGCGGCGCAGGCACACCATGGACGGCTGAAGCCAGCGCGTCTCGCCCTGGAAGTTGACGCGGTACTCGAAGCGCAGGATCCGCACGCCGTCGTCGAAATTGCTCCGGATGACCGAGGAGCCGATCATCTCGCGCACCTTCTCCTGCTCGTCATCGTAGACGGCCTGGCTGATCCAGAAGTTCGAGAAGTCCTCGAGCTCGCCGCGCATGGGCAGGCGCCCGTCGAGGTCCTCTCCCTTGATGTACTCGTATATGCCGTTTTCCAAGTCGAGGATCGCGAAGCGCTTGAACAGCTCGGACGACGCGTTGGTCACGCGCCTGAACTGGTCCTTCTCGATGGTGATGGCCCTGTTCGCACGCGAGGAGCGCACTATGATGATCGCCACGAGGACGGCGAACACCACGACGATCGCCACGATGGCCGCGATACCCATGATGTTCGCGCTCTCCACGAAGGAGGCGTTGATGTTGGCGGGATAGGTGCGCACCAGGGTCCAGTCGTGGTCGGAGAGCTTCACCATGTAGGCGAGGCCGAGGCCGCGCGGTGACTCGTAGGAGAACGTCACGCTCTCGCCGCGCGCCAGCGACTCCTGCATCTCGCCGACCGTGTCGCCTTCGGTGCTGTCAACCGAGGAGATGTCGAGCTTGTCGGAGGAGACCGTCACGAACTGGCTCGAGCACGCGATGACGGTGCCGTCGGAGTCGCACAGGTAGGTGGACGTGTACTCGCTGAAGAACGTGGCCGAGATGGCCTCCTCGAGCAGGTCGTTGCTCCACACGCCCGACAGAACGCCGAGGTACTCGTCCCCGTTGTAGATGGGCTCGTAGAACACGATGTTGAGCCCCTCGCCGATCCGATCGTCCAGAAGCGTGCTGACGCCCGACCGGGTGACCTGCGTATTGCGCGGCCGGGCCTCGCTGACCTTGCCGCGCGAGTTGTACGTGGTGCGGTCGACCGACTCGAAGGCCAGGAACTCGAACGGCGTGCCCGCCTCGAGGAACGCCAGCTCCTTGCAGATGGCCTCGGCGCCTTGCGGCTGGGCCTCCTCGTAGATGACGCGCGACAGGTAGAGGCTCTGCTGCGAGAACTCGAACTCGCTGTCGAGGCGGTTGAGCACCTGGTTCGTACTGGCCTCGAGGAACATCTCGTTCTGGGCGATCGTGCGCTGGTAGTTTATCGCCAGGAACGCGCCGATGACCGCCACGACGCACAGCACCGCGACCGCCGCGATGCCGATGCGCCAGCGGAGCTCCTTCTTTTCATCACCTTTCATGATGAGAAACCTTCTTCTCCCGTCCTGTCGAAGTTCTCTTGCGCGATGGCGCCCCGCCCCCGGCCTCCCGCGGGGGAAGCCCGGGCGCCACCTCGGACTTGCTTGCTTAATCGCTTGCTTGCCTGCCTGCTTGCTTGTTTGCTTGCTCGCCTACTCGTCGATGGTCGCAAGCGCCTTGAGCGTGAGCTCGTAGGCGCGCTTCACGTCCCCCATCAGCTGCTCGGCCGCGGCCACGTCGACCTCTCCGCCGTCCTTGGCGGGGCGCAGCACGTTCGCGAGCGCGTCCGACACCTCGAAGAGCGGCGTGAAGCCCAGGTCGCGGCTCACGCCCTTGAGCGTGTGGGCCGCGCGGAACGCCTCGGGCAGGCTGCCAGCCCCCAAAGCGCTCTCGAGGGTGGCGAACGTCTCGTCGTGCGGGAACATGCCCACGAACTTCGCCACGCGGTCGTCAGTGCGCAGACGCCCGCGCACCCCTTCCAAATCGCCGCCCATCATGGCATAGCATGTTTCCAGGGTCATGATCTCACTCCTTGTTTCTCATCGGCAGCGCCGTGCGCGCCGCCAGGTCTCTTCTTACTCTTCATCGGGTAGACCCCCCCCACGCCTCTCGAGGTTCTCGATGGTGGGCTCGTCAATGGGGGACAGGCTCGAATGGTCGTGCGGGAAGTCCGCCTCGTCAACGCAGAACGCGACCGCGCCGCCGCCCGAGCGCTTCACGCGGTAGAGCGCGCGGTCGGCATAGCGGAACATCTCGTCGTAGTCATCGCCCACGACGACCGAGCAGGACACGCCCATGCTCGACGAGATCGGGAAGCCCTCGTACTCGCCGCGGATGAACTTGTGGATGCGCTCCGCAAGGTGGCGCTGGTCGGTGTCGACGTCGCAGCGCATGAACACGAGGAACTCGTCGCCGCCGATGCGCGCCACCAAGTCGCCCTCGCGCACGCTCGTGCGCAGCCGGTCGGCGAAGTAGCGCAGCACGTGGTCGCCGAACTCGTGCCCGTAGGTGTCGTTGGCCTCCTTGAAGTGGTCCAGGTCGACGATCAGCATGACGAACATGCTGTCGGGGTACGCCGACATGCGCTCGATGGCCAGCTTGCGCGCGTACGCGTGGTTCGCCAGCGCGGTGAGCGAGTCATGCCATGCCTTGAACTGCAGGTCGAGCATGAGCGAGCGCTGGTCGTGCACGTCGACGAGCTTGCCGATCGCGCCCGTGAGCACGGGCTCGTCGCCGTCTGACCACAGCGTGCGCGCCACCACGGAGAACCAGCGCGTCTCGCCGTGCACCACGCCGCACAGCTCGAAGTGGACGATGGGGTCGTCGGGCACGGCGGCCGTCAGGCGGCGGCGCACCTCGTCCATGCCCTCCTCCCCGATCATGTCAAGGAGCGCCCCGTCCTTGCACGGGTTGGGTATGACCTCGGGAAGCCCCAGGTTGATGCGCCCGTAGTCGGACACCACTATCATGGCGGGGTCCCGCGTGAACTCGAACTGCACCTCGTTGGACATCTCGGCGTAGAAGCTGTACTTCATGCGCTCGTAGTCGAGCAGGTCTATGGTGTGGCTCGTCATGGTGTCCTCGGGCATGCCGATCAGCGTGCTCGCCGTGTAGCTCGAGCCGAAGCCGCCCTGCCCGTCGCGCGAGACGCTCTCCAGCTGGTCGCGGATGTCGTCGGCGTTCTCGCGGAAGCACTCCATGAGCAGCGGGTTGAACACGCCGCACTCGCCTCCCGTGATCATGGCGACGGCCTTCTCGTGGGAGTAGGCGGGCTTGTACACGCGCGCGCTCGTGAGCGCGTCGTACACGTCGGCCAGCGCGACCACCTGGGCGGACAGCGGGATGTCGTCGCCTTTCAGGCCGTCGGGGTAGCCGCGGCCGTCATAGCGCTCGTGGTGCCAGCGGCAGATCTCGTAGGCCGCCCTCACGAGCTTCTCGTCCTTGCCGGCGGGAAGGTCGTCGAGCATCTCGGCGCCCACGGCCGCGTGCGTCTTCATGATCTCGAACTCTTCCTTCGTCAGGCGGCCCGGCTTGTTGAGGATCTCCTCCGCGATGGCGATCTTGCCGATGTCGTGCAGGCTCGAGGCCATCGAGATCATCGAGATGTCATCCGGGGACAGCCGGTAGGCGTCGGTCTTGGCCACGACGTGGGCGAGCAGGATCTCGGTGAGGATGCGCACGCGCAGCACGTGCATGCCGCTCTCGCCGTTGCGGAACTCGACGATGTGGCTCAGGATGGACACCATGAGGTTGACGTCGCGCTCGCGCTCGTTGATCTCGTCAGCCACCATGCCGGCCAGCATGCGCTGCTTGGAGTAGAGCATGATGGTGTTGCGCACGCGATGGCGCACGATGTTCATGTCGAAGGGGCGGGCCAGGAAGTCGGTGACGCCGAGCTCGTAGGCGCGCTCGATGTAGGCCGGGTCGTTCTCGGTGGACACCATGACCACGGGGATGTCCTTGATCCAGCCGCGCTTCTGCATGACCGACAGCACCGCGAAGCCGTCCATCTCGGGCATCACGTAGTCGAGCAGCACGAGCGAGATCCCCAGCCCCAGGTTGCTGATGGCGGCGATGGCCTGCTTGCCGTTCTCGGCCTCGATGACGTTGAACTCGTCGCCCATCATGTCGACGAGCAGCTCGCGGTTGAACATCGAGTCGTCGACCACGAGCACGGTCTTCTTCTTGTTCTGGGGAGCAACGTTCAGCATGCGGGGCCCCCTCCCCGTTGACGATTCGATTGCGAACCAGCGCGCACTTGGCAGTTCCTTTCGCTCGGCCGGATCCCACGGCGACGCTGCACGCGCTGCGCACGCTGCAAGCGCGCATCGCCCCGCTTGGTGGTCTTCTCCCCATTTTATTGCGTTACCCATGATCATACCACGAAAAGGGCGCGTTGAGAGGGCGAGTTGCACCCTGCTCAAACTTCAATATGCAGGCAAGCGCCATGCGCCGGGGGTACCCGAATGCGGGAGGAAGAGGAAGCCGAGCGTGCGGCCCCTCCCCCGCAGGTGGCGGAAGAGGGGCTGGGCTATGGGAAGGCGAACCAGCCTGGATGCGCGAGCCCTTCCCCGCAGGTGGCGGAGGAGGGGCGGCAGGCGAACGACCGGCGGACGGCGAGCGCTCGGCCGTCGGGCGGCTTGCGAACGACCGGAGGAGAGGTGGCCGTCGGCTAGCGCGCGGCGAGCAGGTCGGGGAACTCGCGCACGAGGCGGGCGGCGGGCAGGCCGATGATGGTGTCGAGCGAGCCCTCGTAGCGGTCCACGAGCGACGCGCCCTCGCCCTGGATGGCGTAGGCGCCCGCCTTGTCGAACGACTCGCCGCAGCGCAGGTAGTCGGCGATCTCCTCGTCGGTCAGGTCGCGGAAGGTCACGCGGCTCACGTCGGCGAACGTGCGGAACCCGAGCGACACCTTCTCGGCCTCGGGCGCCGCCACCATCCACACCGACACCGCCGTGATCACCTCGTGGGTGGCGCCTGACAGCGCGCGCAGCATGTGCTTGCCGTCGGAGAGCGAGCGCGGCTTGCCGAAGATCTGCCCGTCCTTCACCACCATGGTGTCGGCGCCGAGCACGATGAGCATGCCCGTGTAGTCCTCCGCGAGCACCTCCTGGATGACGGCGCCGGCCTTGCGCTCGGCGAGCTTCTTGCACGCCTCCTCGGGCTGCGCGGCCAGGTCGGGCTCGAGCGACTCGTCCACCGGCGTCACCGGCGTGCGCACCGTGAACGCAACGCCCGCCTGCTCGAGCAGCTCGCGCCGCCGCGGGCTGCCGCTCGCGAGGATCACCTCGAACGCGGGGGCGGCTTCGGCGGCAGAGGCGCCCTCCGCCTGACTGGCTGCCTGATCGGATGCTTGGCCGGTTGCCTGCTCGGCTGCCTGGCTGGCTGCTTGGCTGGATGCTCGGCTGGCCGCCTGCTCGCTCGGCTGGTCGGTCATCTGGTCGGTTGTCTGGCTGTCCTGCATGTCTTTCCTCACGATCGCTCGTCTAGCTGCTCTGGCTGCTGCCCGAAGGCGCCTTCGCGTCTTTCTGCGCCTTCGCGTCTTTTGGCGCCTTCGCGTCCCCCTCAGCCTTCGCGTCCTTCTTCTTCCGGCGCGCGCGGAAGTACGCCATGGGCTCCACGCGCACGCCCTGCTTGTTGGCGCTCACCGCCAGGTCGCTCTGGATGTTGGCCACGTACCCGCCGGCCGGCGCGCCCGTCTGCGCGTCGAAGCCGTCGAGCACCGCCTCCACCGACGCAGCCTCGACGCGCGCCTCGGCCCCCAGCATGCGCAGCAGCAGCTGGCGGACGGCGCGGCGCTGCAGCGGGCGCGGGGAGGCGCCGAAGCCGGGCTGCAGCACGAAGCCCTCCGTGAGGTCGATCCCCCACGCCTCGTCCTGGGCCGCCCACGCCGCCTGCTCCTCAACCAGGCGCGCGGCCATCTCCTCGAGCATGTCGTCCTCGTCGGCGATGAGGTTCATCGACCGCGTGAGCGTGGCGGGCATGTGCTCGTCCCACTCCTTCGCGCGCGCGACGATGTTGTGGCGCACGAAGGCGCGGAAGCGGTCGGTGTGGGCGTTGGTGGCGTCCTCGCGCCAGAGCTCGCCGGCCGCGTCGCACACCGCGCGCTGCCCCGCGCGCTCGCGTTCGTGCAGGTAAGAGCGCAGCTCGTCGCGCGTGAGGTCGAGCATGGGGCGCACCACCGGGCCGTTTCGGTAGCGCATGGAGCGGAAGCCCCCGGGGCCCGTGCCCACGATGGAGCGCATGTAGAAGCTCTCGATGCGGTCGTCGGCGGTGTGCGCCGTGAAGATGCGCCCGTCAGCCAGCGGATACGCCTCGTGCTGGCACATCGAGCGCAGCGCCTCGTTCGCGGCCAGGTAGCGCTCGCGGCGCGCCACGGCCTCCACGTTCTCGTGCGTGCGCGCAGCCTCGGCGGCGATGTCGATCTCACACTGGAACAGCGGGATGTCGAGCGCGTGGGCGAGCTCGGCCACGAAGCGCGCGTCGTCGTCAGCGTCCTCTCCGCGCAGCTTGTGGTTCACGTGCAGCATGGCGAGCACGCCGAGGGCGCCCTGCGCGCGCAGCTCGGACGCAACGTAGGCGAGCGCCGTGGAGTCCGACCCGCCCGACACCATGAGCAGGGCCGCCGTGTCGGGGCCGGCCAGCGCGTGGTCGGCCATGGTGCGCCGCGCCTGCTCGATCACGCGCGCCGCGATGGTTTCGCTTGCTTTTCCTTCACCCATGTTCAAATCTCACTTTCAACCGCAGAACCCCGAGGCAGGACGCCTCACGCGCGCACCAGCTTGCAGATGCACTCCACGTGGTCGGTGTGCGGGAACATGTCGACCGGCCGCACCACCTCCACGCGGTAGCCGCGCTCTACGAGGTACGCCACGTCACGCGCCTGCGAGACGGGGTTGCACGAGATGTACACGATGCGCGAGGGCGCCAGGCGCACGGCCGCGTCCAGGAAGCGCTCGGTGGAGCCCGCGCGCGGCGGGTCCATCATGAGGACGAGGTCGTCAGCGGGAGCCCCCGCCGACGTTGCGGAAGCGTCCGCCGGGGCCGCGTTGGACCTGTCCGCCAAGGCCGCGCCGTCTTCGCGCTCGTCCCCTGCGCGCTTCACGGCCAGCGCGGCCATGAACGCGCTCGCGTCGAGCGCCATGAACTCGGCATTGTCGATGCGGTTGTGCCGCGCGTTCTGCTGCGCGTCGCGGATGGCCGACTCCACGTTGTCCACGCCGATCACGCGCCCGGCGCCGGCGCGCGCCGCCACGAGCCCGATGGTGCCCGTGCCGCAGTAGGCGTCGATCACCGTCTCGCTGCCGCGCAGGTCGGCCAGCGCCACGGCCTCGCGGTAGAGCACCTCGGTCTGCGCGACGTTCACCTGGTAGAACGAGTGCGACGAGATGCGAAAGCTCAGGCCGCACAGCTCGTCGAGGATGAACCCGGGGCCGAAGAGCACCCGCTCCTTCTCGCCGAGGATCACGTTGGTCTGGCGCGTGTTCACGTTCTGCACCACGGTGGTGATAGCCGGCGCGCGGCGGGTGAGCTCGCGGCAGAACGACTTCGACGAGGGGAACTCGTCGTCGTTGGTCACGAGCGTCACGAGCACCTCGCCGCTCGAGTGCCCCACGCGCACCACGCAGTGGCGCATGAAGCCCTCCCCCGTGTCCTCGTCGTAAGGCGCGATGTCCCAGCGGCGCATGAGGTCGCGGACCACGAGCGTGATCGCCTTGGCCGTCTCGTTCTCGAGCGCGCAGGTGTCGGTGGGGATGAGCTGGTGGGTGCCCTTGGCGTACATGCCGGTGAGGATCTCGCGGCGTGCCTGCGGGCGCGCGGCCGCCTTGCCGCGGCGCGGCTGCGCGGCGGCCTTGCGGCCCGGCGCGTAGGGCGACACCACCTTGTTGCGGTAGTGGAAGGGGTCGTCCATGCCGAGGATGGGGCGCAGCGCCGTGAGGTTGGCAAGCGGCGCGAACAGGTCGATCACAAGCTGCTGCTTCTCGATGAGCTGCGCGCGGTAGGGCATGTCGAGCAGGCTGCAGCCGCCGCAGCGCCCGAACACCGCGCAGAGCTTGCAGCCCGGCGCCTTGGCCTGGTCCTTGACCCTTCCAGATCCCGCCGGCGCCTTCGCGCTCGCGCGCTTCACGGCTTTCGCGCCGGGCTTGCCCGCGCCCCCCTTCGGCGCCTTGCCCTTCGCAGGCTTGCCACCCGGCGCCTTGGCCTGGGAGCGTTTGCCCTTCACGCTCGCCGCGGGGCGCTTGCTGTTGCGTTGTGGTGCGTTCTTCTTTTCCATGCTTACCATTTTGTCACATCGGTTACCGCGCTGCTTCGCGCAAGGAGCTTTCACATCACTTTGCTATAGTGGACCAAACCCCTTCGCGAAAGGAAGCTCCATGAACTTCATCCTCCGCTGGATCGTAACCGCCGTCGCCGTGGCCGCCGCCGTGTGGCTCGTGCCCGGCATCGACGTGCTGGGCAGCGACTCGTGGGCGAGCATCGCGCTTCTGGCGCTCGTGCTCGCGCTCATCAACATGTCGCTGAAGCCCATCCTGCAGGTGCTCTCGCTGCCCGTGACGGTGCTCACCTTGGGGCTGTTCTACCTCGTGGTGAACACCGCCGTGCTCTACCTCTCCGCCTGGCTGGCGAACGGCCTGTTCAACGTCGGCTTCGAGATCGCCACCTTCGGCAGCGGGTTCGTGGCCGCCATCGTGATCTCCATCGTGTCGGGAATCGTCAACGGCATCGTAGGCGGCAACGACTAGCGCCGCAAACCCGCGCCCCTTCGGGCACGCCGCAGCCGCCCGCTAGCCTCGGCGGCCGCAGGCGGCCGGCATTTGGTCGGTCGGGTCAATTGCCAAAACTGGTAGCGAAAACTTGCCAAAACTAGTATCACCGCAGGCTGCGGCCGTCCGTCAACTCCGGCGGATGTCAATGAGCGTACCAGATCGCGAGCCGTAGAAAACAAGCTCTTGACGTTACGAAGGCCCTAGAAGGCTGAACACGATGCGCTCGAGCGCTCTTGCAGCCGCGCGTATCGTGCAGTTTTTTGACTAGTGCACGCAGTTCTTCCATGCATGCTATAATCAGAGAATAATCTGACTATAGCATTGACAAGGAGCGGCTATGGAGGCGATCTTTCCCATCACGGCTCTCACCAAGCAGCAGGCCAAGGTCAAGGAGGCGGCGAGCGAGGATGTCGTTCGCATAACGGAGAACGGGGTGGCCGCATGGATCTTCGCCTCCGAGGAGGCGTTTGAACGCAGGGTGAAAAGCGCTGTCGAAGAGGCGCTTTACGAGGCATCGGTCGCTTCGGTGATCGCCCGGGGGACGCGCGACTACGAAGAGGGGCGCTACGTCGTGGGGGCTGACGCCGCGCGCGCGAAGCTGGCTGCCATGCGGGCCACGCAATGAGCGACATCATATTCACCGAGAACTTTCTCGAGGACATGCTCCAGGTGAGGACGCAGCATCTCGAGGATGCCATCTTCGAGGCGATAGAGCTCCTGCCCTATGTCCCCGTGCTCGGCTCGCGCGAGGTGCCTGCCGGGCTCAAGCGAAGCTTCGGGGCCGAGGCGCGCAAGATAAGCATCGCGCCTTTCGATGTGATCTACGTGCCGGTGAACAAGGATGACTTCCTCGTTCTCGGTCTCGTCCATCAGCGGGCTGCGCGCTGAAAGCATACGGGGTCACCGGGGGTGGGAGCGGTGCTCACCAAGCGAGTTCCGCACGAGCCGGAAGCGCCGGCGGCGCTTCCGTGCGAGCAGGACCGTCCGAGCGACTGAGCTCTGCTCCCACCCCCGGTGACCCCGCAATCCCTAGCGGGCGGCCGCAGGCGTGTTCGCTAGAGCGCGAGGCGATAGATGGCGCGGGCGTCGTCGGCGGTGAGCTTCTTGAAGCTGCCGAAGGCCTCGCCCTTGTTGGCGCGCAACGTGAGGAGCATCTTCTCGAGCGCGCCGTCGAGTTCCTCCTCGCCGATGCCGAGCTCCTCGAGCGTGGTAGGCATGCCGAGCGACGCGAAGAACGCGCGCGTCTCGTCGATGGCCGACAGCGCGTCAGCCTCTGCGTCCCCCGTCGGGGACAGGCCGAACACCTCGCGCCCGTAGAAGGCGAAGCGCGCGGGGTTCGCGTCGTAGACGTACTCCATCCACGCGGGGAACATCACCGCGAGGCCCGCGCCGTGCGTGATGGAGGTGTCGAAGGCCGACAGCTCGTGCTCGAGCGCGTGGGTGGCCCAGTCTTCGTGGCGGCCGACGCCGGCGAGGCCCTGGTGGCAGAGCATGCCCGCCCACATGACGTTGGCACGCGCGTCGTAGCCCTCGGGGTCGGCGAGCACGCGCGGCGCCTCGGCGCGCACGGTCCTCATGAGCGAGAGGTTGAGGTTGTCCGTCACCGGCACCGCGCCCACGTCGTCGAAGAAGCGCTCGAGCAGGTGGCAGAACATGTCGGTGAGACCCGCGGCCGTCTGGAACGCCGGCAGCGTGAAGGTGAGCTCCGGGTTCATGAACGCCAGGCGCGGGCGCTGGCGGTCGTTGCCGTAGCCGGTCTTGCGGCCGAGCGCGTCGTTGCTGATCACCGTGTTCTTCGAGCCCTCCGAGCCCGCCGCGGGGATGGTGAGCACCACAGCGATGGGCAGCACGTCGGGGTTCGGGCGCTTCGTCTCAAAGAGCTCCCACACATCGCCGTCGATGCACGCGCCGTTGGCGATGGCCTTCGCCGAGTCGATCACGCTGCCGCCGCCGACGGCGACCACCCAGTCGACGCCTTCGCGCTTGGCGAGCGCCACGCCCTCGCGCACGAGCGTGATCTCGGGGTTCGGGCGCACGCCGCCGAGCTCGACGTGCTCGACGCCCGCCGCGTCGAGCGACGCGCACACGCGGTCGACAAGCCCGCTTCGCCGGGCGGACTGGCCGCCGAAGTGCACGAGCGCCTTGCGCGCGCCTTCCTGGGCGAGCTTCTCGCCGATCTGGGTTTCCACGCCGCGGCCAAACACGAACTTTGTCGGCGACACGAACTCGAAGTTCTCCATGAGCGCTCCTTCTTCTGCTGACGCAGACGCACGAGGCGCGGGCGCGGGCGGTCGTTGCCGCCCCCATGCCGACGTCACGAGATGGCGCCTGCGTTTCTTCCTATGTTATCGACAAGCCGCCGGGCGTTTCCCGGCGGCGGCTTTAGTATACTGGCTCATATCCCCCTTCTCGAAAGGAACCTGCATGCAGACCAATCACTCAAAGACCATCAAGGGCCTGAGCATCGCCGTCATCGTCTTCTCCGCCATCAGCCTCATCGGCTGCGTGATAGGCTTGTTCGCGCTCGGCGTAGGCGGAGCCTTCGTCAACGAGCACAGCTCCGAGATCTTCGGCTACTCGCTCGGCCACGTTGACCACGCGATGCCCGCCCACGGGTACGACGCCTACCATGACGGGTACCTCGACGAGAGAGAACTCATGGGCTGGACGAACTTCGGCCTGATCATGGGTGCCGTGACGCTGGTCTGGGGAATCCTGTGCGCCGCGGTGACGCTGGCGGCCGGCATCATCGGCCTGCGCGGCGCGGACGTGCGCGAGAAGCTCGGGCGCGTGTTCGGCTGGGGCATCGCCGGCGCCGTGGCGGCGCTGCTCAGCGGCCGCGTCATCACGTGCGTGCTGATGGTGATCGCCGCCGTCTACGCCAACAAGGACAAGAACGCGCCGGCGGAATACGGCGCCGCCCAGGGATACGCCGCGCCAGGCGCCATGCCGGGGCACGGCGCGCCCGTCGGGTACCCGGCGCCGGGATACGGCGCGCCCGAGTACGGCCAGCCCCAGCCTGCGCAGCCCTACGCGCAGCCCGCGCCGCAGCCGACGAGCTACCAACAAGCCTACGGCGTCCCGCAGCCCGTCGCGCAGCCTGCTGCGCAGCCCTACGCGCAGCCTGTCGCACAGCCGCAGCCCGCGCCCCAGAACCCCGGCGAAGGCTCCGACAGGTCCTAGCCTCGCTCGCCTGCGTCGCGCGCGATTTTCGCCCGAGAGCCCTGACGACAGAGAAGCCCATCGCGATATGCGGTGGGCTTCTCTGCATTGTCGCTTCGCCGCACATCAGCTCAAGCTGGCTGTTTTGAGCTTCCGCTGCAGCCCCGCTCCCTACCCGAGGGACACGTCGAGAACCATCATGAGGAGGAAGCCGGCCATCACGGCGAGGGTCCCGGCGCTCGCCCGCAGGCCGGCTCCTTCGCGCTCGCCCAGGTGGGACTCGGGGATGAGCTCTTCCACCACCACGTACATCATCGCGCCCGCCGACGCGGCGAGCATCCACGGCATGAACGGCATGACCAGGCTCGCGAACAGCACCACGCCCACGCCGAACACCGGCTCGGCCACACCCGAGAGCGCTCCCATCAGGAAGGCGCGCGGGGCGCTCATGCCCTCCTGCAGAAGCGGCAGCGCCACCGCCGCGCCCTCGGGCACGTTCTGGATGCCGATGCCGACGGCGAGCGCCGTGGCCATGCCGAACGTCGCCGCGTCGCCCGTGAGGCCCGCCATGGCGAACAGCAGGCCCACGCTCATGCCCTCGGGGATGTTGTGCAGCGTGACGGCCGTGAACAGAAGCGTCGGCCTCCCCCACTTCGAGGGCCGGCCCTCGGGTGACGCGGCGCCCGGGTGCAGGTGCGGCAGCGCCGCGTGCAACGCCATGAGGAACGCCACGCCGATCACGAAGCCGCCTGCGGCGGGCACCCAGCTCATGGCCTCGCCGCCCGTCTCGGCGGCCTGCTCGATGGCGGGGATGAGCAGCGACCACACCGAGGCCGCGATCATGATGCCCGCGGCGAACCCCAGGAACACGCGCTGCGCCATCGCGCTCGTGCGCCCGCGCATCAGAAACACCGTCGACGCGCCGAGCGCCGTCATCAGGAACGTGAACCCCGTTCCGCATGCCGCCCACAAAAGCGCCTGCTCCATGCTCGCACCTCCCGAATCCTTCGCGCATCCGCGCCGCCGGCCGCGCGCCGCGCTTCGCACCTCCGACCAACACGCACCGCGCTTCGCGCCGCCGCGCAGCCTTCCTCAACGTCCCATCATACCGAAAAGGCCGGGCGAGCCCGGCCTTTCGTCACGCGTCTGTCAAGCGCCGAAGCGTCGCGGCCCTCGCGGCTCTCGCAGCCTACTCGCCCGCGAGCGGCGAGGGGGTGGTGTACGTGCGGGCCGCGTACTCCTGGTTGAGCTCGTAGAGGGAGCGGGCGTCGTCGCCGAACAGCTTCATCTTGTCGATCATGCCGCGCGCGGTGTCCTCCTCCTCCAGCTGCTCGTCGATGAACCAGCCGAGGAACTTCTGCGTGCGGTAGTCGTTCGCCTCGACGGCGGCGGCGTAGATGCCGTTGATGAGCGAGGTCACGTACTCCTCGTGCTCGAGGCCCGCCTCAAGCGGCTCGAGGTGGTTGGAGAACGTCTTGTCGGGCTGGTCGATGGCGAGCAGCTTCACGCTCTCGCCGTTCTCGATCAGGTACTTGCGGAAGATGAGGGCATGGTCGCGCTCCTCCTGCGCCTGGATCATGTACCAGTTGGCGTAGCCGTCGAGGCCCTCGTCCTCGTAGTAGTCAGCGAAGGACAGGTAGAGGTAAGCCGAGTACAGCTCCTTGTTGATCTGGTCGTTGATAAGCTCGTAGACACGTGCGTCCATGGGGATGTTCCTCCTTGATCGTGCAGCTCATGGTTTGCGTACGCGCCCATCATAGCGCCGCCGTGCTGCGAACGGGAGGACTATTCCCCCCTGCCGCAAAGAAAGCAGATCTGGGGAGGGGTCGCGCGAGCGCAACGCGCCACGTCACAAGCCTTGCGCGCACCCAAGACGCGCGCAAGGCTTGTGGAGTTTTGCCGCCGCGCCAGGGCCCTCTCACTTTAGCAACTAAAATACCCTTCGAGAAACGACCGCCCCGCAGCCGCGCCCGCCGAAGCACGTGACGCATGTCACTTCCGCGTCGCGCCGACATGCGGGACAATAGCGCTACGAACGAAAGGCGCGCGCATGCTTCAGCTTCAGCACATCCACAAGGAGTACACCACCGGCGACTTCACGCAGGTCGCCCTCGACGACGTGTCCGTCTCCTTCCGCGACAACGAGTTCGTGGCGATCCTCGGCCCCTCGGGCTCGGGCAAGACCACCATGCTCAACATCGTGGGCGGGCTCGACCACTACGACACCGGCGACCTCATCATCGACGGCATCTCCACCAAGCAGTACAAGGACCGCGACTGGGACGCCTTCCGCAACAACCGCGTGGGGTTCGTCTTCCAGAGCTACAACCTCATCCCGCACCAGACCATCCTGGCCAACGTCGAGCTCGCGCTCACGCTGTCGGGCGTGTCGCGCGACGAGCGACGCGAGCGCGCCCGCGTCGCGCTCGCCCAGGTGGGGCTCGCCGACCACGTGAACAAGAAGCCCTCGCAGCTCTCCGGCGGGCAGATGCAGCGCGTGGCCATCGCGCGCGCCCTCATCAACGACCCCGAGATCCTGCTCGCCGACGAGCCCACGGGTGCCCTCGACTCCAAGACCAGCGTCCAGATCATGGACCTCTTGACCGAGATCGCGCGCGACCGCCTCGTGGTCATGGTCACGCACAACCCCGAGCTCGCCGAGCAGTACGCCACGCGCATCGTGAACCTGGCCGACGGCGTCATCGTGAGCGACTCCGACCCCTTCGAGCCGGGCCCCGAGGACATGCGCCTGTCGAGCAAGCAGGTGCGCCGCACCTCGATGAGCTTCCTCACGGCGCTGTCGCTGTCGTTCAACAACCTCATGACGAAGAAGGGCCGCACCATCATGACGGCCTTCGCCGGCTCCATCGGCATCATCGGCATCGCGGCCATCCTCGCCCTGGCCAACGGCGTGAACAACTACATCAAGTCGGTCGAGGAGGAGACGCTGTCGGTGTACCCGCTGCAGATCATGTCCACCGGCCTCGACATGACGTCGATGATGGTGTCGAACATGGCCGGCGGCGATGACGGCGCGGACGCAGAAGGCGAAGGCGGCGCGGACGAGGGCGCAGGCGCCGGCGAAGGCGCGGCCGCGGACGGCGAGAGCACAGACGGCTCCATCGGCGAGACGCCCATGATCACGCGCATGCTCTCGAGCATCGCGAGCAACGACCTGGCCTCGCTCAAGTCCTACCTCGACAGCGGGGAGAGCGGCATCGAGCAGCACACGAGCTCCATCGACTACGGCTACAACGTCACCCCGCAGATCTTCGACGCCGACACCTCGAACGGCGTGCGGCAGGTGAACCCCGACACGTCGTTCTCGTCGATGGGCATGGGGTCGTCGGCCTACGCGGGCAACAGCCTGATGTCGATGTCCATGTCAACCGACATGTTCGCCGAGATGATGGGCAACTCCTCCATCGTGGAGGAGCAATACGACGTCGTGGCCGGCCGCTGGCCCGAGCGCTACAACGAGTGCGTGCTCGTGCTCACGGCGAACGGCAACATCAGCGACTTCCTGTCCTACGTGCTCGGCCTGCGCGACCCCGAGGAGCTCAAGGGCATGGTGGACCAGTTCATGAACGAGGAGGAGGTCGTGGTCGACCTCGAGGACATCGACATCACCTACGACGACATCCTCGCCATGCGCTTCAAGCTGGTGAACGCCGCCGACTTCTACCGCTATGACGCCGACTACGACGTGTGGGTGGACAAGTCCGACGACGACGCCTTCATGACCGAGCTCGTGAACGGCGGCGAGGACCTCGTGATCTCAGGCATCGTGCAGCCGCGGCCCGAGGCCACGGCCACCGCGCTCTCCTCGGGCATCTTCTACACGCCCGAGCTCACGCGCCATCTGATCGAGCAGGCCGCCGCGACGCAGATCGTCCAAGACCAGCTGGCCGACCCCGACGTCGACGTGTTCAACGGCAAGACCTTCGCCGAGGAGGAGGAAGGCGAGGGCGAGTCGGGCTTCGACATGAACTCGATGTTCAGCGTCGACGAGTCCGCGCTGCAGTCGGCCTTCCGCATCGACGAGAGCAAGCTCTCCGCCGGCATGTCGGGCATGTCGCTCGACCTGTCCGGCGTGAGCATCGACCCCGCGTCGCTGCCGCCCTTCGACGCGTCGAGCATCAAGATCGACCCGAGCGCGGGGCTTGACCTGAGCAACCTGAAGCTCGACCTCAGCGGGCTTGACCTCAAGGTCAACAGCGACGCGGTGAAGGTCGACACGGCGAAGCTGTCGGCCTCCTTGGGCAAGGTCATGCAAGGGTTCTCGGCATGGTACCTCGACCCCGAGAACGCGAAGAAGTACGACGGCGACTACAAGACCGCCTTGGACGACTACCTGACCGCGCAGCAAGACGTCATACAAGCCGCCATCGCGGGCAGCATCAATACGTCCGGCCTTCAAGCCGACCTGGCCAAGCAGCTGCAAACCCAGCTGCAGGACAAGGTCAGCGCGCAGCTGAAGAACCAGCTCGTCCCCGCGATCCAGCAGGCCGTCACCACCCAGCTGCAGGCACAGCTGCAGACGGCCGTCCAGGCATACCTGAAGAACGCCATGACCGTGATGACGGCCAGCATGGCCAGCACGCTCGAGCAGCAGGTCAACGCAGCCATGGAGCGCTCCATGGCGCAGCTCTCGGCCAACATGGCCTCCGCCATGAGCATCGACGCCGACGCGTTCGCCAACGCGTTCCAGCTCAACCTCAGCGAGGAGGAGCTCACCGAGCTCATCATGTCGATGATGACCACCGAGGAGCACTCCTTCGACAACAACCTGGTGAAGCTGGGGTACGCGAACCTCGACAAGCCGAGCAGCATCGACATCTACCCCGTTGACTTCGAGAGCAAGCAGGAGATCATCAGCATCCTCGACGCGTACAACGACCGCATGAAGGCCGAGGGCGCCGAGGACAAGGCGATCACCTACACCGACATCGTGGGCACGCTCATGAACTCGGTGACCACGATCATCGACATGATCAGCTACGTGCTCATCGCGTTCGTGGCCATCTCGCTCGTGGTGAGCTCCATCATGATCGGCGTCATCACCTACATCAGCGTGCTCGAGCGCAAGAAGGAGATCGGCATCCTGCGCGCCATCGGCGCGAGCAAGGGCGACATCTCGCGCGTGTTCAACGCCGAGACGATCATCGAGGGCCTGGTGTCGGGTCTGCTCGGCGTGGGGATCACCGCGCTGGGGTGCATCCCCGCGAGCGCCATCGTGCTCGCGCTGTTCGACGTGCCCGACGTGGCGCAGCTGCCTTGGCAGGCCGCCGCGGTGCTCGTGCTGATCAGCGTATTCCTCACCTTCGTCGCCGGCCTTCTGCCCTCGCGCAGCGCCAGCCGCAAGGACCCGGTGGAGGCCCTGAGAAGCGAATAGAGCACAACCTTGTGACAAGCGTTGTCTTCCCCTTCGCGACGTGTAGAATGAGAGCTTGCGCTAACATCAAGAATCACTGGGGGGACCGTCTTCGTCATGAGCTCGAAGTCACGCTACATACCCGCCCTCGACGGCCTGCGCGCGCTGGCCGTCGCGGCGGTGCTGCTGTACCACATGGACGCGGCCTTCCTGCCGAGCGGGCTTCTGGGCGTCACCATCTTCTTCGTGCTCTCGGGCTACCTCATCACGGGGCTGCTCATCCGCGAGTGGGGCGAGAGCAAGACCATCAACCTGCCGCGGTTCTGGCTGCGGCGCGTGAGGCGCCTGTTCCCCGCCATCGCGTTCGTGCTGGCGGGCACCGCCGTGCTCACGGCCGCGTTCGCGCCCGACATGCTCACCAAGCTGCGGAACGACCTGGTCGCAGCTCTGCTCTGGTTCACCAACTGGTGGTACGTCTTCCAGGACCTCAGCTACTTCGAGGCCATGGGGGCGCCCTCCCCCGTCACGCACTTCTGGTCGCTGGCCATCGAGGAGCAGTTCTACCTCATCTGGCCGCCCGTGCTGCTGCTTCTGTTCCGCCGCCGCGTGAGGAAGAAGAGCATCCAGCGCGGCATCCTGGCGGCATGCGCCGTCTCGGCGCTGCTGATGTGCGTGCTCTACGACCCGCAGGGCGACCCGAGCCGCGTGTACTACGGCACTGATACGCGTGCGTTCTCCCTGCTCATAGGCGCATGGCTGGCGTTTGAGTTCCCCGCGGCGCGCGTGTGCGGGCGCGGGCGGCGAGCGCTCGGCGCCTCGCAGCGCAAGCTCGTCGGCGCGCTGGGCGCAGCGGCGCTCGCGGGCATCCTCGCCATGATGGCCTTCGTCAGCGGCTACTCGCCGTTTCTGTACTACGGCGGCATCCTCATCCTGTCGCTGCTCACCGGCGTGCTCATCCTGGCGCTCGTGGACCCGGCGAACCTGGTGGCGCGCTTCTTCGCGCTGCGCCCGCTCGTGTGGGTGGGCAAGCTCTCCTACAGCATCTACCTGTGGCACTACCCGCTGCTCCTGCTCATGAACCCGCAGAACTTCACGGGCACCACGCCGTGGTACGCCTACCTGGGGCAAGTCGCGGTGATCGTGGCGGTCTCGGCGTTCTCGTACTACTTCGTCGAGACGCCCATCCGCCACGGCGCCATCGGGCGCGTGGTGAAGCAGGTGCGCGCGGGCGAGGTCACGTGGGTCGAGAGCCTGAGGGAGCACGCCCTGCAGGCGGGCCCTGCCGCGGCGCTCCTGCTGGCTGCCGTGACGTGCTGCGTCGTGGTGCCGCCGACCGCCACGCAGACGGGCGGCTACCTCATGGAGGAGGGCGTCGACCCCACCCAGGCGCAGCTGGGCGACGGCGGCGAGGAAGGGGCCGGGGCAGGCACGGAGTCGGACGCCGACGCCGGAGCGGAGGAGGAGCCCTTGACCGTCGAGCAGATGCTCGCCGAGACGCCCGGCGAGACGCCCGAGGAGAAGGCCCGCAACACGAGCTTCCTCATGATCGGCGACTCGGTGAGCCGCGCGCTGGCTGACGACGGCGGCTACGGGTACTTCGGCGAGGCGTTCCCGAACGCCACGCTCGACGCCGTCATCAGCCGCCATGCCAGCGCCGTGCCCGAGGTCTACCAGCAGCACGTCGACGCGGGCTGGGACGGGCCGGTGGTGGTGCTCAGCATCGGGACGAACGGCGTCACCACGCCCGAGCAAGTCGCGGCGATGCTCGACGCGGTGCCCGCCGACAAGCGGGTGCTCCTCGTGAACATCCGCACGCCCCAGCCGCTCGAGGCCGACAACAACGCCCTGCTCGCGCAAGCCGCCGCCGAGCGCGACAACGTCGAGCTCGTCGACTGGCACGCGGCGAGCGCCAACCACGACGAGTACTTCGACGGGGACGGCACCCACCTCACCGGCGTCGACGGCTGCGAGGCCTACCTCGCCCTGCTCACCAGCGCGCTCGCAGGGCTGTACGAGGAGTAGGGGCAGGGCGCGGACGCGGGTCAGCGGGGACGCCGCCCTCGGCGCCCCTCGGCGCTACTCCCCGAAGTCGAACATGGCGGTGGTGAGGTAGCGCTCGCCCGTGTCGGGGAGGATCACCACGATGGTCTTGCCCGCGTTCTCGGGGCGCCGCGCCAGCTTGGCGGCGGCGGCCACGGCCGCGCCCGAGGAGATGCCCACGAGCAGGCCGTCATGGGCGGCGAGCTCGCGGCCGGCGGCGAAGGCCTCCTCGTTCTCGATGGCGATGACCTCGTCGTAGACGTCCGTGTCGAGCGTCTCGGGCACGAAGCCCGCGCCGATCCCCTGGATGCCGTGCGCGCCCGCGCGCCCCTCGGAGAGCACCGGCGAGCCCGCCGGCTCCACGGCCACCACCCGGACGGCGGGGTTCTGCGCCTTCAGGTAGCGGCCCGTGCCGCTGACGGTGCCGCCCGTGCCCACGCCCGCGACCAGGATGTCCACCTTGCCCTCGGTGCCTTCCCAGATCTCGGGGCCCGTGGTGGCCTCGTGCGCGGCGGGGTTCGCCGGGTTCGTGAACTGCGACGGGATGAACGAGTTGGGGATCTCCGCGGCCAGCTCCTCGGCGCGCGCGATGGCGCCCTTCATGCCCTGGGCGCCGTCGGTGAGCACGAGCTCGGCGCCGTACGCCTGCATGAGGCGCCGGCGCTCGACCGACATGGTCTCGGGCATGGTGATGATGATGCGGTTGCCGCGCATGGCCGCGAGGGCGCACAGGCCGATGCCGGTGTTGCCCGAGGTGGGCTCGATGAGCACGGTGTCGCCGTCGATCTTGCCGGCGGCCACGGCCTCGTCGATCATGGCCTTCGCGATGCGGTCCTTCACCGAGCCGGCGGGGTTGAAGTACTCCACCTTGCCCACGATGGTGGCGGCCAAGTCGTTGTTCTTCTCGAAGTTGGCGAGCTCGACGAGCGGCGTGCGGCCGATGAGCTCGGCCACGTTGCGGTAAACGGTCATGGATGCATCCTCCCTCTTTCGTGATGCGTTCATTCTAATCGGAATCCGGCGCGAAAGCCCGCACGAAGATGAGCCCATCTTCGCTGCACTGCATTAAAGTCTAGTTGTTAAGTGGGCTTTGTCAACCTCTTTCCGCAGGTAACGCTCGAGCCCGCTGCCGCCGCCCCAAACGAGCGGCGCCCCGCAGCCGAAGCCGCGGGGCGCCTGACAAGGAGAGAGGGAGCTGCTTCGCGAAAGCCACGAGGGCTAGGGCCGCAGGTGCCGGGCGAGAGCCACGAGGGCTAGGGCCGCAGGTGCCGGGCGAGAGCCACGGGAGCCGGAGCCGCGGGAGTTAGAGCCACGGCACCGTCATCGTCACGGGCAGGGCCGCCACCAGCACGAGCAGGCGCAGGACGAAGCCGCCCACCAGCACGCCGGCATCGGAGGCGAAGCTGATCCAGTGCGCGCGACGCGACTCCTCGAACTCGCGCGGGCTGAAGAACAAGAGCCACGTCTCCAGCGCCGTGGGTCCCACGAGCCCCACCAGCACGAACAAGAACCAGAACGCCAGCACGTAGTCGCCGGCCACCAGCTGCATGACCGAGTTCCAACCCGCGACCGACGCCGCGTTGGCCGTGACGAACAGCAGGCTCGCCACCAGCACGAGCTCGATGATCGGCAGGCAGAAGTGGAACTTCTTCAGCACGCCCACGCGATTGAACTCCTCGGGGTGCTTGACGATGGCGACCACCAGCACCGCCGCCATGCCGGTCGACACGGCCGACACCAGGAACAGGATGGGAAGCATCGCGTTGTTCCACAAGGGGAACGTCTTGCACACGCCGAGCAGGCAGCCCGTGTACACCGCCACGCACAGGCCGAGCACCGCGCCCGCCAGGTCGAGGGGGAACGGCACGCGCCGCCGCGTCAGGTCGAGCGCCGCCACCACGAGCGACACCACCATGAAGGCGCCGAGGAACACCACGCCCCAGGTCATGACCGACCCGAAGTTGGTGAGCAGCAGCGCGAAGCGCAGCGGGTTCTGGAGGCCCGCCGTGGCGTCGAACATCAGCAGCACGAGGCCGATCATCACGACCACCGGGGCGATCACGCGCCCGATGCGAATCATGTTCACCGCCTCGGGATGGCGCCACCTCAAGAAGGTCGAGGTGATGAACGCGCCACCGCCCAATCCCGCCAGAAACAGGTAGCACGCGATAATGACATCCCAGATAGGTTCGAACGTCATCTCAATCACCTCACGTAGAATACTTTGGTCTTGGTCAGGTCAGCCACGATGGGCACCGCGTGCGTCTCGGCGATGGCGCGGGAGATCTCGCTTCCGGGATCGTCCAAGTCGCCGAAGATGCGCGCGTCGGTGAGGCACGCGTCCACGCAGTTGCACGTCTGCGTGCCCGACTCGTGCGCGGCCACCACGCAGAAGCGGCACTTGTCCACCGCGCCCGTCTCGGAGTTGCGCACGCGCACCTGGTAGGGGCACGCCGCCATGCAGTACAGACAGCCGATGCAGCGGCCCTGGTCGACGGCGACGATGCCGTCAGCCCCGATGTGCGCGGCGCCCGTGGGGCACACGGCCGCGCACGGCGCGTCCTCGCAGTGCATGCACTGCAGCGGCACGTGCTCCACGGCCACGCTCGGGTAGACGCCCTCCTCGCGCTCCTCGAAGCGGATGAAGTTCTCGTCGGGAAGAAGGCCGTTGAGGCGCTGGCAGGCCACGCGGCAGGCGTAGCAGCCAATGCACTTCTTCGTATCGATCAACATTCCATAGCGTGCCATCATGCACCTACTTTCTTAACCGTGACGAGCGCCTCCTGCGAGCAGATGCCGCCGTAGCCCGGCTCGATGCGGAAGGGCACGAAGTCCATCTGACGCAGGCCCACGCCGTACGCCGTGCGCTGCTCGGGCGAGGAGCAGCCGTAGTGGCTCGGCATGAACAGGGTCGTGGGGTTCACGCGCTGCGTCACCTTGACGCGCCCGCGCCCCTCGTGGCACTCGTTGGACACGATCACCTCGTCGCCGTCGGCGATGCCCAGGCGCTGCGCCACGTCGGCGGAGAGCCACACGCGGTCGAGGTCGTAGTCCTTCGTGATCTGCATGAGGTCGGCGATGTTGGTCGTCTGGGTGTGGCTCATGTGCGCCTGCTTGCCGCCGACCAGGCGCAGCGTGCCCGCCGCCCCGTCGGGCATGACCGCGGGCTCCACCCACACCGGGTACGGCGACAGCCCCGCCGCCGCGCACGCCTCGCTCGTGAACTGGATCTTGCCCGTGGGCGTCTTCCACTTCGGCGTGTTGCCGTACTCGAACGCCGCCTCGGGGAACGACGCCGTGCCGCCCGCCTGGCGCAGCGTCTCAAGCGACAGGCCCACCGTCTGAAGCTGCGCGTCGGCGAGCTCCTCCACCGTGAAGTCGAAGTACTCGCCCACGCCGCACGCGCGCGCCAGCTCGGAGAAGATCTCGTCGCAGCTGCGCGTCTCGGGGTGCACGCGCTCGAGCACCTTGTCGCGCAGCGTCACGCACGGCACCTTGCCGCCGATGAACTCGGGCAGCTCCAGGCGCTCGAGGTAGCTGCACTCGGGCAGCACGTAGTCGGCGAGCTGGGCGGTCTCGGACATCTGCACGTCCACGACCACCATGAGGTCGAGCCTGCCGAGCGCCTCGGCAAGGAACGCCGTGTTGGAGTAGCCCGCCGCCATGTTGGAGTTGTAGAAGAACATGCCCTTGATCACGCCCGCGTGCGCTTGCTGCGCCGCGTAGACGTTCGAGCCCATGCTCGAGAGCGAGAGCGGGTACTCCTTGGAGCCCAGGATCTTCGCCTCGACCTTCGGCACGCTCGGGAACTTCGCCTCGTCGAGCTTGCCCACCGAGACGCTCGGCGTGAAGAGCGCGCCGCCCTTCTGGTTCCAGCAGCCCAGAAGCGTGTTGAACAGGCACACCGCGCGCGCCGTCTCGCCGGAGTTCTCGTACGCGCAGCCGAACGCCCCGCGCCAGCTCGGCTCGATGGAGGCCGCGGGCGCCGCGTCGGCGAACTCGACGGCCAGCCGCTCGATGGTGCCGGCCGGGATGCCCGTGATGCTCTCCGCCCAGGCGGGCGTGCAGGCGGCAAGTGAGGCGGCCCACTCCTCGAAGCCCACCGCGTTCTTCGCCACGTACTCAGCGTCGTAGAGCCCGCGCGTCACCAGAACGTGCGACATGCCCAGCAGGAGCGCCAGGTCAGTGCCGGGGTTGATCGGCACCCACTCGTCGGCGAACGCGATGGTGTTGTTGCAGCGCGGGTCGACGAGCACGATGCGCGCGCCGCGCTCGTGCGCCTTCTGCAGCGCGGAGACGGAGCTCGGGCGGATGGCGTCGGCGTAGCTGCGACCGATGAACATGGTCATCTTCGAGTTCGCCACGTCGGACGAGTAGTTCCCCGTGCCGATGACCTGCGTGAACCCTGCCTCCTTCGACAGGTTGCACGCCGCGCCGTGCGTGTACACGTTCGCGCTGCCGAGCGCGTTCATGAAGCGCTTGGTGTAGTACTTGCCGGACGGGCGCGGGTCCTGCACCATGGCGAGCGCCTCCGGGCCGGCCTCGTCGATGATGGCCTGGACCCTCTCGGCGATCTCGGCGCAAGCCTGGTCCCAGCTGATGGGCTCGAAGGCGCCCTTCTCGTTCTTCTTGAGCGGCTCGGTCAGGCGGTCCTCAGAAGTGGCGATCTGCAGGTAGCCGTAGCCGCGCGCGCAGAGCTTGCCCTTCGCATAAGGGTGCCCCGCGTCGCCGATCACCTGGGCGATCTCGCCGTCCCTCACATACGCGGTGAAGCCGCACTTGCTCGAGCAGGCGTTGCACAGGGAGTGCGCCGTGGTCACCACGGGCCCGCCCCACGCGTGGGCGACCTCCGGGTCGAGCGCCGCGCCCGCCATGCCCGCCGCGCCGGCCGCGCCGAGCACGGCGGCGCC
>NZ_JAAVTO010000034.1 GCF_013185065.1 Adlercreutzia sp. ZJ473 | reverse complement strand
TCTTTCTCGATTCTTGGTCGATAAGAGATTAGGGGAGCCCCCTTCGCCTCGCTCCGGCTCGTCGGCCAGCCTGGCGGCTGCCCTCGTCGCCGGAGTCGCTATACCTCCCCAAAAACGTTACGCCGTGACGGCGTGAAGTTGATGGGGGCAACTTACCCCTGCATGGCGATCATTCCTGAATCGAGTCCTGCCGCGTAGCGCACCTCGGCGGACAATCCCGTTACCGAAGCGCGATGCGGCGGCAGGTAGCCGCTGCCCACGGATTTTACCACCTTGCTGGCGCCACCGGCCTCGAGGGACGCCAGGATCCTGCCCTCGCTTCTGCGGGCGCGGCGCCTGGTGACGGACCGGGCCCTCGTCAGGCGGGGCACCTCGCGCCTCGAGCTGCGGCGGCTGATCACGCGGGCCATCGCGGAGGCCCCGGCTGCCGACCACGCGCAGGGCACGCTGTCCATTCGGGCACCGTAGAGGTGCTGGTTCTCGGACTCCATGGTGCCGAGCGAGGGACCCTCGGCGGCGATGACGCCGGCGTTGTTGCGCAGGTAGGCGATGACCTGGTCGGTGCGCTTTCCGGGACGCGCCACCCCCAGGTCCCTCATGGCCTCGAGCAGGCATGCGGCCTCCTCCGCCTCGCCGTCGTTCACGACGTCCATCACGTGCCACGCCCCCCTCGCGGCGTCCCTGTCGAAGCACGACAGCACGCAGCGGCTCACGTGGAACGGATCGAGGTGGCCGGCGGTGCCGATCCTCGACGGGAGGAAGTCGACGCCGCGCTTGCACCAGCCCTCGCCGTCTGTGCCGAGGTGGCAGACCTCGACCTTGGACAGGTCGAACCTCGTGCCGATGGCGGCCACGCCCTGCGTCCAGAACTCGCCGGGGGATGCGACGCATCCGTGGTGGACGGCGTCGACGCGCCTGGTCTTGCCTCCGCCTCTCTCCTTGGAGCCGTATGCGACGAGCGCCTTTATCTCGACGCGCTCGGGCCCGCTTCCGGGCGCGCCCTGCAGCCGGATCCACGTGCCGTCGGCCTCGACGAGCAGCTGGGCGGACTCGACCTCCGCATCCGGGACCACGCCGTTCGCGAACAGCTCCTCGGCAAGGGCCGCGTCGTCCTCTGCGCAGAGCTCGCCCGCGCGCCTCAGGGCGTTCATGACGGTGGTGGCGCTCACGCGGGACCCGTTGCGGGCGAGCAGGTTCGCGGCTTTCTGGTAGGAGACGCAGGCCCCGGCCTCGACGAGAAACGACCTGGCAGCCGGCGACACGCGAGCGTTCCAGGGAAGGTCCAGCGCGTCGGCGCAGGGGATGACGGTGTTGCCGAAGCGGTCGCGCACGCGGCGGTAGGCGAAGCTGAGGTCGCCGACCTCGGTGGCGAGGGTCTTCTCGCGCCTGTCGTGCACACTGCAGCCGTCGGGCAGGTCCGCGCAGAGCCCGGCGTCGAGCCTTTCGATGTCGATGGACATGGCCTGCGCTATGACGGCGCGGCCGATGGACACGGCCCTTCCCTCGAAGGACTCGAAGTCGGCTCCCTCTTCGCAGAGGACGCCGAAGAAGATCGGCGCGAGCAAGCGCGCCGCCTCAGATCTCGTCTTTGCTGTATCATTCACGTTCAAGGGTTCTCCTCTCCTTGCTGATCGCGCAAATGCAAGGATAGTGGAGAACCCTTTCAGGTTCATCGCTCCGATTTCCCAGACGGGCCAAGGCCCGCCTTCCAAATCGGAGTTAGGTCAGTCCCCAAAAACTTTACGCCGTGTATCCCGCGACGGGGAAGCGGATGACCAGGTACACGGCGGAGATGACCACGGTCACCATCATGAGCGGGAAGCCCACCTTCAAGAACTGGACGAAGGTGATCTCGTAGCCGTTCTTCTTCGAGATGTCGGAGAGCACCACGTTCGCGCTCGCGCCGATGAGCGAGCCGTTGCCGCCCAGGCACGCGCCGAGCGACACCGCCCACCACAGCGGCATGACGTCCATGCCGGACGACTCCATGGTGAGCAGGATGGGGATCATCGTGGCCACGAACGGGATGTTGTCCAGGAAGCTCGAGACGATGGCCGACGCGAACACCAGCACGAGCATGGTGAGGAACACGTCGCCGCCGGTCACGTCGATGAGCGCCTGGGCCAGCATCTCGATGACGCCGGTCTCGGTCATGGCGCCCACGATGATGAACAGGCCCGCGAAGAACGCCAGCGTGGTCCACTCGACGTTCAGCAGCGCCTTCTCGATGGACTCGCCCGAGATCAGCAGGATCAGCCCCGCCGCGCCCAGCGCGATGATGGAGGACTCCCAGCCCAGCGCGCCGTGGAACATGAAGCCCACCACCACGAGCACGATCATGACGACCGAGATCCTCAGCAGGCGGCGGTTCTCGATGTAGTCAGACGGGTTGAGCCCCATGACGTCGAACACCACGTCGCCGCTGTTCTTCTTGCGCGCGGCGCTCATCTTGCGGCCGTACAGGAAGTAGAACAGCACGATGATCACGGCCAGGATGATCACGACCGCCGGAGCGTCGTAGATGATGAAGTCGGCGAAGTCGAACCCTGCGGCCGAGCCGATCATGATGTTGGGCGGGTCGCCGATGAGCGTCGCCGTGCCGCCGATGTTCGACGCCATGATCTCGGTGATGAAGAACGGGACGGGGTCGACCTTGAGCAGCCTGCACAGCGTGAGCGTCATGGGGCCGATGAGCAGCACCGTGGTCACGTTGTCCAAGAACGCCGAGAGCACGGCGGTGAGGATGACGAACAGCATCATGATCTTCCACGGGTCGCCCTTGGCGATGTGGGCGCATTTGATGGCGAGGTACTCGAAGATACCCGAGAGCTTCACCACCGACACGAACAGCATCATGCCGAACAGCACGCCGAGCGTGTTGAAGTCGAGGTGGTGGATGGCCGTCTCGAAGGGGATGACGCCTATGGCCATGAGCACGACGGCGCCGACGATGGCTACGAGCGCGCGGTGAACCTTCTCTGAGATGATGAGGCCGAGCGCCACGACGAATACGACGACTGAGATGATCTGGCTGGTATCCACGGGGTAGTTCCTGTCAAGCTATGGATCTGTATATCGCGTTGATTATAAGGCTTCTCAGCCGGTCAGGTTATACTAAAAAGACATGCGGTAGGTACGAGGCTTGAATCGAGGGCGTTCATGGGCATGCAGTTCGGCTTGGCGAAGGGCGTTGGCGCCGTGCTCACATGGGGGCTGAGGAGCGTCTTCCACCGTCCGGCGGCCAACACGCCGGGGAAGATCGCGCTGTACGTCGACCCGAAGCTGATCGCGCACCTGGCGCCGCGCCTGCGCGAGGGGTCGGTCGTGGTGGTGGGCACCAACGGCAAGACCACGGTGACCAACCTGATAGCCGACGTGCTCGAGCGCGCGGGCCGCAGCGTGGTGTGCAACCGCACGGGCGCCAACCTCGACTCGGGCGTGTCCACGGTGATGCTGCAGAGCAGGGGCGCCGACTGGGGCGTGTTCGAGAGCGACGAGCTGTGGTTGGCGAAGATCCTGCCGCACCTGCAGGCGCGCTACGTGGTGCTGCTGAACCTGTTCCGCGACCAGCTCGACCGCTGCGGCGAGATCGACCGCATCCAGGACAGCATCGTGGGGGCGCTGGGAACCTCGCCGGACACGGTGCTCGTGTACAACGCCGACGACCCGCTGTGCGCCATGATCGCCGAGCGCGCGGCCGCCCTGCCGGGGCGCGAGCGCACCCGCTCGGTGGCGTTCGGCGTGGAAGCCTCCATGGGGCTTGAGCAGAACGTGGTGTCCGACGCCACCATGTGCCAGCGCTGCTCGTCGATGTTCGAGTACGCGTTTCGCCAGTACGGCCAGCTCGGCATGTACCGCTGCCCGCAGTGCGGGTTTGCGCGTCCCGCCCTCGACTGGGCTGCGCGCGACGTGCGGCTCGGCGCGAGCGGGCTTGCGTTCGAGCTGGCGGGGCCGGGGGCGGCCGGGGGCGCGGAGGCGGAGGGCGCCGCGAGCGTTGGCGCCGGCGCGGCTGCGGTTGACGTGCGCGGCGCCAGCGCTGCCAGCACGTATGCTGCCGACGACGCCGAGGCGGTCGAGGGGCCGTCTTCGTTCCGCGTGAGCGCGGGTTTCTCGGGCGCGTACATGGTGTACAACCTGATGGCGGTCGCGGTGGCCGCGCGCCTGCTCGGCTGCGAGCCGACGTCCGTACAGCGCGCCATCGACGCGTTCGACCCGAAGAACGGGCGCCTGCAGGAGTACGTCGTCGGCGGCCGGCGCGTGCTGCTGAACCTGGCGAAGAACCCCACGGGCTTCAACCAAAACCTCAAGATCGTGGCGCAGGACACCCGCTCGAAGGCGGTGGCGTTCTTCATCAACGACAAGGAGGCCGACGGGCGCGACATCTCGTGGATCTGGGACATCGACTTCGAGGAGCTGGTGGCGCAGAGGGGCTGCGTGGTGTTCGCGGGCGGCATCCGCCGCAACGACCTGCAGGTGCGCCTGAAGTACGCGGGCGTGGAGGCGCAGCTGGTCGAGGGCATGGACGAGGTGTTCGCCGCGCTCGGCGCGCCCGGCGGGGCGGGGCTGCCCGCCGACGCAGGCGTGTACGCGATCGCGAACTACACGGCGCTTCCCGGCGTGAAGGCGAGCCTCGACGCGGTGGCCGGCTCTGCGGCTCGCCGTGCCGGCGATGCCGGCGAAGGGGGCTGCACTGAGCCAGGTCGTGGCGAAGGTGAAGGCCGAGGCGAAGGGGACTTCGACGAAGGTCGCGGCGAGGGCGAAAGCGGCCCGTCGCGCCCGCCTGCGGCGCCCGCCCGCCCTGCCGCCAACGCGGCTGCGCCCGCCGTCGGCGCGATGTCGGAGCTCGTGATAGCCTATATGTACCCCGACCTGCTCAACCTGTACGGCGACGGCGGCAACGTGCGGGTGCTCGAGCAGCGCCTGCGCTGGCGCGGCGTCCCCGTGCGCGTGCAGCGCGTGCGTCACGGCGATTCGGTTGACCTCTCGCAGGTTGACCTGGTGTTCATGGGCGGCGGCCCCGACCGCGAGCAGAAGCTGGCGAGCGAGGGCCTGCTCGCGCTGCGCGACGACATCGCGCGCTTCGTCGAGGAGGACGGCGCGCTTCTGGCCATCTGCGGCGGCTACCAGATCCTCGGCAAGGTGTGGCTCCTCGGTGACGAGGAGGTCCCGGGCCTCGGCGTGGTCGACCTCGAGACGCGCCGCCCCGGCACGTCGGCCGACCGCCTGATCGACAACATCGTCCTGCGCTCGCTGGTGGCGACGCTCCCGGTGGTGGGGTATGAGAACCACGCGGGCCGCACGTACCTGGGCGCGGGCGTGCGCAGCTTCGGCAAGGTGGTGTCGCAGGCGGGGCGCGGCAACAACGACGCCGACAAGGCCGACGGCGTGCTGTACCGCGGCGTGGTGGGCACCTACCTGCACGGCCCGCTGCTTTCGAAGAACCCCGAGGTGGCCGACTACCTGCTCGAACGCGCCCTCAAGCGCCACGCGGCCCGCACGGGCGAGTCGTCCTGCGCGCTCGCGCCGCTTGGCGACGAAGCCGAGAGGGCGGCCAACGCCTCCATGTGCAAGCGCCTCGGCGTGTCCGCATAGTCCCCTCGTCGTGCATATGCCCTGATCGTGGGGAAGTTGTGGATTAGATGGAATCGTCCTGTGGCTTTTCTCGCATAACGGGGGCTCTCGGTTGCCAGATGGTGAGGCGCCCTTCAAAATAAAGTTTCGCATGTTTTCATTTCGGGCAACGTGCGCCATGACAGACGGACTACGAACAGGAGCCTCCGGGCGATGGCAAGATCGTTTGACAGAAACTCATACGGAAGCAGGCGGGATGCGGGCGACTCTTCGCGACCCTCCGTTCAGCCGGAAAAGGTGGCCTCGCCAGGTCCTCGCCGCAGGAAGGATGCGGCGGCGGCGGGCTCTGCGGCTCCGGCGGAGTTCGCCAGCCCCGTCATCCCCGCCGTTCCTGGGGGCGCGAACGCGGGCGGCAATCCCAACAACCCCTACGCGCGCAGCTCCTACACGCATGACTACGCGCGCGACCGCAAGCGCAGGAAGCGCAAGAAGATTCTGATCGCGTGCTTGGCGGTGGTGCTCGTGGCGGTGCTCGGCACGACGGCCTACGCCCTCACCAAGATGATGAGCATCCAGGGCAACCTCTCGAGCGGCGTCACCCAGGAGACGCTCGACGCGCTTGACAACGTGGAGCCGGGCGATCCCTTCTACATGCTGCTCCTCGGCACTGACAAGTCGCAGGAGCGCGAGAGCGGCGCCGTACTTGACGGCGTCTATCGCGCCGACTCCATCATGCTCCTGCGCATCGACCCGCCGCAGAAGAAGGTCACGGCCATCTCGCTCATGCGCGACACCATGGTTGACATGGGCGAGTACGGCAAGCAGAAGCTCAACGCGGCGTATCCGATCGGCGGCGCCGCCTACACGGTCGAGGTGGTGTCGGAGCTGGCGGGCGTGCCCATCGCGCACTACGCGGAGATCGACTTCGACGGGTTCTGCGAGGTCGTGGACACGATCGGCGGCATCGAGGTCGAGGTGCCCATCGAGATCGACGACCCTGACGCAGGCGGCCATCTCGAGGCGGGCCTGCAGACGCTCAACGGCGAGCAGGCGCTCATCCTGAGCCGCTCGCGGCACGCGTTCGACGAGTACGGCAAGGGCGACGAGTACCGCGCCGCCAACCAGCGCATGGTGATCAGCGCCATCGCGGGCAAGGTGCTCGACTCCGACCTGAGCACCATGGTGTCGACGGTGGAGACGCTGTCGAAGTACGTGACCACCGACATGAGCCTCATGGAGATCCTCTCGCTGGCGAGCAGCATGCGCGGCATGGACATGGCCACCGACTTCTACAGCTGCGTGAACCCCACCACCTCGGAGTACATCGACGGCGTCTGGTGGGAGATCATGGACGAGGACGAGTGGCACGAGATGCT
The DNA here is from genome assembly GCF_013185065.1 of Adlercreutzia sp. ZJ473. Lineage (GTDB taxonomy): Bacteria > Actinomycetota > Coriobacteriia > Coriobacteriales > Eggerthellaceae > CAAEEV01. Next base: position 24,095 of record NZ_JAAVTO010000034.1, on the reverse strand, counting down.
GCGCCGCGTGGAGCAGGGCCTGCCGCCCGTTGAGGAGGACGTGATCGACGAGGCCACGGGCACCGTGATGGCGACGGCCGGCACGGGCGGGAGCGCGAGCGCCTCGAGCGACGGCACCACGACGCCGCGCCGCTCGGGCACGGTGTCGGTGCGCAACGGCACGGAGATCGACGGCGCGGGCGCGGCGGCGGCTGAGAAGATCGGGGCGCTCGGCTACAGCGTGGACGCCGCGAACGCCGACGCCGCCGACTATGCCGAGACGGTGGTCATCTACGAGGACGCCTCCCAGCAGGAGCGCGCCCAGGAGATCGTCGACGCCCTGGGGGTGGGCCGCGCGGTGCTCAACAACAACGAGTACCTGTTCACCACGGACTTCCTCGTGGTCATCGGCGCGGACTGGAGCAGCGTGCAGTGAGGATCAGCGTCGTGGCGGTGGGGAAGCTCAAGGAGCGCTTCTGGGCTGACGCCTGCGCCGAGTACCTCAAGCGCCTGTCGGGCTATGCGAAGGTGACGGTGCGCGAGGTGGCTGACGTCGACCCCGGGCGCGCGGGCGGCGTGGAGGCTGCGCGCGCCAAGGAGGGCGCGGCCATCTTGGCGGCCATCGCGCCTTCCTCGCACGTGGTGCTCATGGCCATCGAGGGTCGGCAGCGCTCGAGCGAGCAGCTTGCGGCGCGCCTCGACGCGCTGACGATCGGCGGTACGAGCGACATCACCTTCGTGATCGGCGGCTCGGACGGCGTGGACGCGGCGGTGTACGCGCGCGCCGACGAGACGCTCTCGTTCGGCCCCGTCACCCTGCCGCACAACCTCGCCCGCGTGGTGCTGCTCGAGCAGGTCTACCGCGCCTTCAAGATCTCGCGCGGCGAGCCCTACCACAAATAATCGGTTCCGTTCGCCCTGACGGGACGAACGGAACGCTCGACGCTGCGGCCTTCTGATGCATTTTTGCCCTGATCAGCAAAGCTCCTCAGGGCGCGCCCTCTCGGGCGCATAGATGGTCCCAAACAGTCCACAGGACTGTTTGCTGCTTGGGGCGCGGCGTTGGCGAAGCCAACTTGGCCCCAAGGCGGGGCTATCTGAAACGCCTCAGAAGCCCTCGCTGACTTTACGAACGACAAGTATGGTTTTGCTACTAGGAAAGGAAATAGACATGCGCCTTGTATCGTGGAACGTCAACGGGTTGCGCGCGGTGCTCAAGAAGGACTTCCTCGAGACGTTCGCCGCGCTTGACGCCGACGTGTTCGCCCTGCAGGAGACGAAGTGCCAGGCGGGGCAGGTGGAGCTCGACCTGCCGGGCTACCACCAGCATTGGAGCTACGCCGAGAAGAAGGGCTACTCGGGCACGGCGGTGTTCAGCCGCGAGGAGCCCCTTCGCGTCCTGCACGGCCTGGGCAACGACTACCTCGACCAGGAGGGACGCGTCGTGGCGCTCGAGTTCGAGGCGTTCTGGTTCGTGGACGTGTACACGCCCAACGCGCAGAACGAGCTCGCGCGCATCGCGCACCGCATGGAGTGGGATGACGCCTTCCGCGACTTCGTCAAGGGCCTCGAGGAGGGGACGCTCCCGGACGACACGACGACATCCCCGAAGCCGGTGGTGATGTGCGGCGACTTCAACGTGGCGCACCAGGAGATCGACTTGAAGAACCCCGGCCCCAACCGCGGCAACGCGGGCTTCTCCGACGAGGAGCGCGGGAAGTTCACCGAGCTCCTTGACGCGGGCTTCACCGACACCTTCCGCCTGCTGCATCCTGACGTGACGGGCGCGTACAGCTGGTGGAGCTACCGCTTCAAGGCGCGGCAGAACAACGCGGGGTGGCGCATCGACTACTTCCTCGTGAGCGACGAGCTGGCGGGCGCCGTGGAGGCCGCCAGCATCTACAGCGAGGTCTTCGGCAGCGACCACTGCCCCGTGGGCCTGGACATCGCGCTGTAGGCGCGACGGGCCGGGTTGCCCGGGGCGGCGGAGCGGCCTGGGGCAGCGGGGGCGCAGCCTGTTGACTTGGCGTTTCAACTTGGCGTTTCCCGTCTCCAGCTCGGGCTGCCCGATGCCTGCGCAGGTACGAGGGTTGCGCGCGCGGCTGGGCAGCCTTACAATGCGCGGTAATGAATTCTGTTTCAGGGCGAGGTGGAAGTCCTCACTGGCGGTATTCGGCGGCGCGCTCAAGCGCGGGCGCCGGGAGTCCGCGACCCTGCCAAGGCATCATGTCGAGGCGGGCTGACCTGGTTAAACTCCAGGACCAACGGTCAAAGTCCGGATGGGAGAGGCAGATTTTGCGAACGCGCCGGGCGCTTCGGGCTCCGCGGCGGCTTGAAGCCGTGCGGGCCTTCCGGCGAACGGCGCGGCGTGCGGCCCTTCGAGGCGTCGGACACGCGCATCGCAATTCTTCGAGCCTTCGTGAATGGGAATTCATGCGGGCTCGTTTCCTTTCAAGGCGGGAGGCGCGACCGACCCAAGCCAGCGCCTTGAAGGGAAAGGAGATCCCCATGGCCGAGCAAGCCCCGAAGGCCCCGAAGGCGCCGCGTGCGCCGCAAGCGCCGAAGACCCCGTACCAGTTCTCGAACACCAACGCGTGGAGCACGCGCCAGATGGTCACCATGGCCCTGATGTGCGCCATTGCCGCGCTGCTACAGTTCGTGCAGATCCCGCTCATCCCCGGCGTGCCGTTTCTGACCTACGACCCGTCGCTCATGCCGGCGATGGTGTGCGGCTTCGCGTACGGCCCGGCGGCCGGCGTGGTGGTCGGCGCGATGGCCGCCGTCATCCACGGGCTCTTGCTCGGCGAGTGGGTGGGCTCGCTCATGAACATCGTGGCCACGCTGTGCTTCGTGCTGCCGGCCGCGCTGCTGTACCGCAGGCGCCGCACCTATCGCATGGCCGTCGCCGGCCTGGCGCTGAGCGTGCTCTGCGCCATCGCGGGCGCCATCGCGGCGAACCTCACCATCGGCGTGGCGTTCTGGTACGGGTCGCTCGACGTGGGCCTGGCGCTCGTGCTTCCCGCGCTGCTGCCGTTCAACCTGGTGAAGGGCGTGCTGAACGCGGTGCTGACGCTGGTGGTGTACAAGGCGGTGTCGAACCTGATCACGCCGAAGAAGGACCAGGTAGTCGGGAAGTAGGAGCCCGCGCGGGCGCGGGCGATGCGAGGCCCGCGTCCACAGGGCGAAGGAAGGCGGAGAGGAGCCCCATGATCAGCTTCGAAGGCGTGCGCTTCACCTATGACGACGCCGCGTCGGTGCTCGACGGCGTGGACTTGGACGTGGCCGCAGGCGAGTTCGTATGCGTGCTCGGCGGCAACGGCAGCGGCAAGAGCACGCTGGCGAAGCACGTGAACGCGCTGCTCGTGCCCGATGCGGGCTGCGTGCGCGTCGACGGCATGGACACGCGCGAGCCCGAGAGCCTCTACGCCGTGCGCGCGACGGCGGGCATGGTGTTCCAGAACCCCGACGACCAGATCGTGGCCAGCCTCATCGAGAACGACGTGGCGTTCGGCCCGGAGAACCTGGGGCTTCCCTCTGACGAGCTGCGTCGGCGCGTCACGCATGCGCTGGCCGAGGTGGGGCTTGCGGGCTTCGAGAAGAAGGAGACCGCGGCGCTCTCGGGCGGGCAGAAGCAGCGCGTGGCCATCGCGGGCGTGCTCGCCATGGAGCCGAAGGTGCTCCTGCTCGACGAGGCGTCGGCCATGCTCGACCCGCGCGGGCGCGCGGGCCTTCTGCGCGTGTGCGCCGAGCTGCACGCGGCGGGCATGACGGTGGTGATGATCACGCACTTCATGGAGGAGGCGGTGCGCGCCGACCGCGTGGTGGTGCTCGAGGGCGGGCGCATCAAGCTCGAGGGCACGCCGCGGGAGGTGTTCGCGCACGTGGACGAGCTGCGCGCGCTGAACCTGGAGGTGCCCTTCGCTGCCGACTTCTCCGCGCGCCTGCGCACGGCTGGCGTGGAGGTGCCCCTCGAGATCGACGAGGGGCGGCTGGCGGACGAGGTGGCCGCGCGGTGGCGCGCGGCCGGCGGAGCGGGTGCGCGGGGCACGGCGGCCGCGGTCACGGCGGGCGCGCGGGATATGGCCGATGCTTGCGGCATGGCTGGCAAGTCGCGGGATGCGGAAGGCACGGCCGAAACGCCGCAGGTCGCGGCAGACGAGTCGCAGGTCGCAGCGGACCCCGCAGCCCCTCAGCCTGCGGGCGTCCCCCTCATCGCCTTCGAGCACGTCTCCTACGCGTATGACGCCGCTGTGGCGAAGCGGGGCCGCGCCTCCAAGCGCGCCCGCAAAGAGCCTGCTCAAACACCTGACTGGGGCAACAGCCCCGATGCGGTGTGGGCGCTGCGCGACGTGTCGCTCAGCGTGCGCGAGGGCGAGTTCCTCGGCATCGCGGGGCACACGGGCTCGGGCAAGTCGACGCTCATCCAGCACATGAACGGGCTTCTGCATCCCACGGCGGGGCGCGTGCTGGCGGGCGGCGCCGATCTGGCTGACAAGCGCGTGGCGCGCGAGGTGCGCGGCAGCGTGGGGCTGGTGTTCCAGTACCCCGAGCGGCAGCTCTTCGCCGCCACGGTGTATGACGACGTGTCGTTCGGCCCGCGCAACCTGGGCCTTCCTGAGGACGAGGTGGGCCGGCGCGTGCGCGCGTCGCTCGAGCAGGTCGGCCTCGACCCCGACGTGCTCAGCGCGAAGAGCCCGTTCGAGCTCTCGGGCGGCCAGCAGCGCCGCGTGGCGTTCGCGGGCGTCCTGGCCATGCGCCCCCGCACGCTCGTCTTGGACGAGCCGGCCGCCGGCCTCGACCCCGCCGCGCGCCGCGACTTCCTCGGCCTGATCGCGCGCTTGCATGCGCAGGGCATGACGGTGGTCATGGCGTCGCACAGCATGGACGACCTGGCGCGGCTGTGCTCGCGCGTGGCGGTGCTGAAGGAGGGCGAGCTGTTCGCCGTCGGCACGCCGCAGGAGGTGTTCATGCGCGCAGACGAGCTGCGCTCGATCGGCCTGGGCGTTCCGGCGGCGCAGCGCATGGCGAACGCGCTGCGTGCGAAGGGCCTGCCGCTTGCGTCGGGCGTCTTGTACGACGAGCGCTCGCTCGCGTGTGACCTGGCTGCGCTTTTGGGACGGAGTGCCTGATGGGACGCGTCTTCTCGTTCGGCAGCTACTTTCCCGGCACGAGCGTGGTCCATCGATGCGACCCGCGCGCCAAGCTCGTGCTGGCATGCGCCTTCATCGTAATCGTGCTCCTGTGCGCCGACTTCCCGGCGGTGGGCGCGTGCGCCGCCTTCGTGCTCGTCCTCTACGGGGTGGCGCGGCTTCCCGTGGGCAAGACGGCCGCCTCGCTTGCGCCGCTCTCCCTCATCGTGGTGCTCGCGGCGCTGCTCAACCTGTTCGTGACGCAGGGCGGCGCCGTCTACGTGAGCCTCGGGTTCATCCAGATCAGCGAGGCGGGCGTGCGCGCATGTCTCTTCGTGGCGTCGCGTCTGGTCACCATGCTCCTGGCCATGAGCCTCGTGACCATGACCACCACCACGCTTGACATCACCGAGGCGTTCGAGCGCCTGCTCGGGCCGCTTGCGCGCGTCGGCGTGCCGGCGCACGAGCTTGCGATGATCCTCGGGATCGCGCTGCGCTTCCTGCCGCAGTTCGCCCAGGAGCTCGTCACCGTCTACCAGGCGCAGGTCAGCCGCGGTGCGCGCTTCTCGGTAAACCCGCTGGCAGGCGGGATGCGCGCGCTCACCGCGCTCGTGGTCCCGTTGTTCGCCAGCGCGTTCCGCCATGCCGAGACGCTGGCGGGCGCCATGGAGGCGCGCTGCTACCACGGGGGAGAGGGGCGCACGCGCCTTTCCCCGCTCGAGCTTCACGCGCGCGACGCCGTGGCCGCGGCGAGCGTGGCAGTCCTCGCCGCGTGCGTGCTGGCAATCAACCTCGCGTCCCGCCTTCCCTGACGGGCGGGCGGGATCGTCTGGCTTCCCAACCTGGAAAGGAGTCCTCCCATGACGGCATCCGAAGGCATGCGCACCGTTCTCACGTACCTGACCAGCATCCCCGCGTGGTACCTGGCCACCAGCGTGGACGGCCAGCCGCACGTGCGCCCGTTCAGCTTCGCCGCCGAGCAGGACGGCAAGATCTGGTTCTGCACGGCCACCACCAAAGACGTCTGGGAGGAGCTTGCGGCGAACCCAAGGTTCGAGGCCACGGCCTGGTGGCCGGGGCACGGCTGGCTCATCCTGCGCGGCGAGGCGGGGCTTGAGGACCGCGCGGACGCGGCGATGCGCCAGGCGGGCTTCGACCATCTCACCATGCTCGGCGAGCGCTACGCCGGCCCGGATGACCCCACGCTCGTGTTCTTCTCGGTTGAGAATCCTTCGGCGTGGATCTGCACGCACGAGGAGTGGACGCCAATCGAGCTGTAGCGGTTGCGTGCGCTTGCGGTGATGGTGCGTGCCGCTGCAGCGATGATGTGCCACGCGGCCGTAGCGTTAGCTGTAGCGGTTGCGTGCGAGGGGAGCGAAGCGGCGCGGGCGCGGGGCTGCTCCGTGCTATGATGTTCCGCATCCGTTTTGTGAGGAGTTTACCGACTGTGGACCATGCGAAGATAGAAGAAGGCGTGCGCCTCATCCTCGAGGGCGTCGGCGAGGACCCGGCGCGCGAGGGGCTGGTCGACACCCCGGCGCGCGTGGCGCGCATGTACGAGGAGGTGTTCGCGGGCCTGACCGAGGACCCGACGCGGCACTTCGAGACGACGTTCGACGAGCACCACGAGGAGATGGTGCTGGTGAGCGACATCCCGTTCTACTCGATGTGCGAGCATCACCTGGTGCCGTTCTTCGGGAAGGCGCACGTGGCGTACATCCCCGCGGCCGACGGCCGCGTCTGCGGGCTGTCGAAGCTGGCGCGCCTGGTGGAGGCGTTCGCGAAGCGCCCGCAGGTGCAGGAGCGGCTCACCAAGCAGGTGGCCGACACGCTCATGGAGCAGCTGCATCCGCAGGGCGTCATCGTGGTGATCGAGGCCGAGCACATGTGCATGAGCATGCGCGGCGTGAAGAAGCCGGGCAGCAAGACCACCACGAGCGCCGTGCGCGGCATCTTCGAGAAGAGCGACGCCACGCGCGCCGAGGCGCTGTCGCTCATCCTGCGCAAGTAGCTCGCCTCAGCTGGCGGTCGCGCCCTGCGGCGGCTAGGACTTGGCGGCCGTGCTTGGGGGCTTGGCTTGCGCCCTGCGGCTGTCGTCGCAGCCTTGCGATTTCCGCTCGCTCTGCGCGGCGGGCGTTTGCGAGTGTTTCACGTGAAACACTCGTTCGCGATGGATTACTATGAGTTGCAGCCGGTTTTCGGGATGCGAGGGAAGGATCAACCAATGAAGTGCGTCATTTCCGTTCTGGGCAAGGACCGCAGCGGCATCGTCGCGGCAGTCGCCACCACGCTGGCCGAGTGCAGCGCCAACATCGACGACATCTCGCAGACCATCCTGGGCGAGGGCGAGATCTTCTCGATGACCATGCTCGTGACGCTGGCCCCCGAGACCTGCGACTTCAACACCGTGCAGGAGAAGCTCGCCGCCGTCGGCGAAGAGCTCGGCGTGCAGGTGATCATCCAGCGCGAGGACGTCTTCCAGTTCATGTACAAGATCTAGCGCAGGGTGCGGACTGAGCAGCTTCGCGTAGTGCGTGACGGTCATCGGGGATGCGCGTCGCTTGCTGGCCTGGTCTTTCCTCTTGAGTGCGGGGACGCAGGGGAGGGGGTCGCTCGTTATGCTGTCCATCGCGCCGCTTGCCGGGCGTCTGCGAGTGTTTCACGTGAAACACTCGTTCGCGATGGGTTGCTATGATAAAAAGACGCCCTGCCTTGCCGAGGGCGGCTGGGCAGGGCGCGCAGAGCTAGATGCTGTTCTCGGCGTAGAGGACGCCCTTTCGGGTCTCCTCCCACTCCGGGATTTCGTAGACGCGGAAGCCCTTGTCGAGCAGCTCCTGCTTGCGCAGGGAGACCTCGCTTGTCGGGTCGCTCGCATCGCCGTAGGTCAGCGCTCCGGCTGGGCAGTTGTAAACGCAGTAGGAGTAGGGGATGAAGCCCGTGCTGTCGTCTCCTGCGCACTTGGCGCATTTCTGCTTCCAGACGGGCATCCATTTCATGTACAGGTTCGGCCATTTGCCGCCGGGCTGGTCGATCTCGCCGCCGCCTATGGTGCGGACGTATTGCCAGAACTCGTCAACGTCCAGATGATGGGCGCCTTTGCAGGCCATCGAGCAGGTCCAGCAGCCAGTGCAGCGGTTCATGTTCACGAGGATTGTGTTCGCCATCTTAGGCCTCCTCTCCCTCGGTCTTGATTTTCCGTACGTCGCAGAGCTGATCCCACAGGCCCTCGGGCGTGTAAGGACCCGCCACATGAGTCATGACCTGGGGAGTGCCGAGCACCTCGATATTGGTGTAGGCGTACAGGGGATAGTATGCTCTCATGACCGAAGTCTCGCGCTCAGGGGTGTTCTCCGCATGCATCAGGTCCTGCGGGCAGCAAGTGTTCGGGTAGTGCTTCTCGTCGAAGCTGTACCACGTGTGCGCCATGCCGACGGGGATGTCGTCCCTCAGCTGAAGCGGCACGCGCATCGTCCCACGTGAGTTCACGACGTCGACCAGCTCTCCGTCCACCATCCCGCGCTTTGCCGCCTCGATGGGATTGAGGGCGACGCCGAACTGTCGCTCAGCCAGGAGGTGGTTCTCCGCAATATTGGTGAACTGACCCTGCATGAAGTACTTGTGACGCCCGACGTAGAACTGCAGCGGGTACTCGGCGCGCTTCTCCTCGTCGAGTATGTCGATGGGCTCAAGGTCGCCGAACGGGTGGCCGACGCCGTTCAGGAGCTCGCTGTAAAACTCGAAGCGTCCCGTCGTGGTGGTGTGCATGTCCATCGACAGCCCGTCCTCGGGGATTGTGGGAGGAATGTCCACGCGCATGACCTTCTTCTCCTTCAGAGCGTCAAACGTGATGGGCTCCGAGCCGATGGGGTTCTGCTCGGCATCGAACACGATCGCGTTCTTGCCTTTCATGCCCTCGTCGATGCGGACGCGCTGCCATTCCTCGGCGCTTAGCTCAAACTCGCTTCCGATGCCGATGCGCTTTGCGATCTCGCTGAAAATCCATGCCGTGCTCTTCGCCTCGCCGAGCGGCTCGATGGCGGGCTCGCAGTACATGACGCAGTTGTCGGTGTCGCACACGGTTTCGTATCGCTCGAACGTCGTGGTCTCCGGCAGCACGTAGTCGGCGTAGCGTGCCGTGTCGGTCATGCGGATCTCCCACGACACGAACAAGTCGAGGTTCGGCAGGATGCGCCTGCGCCACAGATCCTTGTTCGGCCAGTTCAGAAGCGGGTTTCCCATGCAGTTGAGCCACACCTTGTACTGTTGCTTCTCGGGATCCTCGAAGCTCTCGAGCATGGACTCGATGGTGACGCGCTCGCTCATCCCCCGGAACTCCCGCGGGAACCTGATCACGTTCTGGTCCATGCCGTACATCGTGGTCTGCTCGCCCTGGCCGGCCAGCATGATGGTGCCGCCCTTTCTCCCCACGTTGCCCGCGAGGAGCGCGAGCGTGAGGATCGCTCGGTTCGACTGGACGGCGTTCGGGTAGCGCAGCCCGTAGTACAGGTAGATGATGGCGGGCGAGTTGGCGATGTACTCGCGGGCGACCTGGGCGCATGTCTCGGCGGGGACTCCGGTGACGGCCTCCTGCCTCTCGGGCGTCCAGGCTTGGCAGAACTCGCGCAGGAGCAGCATCGAGCTCTTGTACGTGATGCCGTTGACCTCGACTTCGGCGAGCAGGTCGGGCTCGAGGTCTCCGTAGCCGGCGAAGGGCTGCCCCATGGGATGCGGGACGATCCCGATGTTGCCATCCTTGTCGGCGGCGACGAAGTCATTCGGGGACCCCTCCTCGAACAGCTCCGCGGCGCGAGCGTAAGCCCCCGTCGAGGTGTTCACCAGGTAGGCGGCGGAGGTCTTCTCCAGCAGGAAGTCGGCGTCATAGAGGTTCTCCTCGATGACGACGTTCGTCATGCCGAGCGCGAGCGCGCCGTCGGTGCCGGACTTGATGGGAACCCATTGGTCGGCCCGGGCCGACGTCACGTCGAAGAGGTTCGATATGTGAACCAGCTTGACTCCTCGCTCCTGGGCGTCGAGGAGGAAGTGCGTCGAAGCCGCGGGGCGCGTGAATCCGAGCGGATTGCCTCCCCAGATGATGATCTCCTTGCCGACATCGTCGGGAAGGCGGCGCGAGTTGACGGTGAACAGGCCGTTTACCGCCGCTGTTCCAAACGTGAGGCCGTAGTCGACTGCCTGGTACTCCACTATCGACGCATCGTAGGAAAACGCGAATCGATAGATGAGGTCGTTGTGGGTGCTCTTCCAGTCGCCAGGGTAACCGCACCAGAATTGGTTGAGGACGATGGAGCGAGGTCCGTGCTTCTCGGCGGATTCCGTGATCTTCGCCGTTATCTCCTCGAGCGCTTGGTCCCAGCTGATTCGCTCGAACTTGCCCTCGCCGCGTTCCCCGACGCGCTTCAGCGGATAGAGAATGCGGTCTTCCGCGTATGGAATCTTCGCCGACAGGATGCCCTTCATGCAGATGTCGTTGCCCGGGCGCTTGCCGGGGAAGAGACATTTCTGCACACGATCGATCTTGCCGTCCTTGACATGGGTTTCCACGAGGCAGTGCTCGTGGCACCCCCAACCTTGGCAGAGGTTGTAGGTCACTCTGTCATTGCTCGTCATGGCGTTGCTCCCCCTTCTTCTTCACGCGATATGATTTACGCTTCAAGCAAAAGGCGGCTTGGGTTGAAAACCGCCTCTCGGTTCGCGATAATACTTATCGCTCGTCAGCGAACACAACGTCGTTCAGCCAGTTGTTCGTTTATGGGCATTTATCGCTTGAAGCGTTCGAAAATGCTGCATGCCGAGCGATTCGCGAGGCGATGCGCGGGCGGTCAGGAGGGGTACGAAGTGGCTGCGCTTCCCGGATTTGACGAACTCCCGTCGTGCGAGCCTGGGGAGCGGGACGAGGCGCGCAAGCCGGCCTCTGCCGAAGACCGCAGGGTGAGGAAGACGCGGCTCGCCCTCAAAAACGCCTTGGTCAGGCTGCTGCGGGAAAGGCCGCTGCAAGATGTGACGACAAGCGAGCTGTGCCGAGAGGCGGACATCAACAGAAACACGTTTTACGCGCATTATCGAACCCCGGCGGACGTGTTCGACGACATCCAAGAGGAGTACTTCGATACGATACGCGCGTATGTTCGCAAGGTGGAGGTCTCGTCGCTTTACGAGGCAACTTGCGCCATCCTGCGCGCGACGAAGGATAATCGCGCGTTTGCGGTTATCGCGTCGCAGAGCGTGGACGCCCCCCCCATAGCGTCATCGTCAAATCATGGAGCCTAGCCCGCGAATCCTGGTTGGAGGAATGGGCTCATTCGGGCATCCAGGCGTCTGAAAGCGAGAAGGAGCGGGCGTTCACGTTTGCCGCGAGCGGATACTGCGCGGTTCTCGCTCGATGGATACGGTCGGGCATGCGCGAAGACGTCGAGGTCGTTGCCAAGTCGATCACCGACATGTCGAAAGGCGCATTCCAGGCGGCTTTCGAAGAATAGCCGCCCGCTGCTCGCGCCGCCGCGCTCATCCCTCGTCGGGAGGTCGGCTGCCACGGGACGGCGCCGCTCAGCCCGCTTGGGCGCTGCCGGCTGGCCGCCCGTTGCAGAGCGTCACGAAATCGGCGACGGCTCGCGCAACCGCCTCGGGCGGCTCCTTCAACCCCCTGTCGCACCAATCGTTCATGATGCCCGCGCAGCCTTCGGCTACGGCGAGCATCCGAAAGCGCTGGGCGCTTTGCTCGGGCGTGGGGTTTTCGGGGAAGTCGTGAAGCTCGGGAGGATCGTCCATCAGCTCGAGCAGCTTCCTGCGGAACAGAGCGCGCGCACGGTGGTCGCTCGCAATAAGAAGGTAGAAGTCCTTGTTCTTCAGGCTGACCTGGCAAGTGTACAGCATGTGCTCGTACACGGAGACGGTATCCTTGTGCGAAGAGGAGGTAAGCTCGCTGATAAGCTCGGCCTGAATGCTTTCGAGCAGGTCTTCTGGCGTGTCGTAGTGGGCGTAGAAGGTGCTGCGGCTGACGTCTGCCTCGCGGCACAGCTCGGCCACGGATATAGATCCGATGGGCTTTTCTTCGAGCAGGTCGATCAAAGCCCTTCGGAGGAGGGTCTTGGTCACTTCAGCCCGATGGTCTTTCCTACCGGGGGCCTTCGCGTTCATCCTCTTCCTTCCTCTGCTTGACGCGGGAACCGCCTTCGCGCTCGAAGTCGCTTGCCAGCTCGTTCAAAAACAGCTGCCGCTGTCCGTTGCCGAACAGCGACGAGGGCTTCTGTCCATATCCGGACACTCAGCGCAAAACATGTCGTAGCGATAAATTCACGCAGTATTTTACCCTACATCTGTCCAGTACAAAGAGGGTAGAGAGGGGAATATATGTCGAAGACACCAACGACGTCAGCTGGACTTACCCGAAGAAGCTTCTTGAAGACCACGACGGTCGCGCTGGGGGCCGTGGCTGCGGGCAGCATGCTCGCCGGCCGCGCGGCCCAGCCCGAGGCTGCGGTTGTCGAGGGCGCTTCTTACGCTCCCGGGCAGATCCTGTCCGAGGGAGAGCAGATATTCCGCGGCGTCTGCAGGCCGAACTGCTTCGGCTACTGCCACATCAACGTGCACGTGAAGGACGGCAAGGTGATCAAGACCTCGCGCGCCGACTATGCGGATCCCGCGTACAGCCGCATCTGCCAGCGCGGCCTGTCCCATGTGCAGCGCATGTACGACAACGAGCGCCTGAAGTACCCCCTGCGCCGCGTCGAGGGTACCGAGCGCGGCGCCGGCCAGTGGGAGCGCATCACATGGGACGAAGCCATCGCGCAGATCGTCTCCAAGATGCAGGAGTACCAGGGTGCGTACGGGCCGGGGTCGGTCGCCATCGCGCTGGGCACGTCGCTGGCCTCTTCGATGACGGGCTCTTACACGCGCCTGCTCCAGGCCCTGAGCATGACCATGATCCTTCCCTCGTACGACCAGGCGTCGTGCTGGGCCATGACGCGCGTGGCGGGCACTCATGACGACTGGCACGCTAACGAGCGCACCGACCTCGTGAACGCCAAGACCATCGTCGCCTGGGGGGCGAACGTCACCGACGCGCAGGTGCAGCAGTGGCACTTCGTCAAGGAGGCCATGCAGGGCGGCACCAAGCTCGTCGTCATCGACCCCACGTTCACCTACCTTGCGTCGAAGGCTGACAAATGGGTGCCCATCAGGCCCGGCTCCGACACCGCCCTGCTCCTCGGCGCAATCAACGAGATCTTCGCCCGCGACGAGATCAACGTGCCCTACGTGCAGCAGCACACCGTCGCCCCGTTCCTGGTTCGCTCGGACACGGGGCGCTTCCTCCGCTACTCTGAGGTGAGCGCCGAGGCCGCTGCGGCGAAGGCCGCGCAGGAGGCCGCTGCGCAGAAGGCCGCCATGGCCGCCATGGAGCAGCTTATGCCCCAGGGCGAGCTGGTGGCCGGCATGGCGTATCAGTCGGTGCTCGAGTCCATGGCCTATGACGACCAGCCGGTCGTCATGCAGGGAGGCGTGCCCGTCGAGGCCAGCAAGGCGACGAGCCCCGATCTGTACGCGACCTTCGACGCCTCGGGCGTGTCGTGCACGACGGCCCTCTCGCTGCTGAAAGAGTCGGTCGCCTCGTTCACCCCCGCCAAGGTGGCGGAGCTCACGGACATCCCCGAAGACACCTTCGCCGAGCTGGTGGACGTGTTTCTCGACCAGCCGGTCACGCATTACGTCGGCTACGGCCCTCAGGCCTACGCCAACGGCCTGCAGACCACGCATGCGGGCATGACGATGTGCGGGCTCATCGGCAACCTGGGGTACCCGGGCGCCTCCTACGGCTCGTATTGGCTCACGTCAACCGCCACCAACGTGATGTACAACGTCGGCGCAGGCATCGGCACCTCCCCCATGATCATCGACCTCGAGCTTCCCGAGGTCCTGCGCACGGGCAAGTTCAGCGGCAAGGACTGCCCCATCAAGATGCTCTACGTGTTCGCGGGCAACCCCCTGAACTGCTCGCCCGACACGAACAGGTGGCTGAACGACATTCTGCCCAACCTGGAGTTCGTCGTCACAGCTGATCCCATGATGACCGACACGGCCCGCTACTCGGACCTCGTGCTGCCCGTGTGCCAGTGGTTCGAAGTCGAGCAGATCACGGGCATGGGCGAGACGGCCTGCTTCAACTACAACGAGAAGGCCGTCGACCCGCTGTACGAGTCGAAGTCGGACGCGGAGATCGTGCACCTCATCGCGCAGGGGTTCGGCATGGGCGACCTCTTCCCGAAGACGTCGGGCGAGGCTCTGCAGCAGATCCACTCCGGCGAGGCAGCCGAGGCCATCGGCGCGACGTACGAGCAGATCAAGGCGAACAAGGAAGTGCGCTTCACGTCCACGAGCCCCTACATCGCGTTCGAGGGAGGCGTGTTCCCCACGGCGAGCGGGCGCTTGGAGTTCTACGCGGAGGATCCGCAGCCGCGCGGCGCAACGCACCTCGCCCCGACAGCCGAGGACATCGCGCTCGAGCATCTGCCGCATTGGTTCCCCCCGATACACGCCTGGCCTGAGAGCGAAAGCTGCCAGAAGTATCCGCTCGTGTGCATGAGCGAGCGCCCGAGGTATCGCGTGCACTCCCAGTGGCACAGCGTCCCGGCGCTCAGAGAGCTCGATCCCGAGCCCACGGTGAAGATGAATCCAGCCGACGCGCAGGAGCGCGGCATCGAGAGCGGCATGTACGTCGAGTGCTTCAACGACTTGGGCCATGCCGTGGCGAAGGCGGTGCTCTCCGATGCGATTCGTCCCGGCACGGTCGTGTATCCCAAGGGCTGGCACAGGACCCAGTTCAAGGCAGGCAGCTGGTCTGAGCTCATCCCAGGAGACTTCGACAAGTTCGCGGTGAACTCGAGCTTCATGGACACGGTCTGTGATGTTTGCCCGTGGAACGAGGGGAGTGATAGATAATGGCCCAGAAACTCGGAATAGTCATCGACATGAAGAACTGCATAGGCTGCTCGTCCTGTGCGATGGCCTGCAAGATCGAGAACAATCTGCCTGACAACATGTGGTGGAACCGCATCCTCACCGACGGGGGATCCGAGGAGGGAACGCCTTCCGGCGCGTATCCCAAGGCGGGGGAGGCATCTACGCTCGCCATGGACATCTTCCCCGTCGCCTGCCAGCATTGTGAGAACCCGGCCTGCACTCGCGTGTGCCCGGTCGGCGCCACCTACAAGGATCCCGTGACGGGCGTCGTTCGCCAGGACTACGACAAGTGCGTCGGCTGCCGCATGTGCATGAGCGCCTGCCCCTACACCGGCGTGCGCTCCTTCAACTGGGAGGAGCCGAAGTTCGCGGTCGAGTTTCCCGTGGGCGATCCCGACGTGCCCGCGCACCAGAAGCACACCGTGGAGAAGTGCACCATGTGCTGGCACCGCCTCGCCAAGGGGCTGCAGCCCGCATGCGTCGAGGTGTGCCCCTCGCGCGTCAGGTACTTCGGAGACTTGAACGATCCGAGCTCCGAGGTCTCCCAGCTCCTCGCTTCTCGCGAGCACATGCAGCTTCTGCCCGAGAAGGGCACGCGTCCGTCCGTCTACTATCTCGTCTAAGGAAGGGAGAAGGAAATGACTAACGCTACTGCTCCCGCCAAGGGCGGCAAGGGACTGAACATCGCCATCATCGTCGCGGCTGTGCTCACGGTCGCCGGCATCGCCCTGTGGGTCGTGCAGCTGAGCGGCGGCATGATCCAGACCGGCATGAGGAACCTGGACTCCTGGGGCCTCTACATCACCATGTTCATGTTCTTCGTCGGCCTCTCGGCCGGCGGCCTGATCATCAGCTCCATCCCGCGCGCGTTCGGCATGGAGGGCTTCGGCGGCATCTCCAAGGTGGCCGTGTGGACCTCCATATGCGCCACGGTGTGCGCCATCGCCTTCGTCGTGGTGGACATGGGCCAGCCGCTGCGCGTCTGGGAGCTCTTCGTGTACTCGAACCTCTCGAGTCCTCTCATGTGGGATATCATCGTGCTTTCGACCTACCTGATCCTGTCGTGCGTGTACCTCTGGGCGACGCTTCGCGCCGAGGCCGGCAAGGTCTCCCAGACGGCCCTGCGCGTGATCTCCGTCATCGCGCTGGTGTGCGCCGTCCTGGTTCACACCGTGACCGCATGGATCTTCGGCCTTCAGCAGTCCCACGAGTTCTGGCACACCGCGCTTCTGGGCCCGTGGTTCGTGAGCTCCGCGCTCGTCTGCGGCACCGCGCTCGTCATCGTGGTTGTCATCGCGCTTCGCAAGGTGGGCTACCTTGAGCTCGACCAGCGCTATCTCGTCAAGCTCGCCAAGATGCTCGGCGCCTTCTGCATGGTCGACCTGTACTTCTTCGGCTGCGACCTGCTGACCGCCGGCTTCCCGGGTGCTGAGGGCGCGAAGGTCGTCGAGATGCTCGTCTCCGGCCCGCTCGCCCCGTTCTTCTGGGCTGAGGTCGTCGGTACCGCGCTTGCGGCCGCCATCTGCTTCGTGCCGAAGGCGAGGACCAGCGGCGCGCTCGTCGTAGCCAGCGCTCTCGCCATCGTCGCCATCTTCTGCAAGCGCGTCCAGCTCCTGGTCGGCGGCTTCCAGATCGCCAACCTTGACCTGGTCGGCGTCGTCAACCCCCATACCGTGACCAACGCGACCGGCACGCTCGCCCAAGCTTACCAAGGCATGGTCTACTGGCCCACGATGCTTGAGCTGGGCGTCGTCGTCGGCGTGTTCGCGCTGGGCGCCCTGCTGCTCCTCCTCGGCCTCAAGAAGCTTCCGCTCAAGCCGGCCGGGAAATAGCTCCTCGGAGCACGAGCGCCTCGGCCTTCTGGCTCGGTCGCACGCTTCTGGGCGAGCGCGCTGGCCGCGCGTTCGCCCAGTCTCGCCAGAGCGCGGTATTCCGGCATCCTCCGCGCCCCGGCGGGCTTGTGGTGCAAAGGATGCGGGCGCCGCCTGGGCTTTTGCCAGGCGGCGCCTGATCGAAAGCCCGCTTCGCCGCGTCCTCGTCACCTTTCCCCTTCTTGGCGGACCGGGCTTTCGGACAGGCGCTTGGACGGGATGTTTCGAGCAAGGCGAGAGGCAAGGAGGTGATCCCGTTGCCGAAGAAGATCGCAGCGACGTTCGCGGTCTTCCTGATCGTGGGCGCATGCGCGCTCGGCGCGGGCTTCGCGCTTGAGCCTGACAGCGCCGTGAGGCCTCTTTCGGCCGACTCGCCCTGTCCGGTCGTGGCCTGCGCGTCGGGTGAGTGCCACGGCTTCGACGACGTGCCTGAGCCCGATGGGGTCCACGAGATGACCTGTCCTGAGACCGGCTGCTCCGCTGTGGAGTGCCATGCTTGGGACACCCTGCAAGGTCGCTACAGACAGGCCTCCGATGCGTCCATGAACCTCTGGATCCTCGCGCCGATGGCTCTGGTGACGGGCTTGGTCGTGCTCGTCGGCGCGCTCTCCCGCTCGCAGGAGGGCGAGGCCGCTCAGCCTGACGAGGCCTCGAAGGGAGGCTGCGAGTGATGGACGTCAGAAGGCTCTTGACGGTCGATGCCGTCGTGCTGGTCGCCTACGTGATCGTTGCCAACCCCGCTGTCACCGGCATCGCCTTGCACGAGTGGCTGGGCTTTGGCGCCCTCGCCGCCATCATCGTCCACGTTGCGATGCACTTCGACTACCTGGTTGAGACTGCTCGCAGCTCGGCCTGTCGCCGAGGCGTGCGTCTCGCCAAGCTTGCCTTGGACGCCACGCTCGTCATCGTGCTCATGCTGTGCTGCGCCTCGGGCCTCATGGTCTCGGGCGCGGTTCTGCCAGCCTTCGGGCTCTACGCCGAGGGCTACTACTTCTGGGATCCGCTGCACGCCGTATCGGCCAAGCTCTTGCTCGCGCTTCTGCTCGTGCACGTGGCGGCCAACGGGAGGGTCGTGGTCGCCGGCCTGAAGAGGAAGGACTCCGATTATGACGAATGACGAAACCTGGGCTCTGAAGGCCGTCGCCTGCGAGCTTTTGGCGCTCAGCTTCCGCTACCCGACTGCCGAGCTCGCCGAGGCCGTAGCATCTGGGGAGTGGGCTGACGCGGCGAAGGAGGTCGCCGCAGCCCTCGACCTTGAGCTGCCCGAGTCGTTTGCCGCCGATGCCCGCGCGAACGCAGGGGCGGACCCCGACGCCCTGCTCCATGTCCTGCGCGCCGAGGCCACGCGCCTGTGCGTGGGTGCGCCCGAGCCTGTCTGCAGCCCCTACGAGGGCGTGTGGCGCTCAGCTGATGACGCCGTGCAGCCGCTCCTGTTCGTGAACCCGCACTCCATGGCCGTTGAGCGCTTCTGCAAGAGCTGTGGCCTGGGTCGACCCGAGGGCACGAACGAGCCGCTCGACCATGTTGCCACGGAGCTGGAGCTTCTGCAGCATCTCGCCATGCTTGAGGCTGGCATGGCCACGGCCGTAGAAGGCAGCCCGGCGCCCGAGAGCCTGCCTGGCGGCTCCGCAGCCGCGGCCTATGGAAGATTCCTGGTCGAGCACGTCCTCGTCTGGATGCCGAGCTTCGCCGCCGCTGTCGCCAGGGAGGCTCGCCTGCCGTACTTCCGCGCTGCCGCCGCTCTGCTCGCGGCATTTCTCATGCGGAGCGACGGGGACGAAGCCTGCTGCTCCGCATGAGATCTCCCTCCGTGCACGGCAGCGTCAGTTGCCGTTCACCGGGCGGTTTCTTAAATGATATAAAATTAGTAGCATTTAAGGGGCGCGATGTGGTAAGGTGCCTTCTGTGATTACTCGCGCGGATGATTCGGCTCGGCCAGCCTTCTTCAGCTGCTCGGGTTGTTGGGCGGCCGGGTGGCCTGCCTTGACGGCTCGGGCTGCCATGCGGCCCGTCTGGCAGAAGGCTTGGCTTGCAGAAGGCTTGGCTTGCCGAAGGCCCGCGTCCCATATCAGGATCAAACCAGGACCGTCAGGAGGAGCCCATCATGACCGCAACGTGCACCACGGACAAGATCACGCTTGACGGCGTTGCCGTCGAGGTCAGCTACGCCAGCGACGATGACGCCCGCGTCAGCGAGGACGAGATCCGCGCCTACCTCAAGCGCGGCTACGAGAAGTTCCCGCACGGCAAGCTGGAGTCCCTCACGCTCGACGTCGAGGGCGAGGACGTGGGCATCCACTACGGCTTGGCGCCTGCGCAGTTCGACCGCATCCGCCGCATCACGGGCTACCTGGTGGGGACGCTCGACCGCTTCAACGACGGCAAGCGCGCCGAGGAGCGCGACCGCGTGAAGCACGCCGTGCCCGCCTGCTGCCGCTAGGGGCGCGGTGCTCACTCTGTGTATCCTGAGCGGAGCGCCCGCAGGGCGCGGAGTCGAAGGATCTGGCTGCGAGTGGAATGCGCATGCGGGCGCGCCGCGCCTGGGGTCAGATCCTTCGACTCGCTTCGCTCGCTCAGGATGACACGGGGGAGGATAGCCTCGCTCGGGATGACACGGGGGGGGACAGCCTCGCTCGGGACGATATGAGCGCATGAGAAAAGGGAAGGGGGCGCAACCCAGGCTGCGCCCCCTCCTTGTGCTTGCTATCTTCGCGTGCGTCCTTTACGCCTCGGCCGGCTTTGTGGTGACCTCGGCGGGCTTGGCGAACTCGCCGGCGCAGTGCGGGCAGCGGGTGGCGCCCTCCTTCACCTCTTCGAGGCAGAACGGGCAGGCGGGCGGCACCTCGACGACCTCCTCGCCGTTCTTGTTGCGGTGCAGCACCTTCTCGCCGGCGGTCTGGATCTTGTTCAGGGCCTTCACCAAAAGGAAGACTACGAACGCCACGATCAGGAAGTTGATGCAGGCGCTGATGAACGCGCCGAAGTCGATCTCGGTGCCGGGGATCACGAGGCCCGAGATGGCGTCAGCGCCGCCGCCTGCGATGACGTTGATGAGCGGGTTGATGATGTTGGTGGTCAGCGACGTGACGATGGCCGTGAACGCGCCGCCGATGATGACGCCGACCGCCAAGTCCATTACGTTGCCGCGGTTGATGAATTCCTTGAATTCGTTCAGGAATCCCTTCATGTGTATTCCTCCTTCAGGTACATGCCGTGCGGGGCCAAAGGCCCTGTGATACGACGAAACAGTATAGCGGGCGTGGTAGAATTTCCCAAAGAATTCAGCCCGGCAGCGCGGCATTTTCCGCGGTCGGGCGCGATTGCGCGGGACGAGAGGTGCCATGACCAAGATATTCTCCCTGACCAAGCCCATTGACGCCGACATCGTGGACGCGTTCTGCGTGCTGCAGAAGGGCTTCACCGACCAGTTCGTCTACTACGACAAGCAGCGCAAGACGCGCTACATGGGGCTCGGTCGCTGCATCGCCCTGCCCTCCTTGGAGGACGTGGACTATGAGCACGGAAGCGGGCGCGCGCGCGGGGCGGCCGACGCGGGCGCTGGCGAAGGCGCCGTCGACCCTGCGGGCGTCGCATCCCCCGCCGCGGCCTCCGTCGATCCTGCAGGTGGCAGCGCTCCCGCCGCCGCGGCCTCCGTCGACCAGCCGGCCGTGTTCTTCTCCTTCAACCGCTTCGACGCCGAGAACCCCGCGCCTGCCGACGAGCTGTTCTGCGCGTTCCCGCGGCTGCGCTTCATGCTGCCCGAGGTGGTGCTCATCGAGAACGAGCGCGGGCGCCTGCTGCAGGTGAACTCGCTGAGCCCGGTGTACGCCGGGCGCGTGGAGCGGTTCACGCGCCTCTGCGCCAACGCGCCGCGTCGCGTGCGCACGCGCATCCCGTACACGCTCGAGCCCGACTCGCGCGAGGCGTGGCGCGCCGCCATGGGCGAGGCGCTCGCCGCCATCGACGAGGGGCGCGTGAGCAAGGTGGTGCTCTCGCGGCGCCTCAAGCTCGCGGCGGCGCATCCGTTCTCGTCGAAGGACCTGCTGGTGAACCTCATCGACGGCAGCGCGCGCGGCACGGTGGTCATGTACCGCTACGCCGACGTGTTCTTCTGCGGCTGCACGCCCGAGCTTCTGGTGCGCAAGCGCGGAAGCGAGGTCGAGTCGGCTTGCGTGGCGGGCACGTGCCCGGCGGGCGCTGACGAGCAGGAGCGCGCGCAGCTGGCGGCCGAGCTCATGGCCGACGCGAAGAACCGCGCCGAGCACGACTACGTGGTGCGCTTCATCCGCAACGTGCTCTCGCGCGTGTGCTATGACGTGGACGTTCCCGCCACGCCCCAGATCATGTCGCTCGCGCACGTGCAGCACCTCTACACCCCCGCGCGGGCGCGCGTGCTCGACGGCGTTGACCTGTGGTCGCTCATGAAGGACCTCCATCCCACGCCGGCCACGAGCGGCACGCCGGTCGGCGAGGCGAAGATGCTCATCCGGCGCATCGAGGCGTACAACCGCGGGCTCTACGTGGGCACGGCGGGCTTCGTGGACGGCTCGGGCGACGGGGAGTTCTCGGTGGCGCTGCGCACGGGCGTGTTCGACGGCGAGTGCGGCTGGGTGTACGCGGGCTGCGGCATCGTGAGCGGCAGCGACGCCGACGCCGAGTACGACGAGATCGACCTCAAGCTGCGCACCGTCCTGAGCGCGTTCGGCGAAGAGTAGCGGAGGGGCGGCATGGCGAACCAGGAGATCACGCATGCGCAGGTGACGGCGCTGTGGGTGGCGGCGTTCTTCGACGAGCTCGCGCGCTGGGGCGTGCGCGACGTGGTGGTGAGCCCGGGGTCGCGCTCGACGGCGCTGGCCATGGCGGCGTTCGAGCTGAGCCGCCGCGCGCCGGAGCGGCTGCGCCTCTACGTCGACGTCGACGAGCGGGGGGCGGCCTTCTTCGCGCTGGGGTTGGCGAAGGCGAGCGGCCGGCCGGCGGTCGTGGTGTGCACGTCGGGGACGGCGCTGGCGAACTACTACCCGGCGGTGATGGAGGCGGAGACCTCGCGGGTGCCGCTGGTGGTGCTCTCGGGCGACCGCCCGCCGCAGCTGCAGGGCCTCGGCGCGCCGCAGACCACCGACCAGCTGAAGGCGTACGGCGACCGCGTCCGGGCGTTCCGGGCGATGCCGCTGCCGAGTGCGCGCGAGCGTGACCTGGCGTTCGTGCGGCAGGCGGCGCGCGAGGCATGTCTGGCGGCGCTCGGCGGCGCGGCGGCAGGCGCGGGTGCGAGCTCGATAGGGGCTGCGGGGGCGGGCGCGAGCGCGGCAGCGGCCGAGGTGGACGCGCGTGTGGCAGCGGCCGAGGTGGGCGCGGATGCGGCCGACCCGCAGGTGGCCTCGCGCGGGTGCGCGCGCATGGCGGGGCCCGTGCACGTGAACCTCCCCTTCGACGAGCCGCTCAAGCCCGACTTCCCGGGGGCTGACGCCGTGGCGGGTGGTGACGCGTTCGCCGTGGCGCGGCGCGGAGCGGACGTCGCGGGCGCGCGGGCGGAGGCGCTGTCGGATGCGCGAGGGGAGGCTCAGGGGGGCGCGCGGGCGGAGGCGCTGGCGCTGCCAGGCGTGCTGTCGCCGCTGGTCGCGGGGCGCACGGTGCTCGACGCGGAGGCGCTCGGGCGGATCGGGGGCCTGCTGCGCGGCCGCCGCGCGCTCGTGCTCGCGGGCGAGGGCACGTGCTCGACGCTCTCCGAGGCGCGCGAGGTCGTCGCGTGGGCGCACGCGCTGGGGCTGCCGCTTCTGGCCGACCCGCTCTCGGGCCTGCGCAGCGTCGACGCGCCCGAGGTCGTCGACAACTACGACAACATCTGCCGCCAGGCCGACTGCCTCGCACCTGACGTGGTCATACGCTTCGGACGCTACCCCGTCTCCAAGCACGCGACCATCATGGCGGGCAAGGCGGCGCTCTCGGTGGTGGTCGACGTGGCGCAGACGCGCGACTTCCGCTTCGCCACCGACCTGCTCGTGAGCTCCTCGCCGCTCGACTTCGCGCGCAACGCGTGGAAGCAGGAGCCTGACGCAGGCCAGCGGGCGTTCTGCGCGGAGTGGGTCGCGCGCAACGACGCGGAGCGCGACCGCATCGCCAGCGTGGGCGCGTCGGGGCTCGCCATGGCTCTCGGGTCCGCTGCGGCCTCTGGGCAGCCCGCCCCCGCCGAGGGTGCGCCGGAGTTCGCCCTCGCCGCCCCCGACCTCGACCAGTTCGAGGGCGCCTACGTGCGCGCGCTGCTCGAGCTGGCGCCTGCGGGCTCGTGCGTGTTCTCGGCGAACTCGATGGCCGTGCGCGCCGTGGACACCTTCTACACGAAGGGCGCCAAGCCCCTGTGCGTGCTGTGCAACCGCGGCCAGAACGGCATCGACGGCACCACCTCCACGGCGCTCGGCGCGGCGCAGCACTTCGCGCAGACCACGTTCGTCACGGGCGACTTCACCCTGCTGCACGACTTGAGCGCGCTCGCCCTGCAGCGCGAGCTTCTGGTGCACCACGCCCCGGCGCGCTCGGTGGTGGTCGTGCTTCTGAACAACAACGGCGGCGCCATCTTCGACATGCTGCCCCAGGCGTCCGACGAGGCGTACTTCGAGCGGCTGTTCCTCGTGCCGCAGGACGTGCGGTTCGAGGACGCGGCGCGCGCCTTCGGCATCCCGTACCGCCGCGCACGCACGGTGGGGGAGTTCGCGGAGGCTTACCGCGGGCTTCTGGGCACGCCGGGCATCAGCCTCGTCGAGGTGCGCACCCCGCTGCGGGGCGTGCGCGAGCGCTACGGGAAGTACCAGGGGTAGGGAAGGCGAGGCCGCATGACGACGTTCGTTCTGCTGCACGGCTTCGCGCAGGGCACGCGCACGTGGGACGAGGCCACGCGTCTCCTGCGCGCGCGAGGGCATGAGGCGCGCGTCTTCGACCTGGGGGAATGTGCGCGCGAGGGGCTTGATCTGGCGGGCGTCTGCGAGCGGGTCGCCCGTGCGTGCGAGGCCGCCGTCCGCCCCGCGCCGGCGTCCCCCGCGCACGCCGCCCCCGCCCCCGCGTCCGGAGCCCCCGCCGGCCCTGACGCCGTCCCCGCCGCCGCCCTTCCCGTCCTCGTGGGCTACTCCATGGGCGGCCGCGTCGCGCTCGAGGC
>NZ_JAAVTO010000033.1 GCF_013185065.1 Adlercreutzia sp. ZJ473 | reverse complement strand
AACTTCGCCACGCACGCGATGTGCACCGCGAAGAACACCGCCCCCACCTGCGCAGCCGCCGGTCCCGCAGCTGCCACCGGCGCCGCGCCCGCAGCTGCCAGTCCCGCCGCGAACCCCTCCGCGCCGGCAGCTGCCACCGGCGCCGCGCCGGCGAGCGCGGTGCTCCCCTGCCTGCTCGACATCGGCGAGCTCATGCTGGTCGCAGGCGCCGACGTGAGCCTCGTCGAGCGCACGCTCGACCGCATGGGGCGCGCCTACGGGGCGCGCAAGATGCACGCGTTCGTGATCACCGCCGTCATCATGGTCACCATGACCAACCCCGACGGCAGCGAGGTCACGCTCACGCGCCGCATCGACACCAAGGGCGAGACCAACTTCGGCAAGCTTGAGAAGCTCAACCGCCTCGCCGAGGAGTGCTGCGCGCACCCCGTGCCCAGAGACGAGCTCAGCCGCCGCACCAGCGCGATCGCGCGCGAGCCCTTCCCACGGCGCGCCCTGTACGCAGGCGGCGTGCTCGCGGCGGGGAGCTTCGCCATGTTCTTCGGCGGTACGCTGCTCGACGGCGTGATCTCGGCCGTGTTCGCCGTGCTCATCTGCTGGCTCATGGAGCGCTTGAAGCCGCTCTCCCCCAACAACATCGTGTTCAACTTCGCCGCCGCGCTGGTGGCGGGCCTCGGGATCGGCATGACCGCGCGCGTGGTGCCCGGCGTGTCGGTCGACATGATCATGATCGGCGACATCATGCTGCTCATCCCCGGCATCGCCATGACCAACGCCGCGCGCGACATGCTCGCCGGCGACACCGTCACCGGCGTGATGCGCCTGGTGGAGAGCTTGCTGTGGGCCACGGCGCTGGCGCTGGGGTTCATGGCGGCGCTCTGGCTCACCGACGCGAGCGCGCTCGCGGCAGCAGTGCGCAGCACGGACCCGCTCGCGGACGCGATCATCCAGCTCGTCGTGTCGCTGCCCGCCTCGGCCGGGTTCGCGCTGCTGTTCAACCTGCGCGGGCCGCTCGTGGTCCCCGCGTCAGTCGGCGGCGTGCTCAGCTGGGGAATCTACCTCGCATGCGGCCAGGTCATCGAGGGGATCTTCTTCCCCTGCCTCATCGCGTCGGCGTTCTCGGCCGTCTACGCCGAGCTGCTCGCGCGCCACTACCGCGCGCCGGGCGCCCTGTTCTTCATCATCGCCGTGATCCCGCTCGTCCCCGGGCGCGGGCTGTTCTACACCATGAACGCCGCCGTGCGCGCCGACTGGGCGGCATTCTCCGACTTCGCCCTGCTCACGCTGCAGTTCGCGCTTGGCATCGCCGTGGGCATCTCGGTGGTGTGGGCTGTGCGCGAGGTCATGCGCCGGTTTGAGGAGGCGCGCCGCGCATGAGGCCGAGTCCGCTCGCCAGCGCGCTGCTCGTGTTCGCAGGCGGCGCGTGCTACGGCGCGATGGCGCCCGTCATACGCGTCGAGTACGCCGCCGGCTTCACCTGGCAGCAGACCACCGCCGGGCAGGCCACCTTCGGAGCGCTCCTGTTCGCGGCGCTGCTCGCCGTGCAGCTCGCGCGCGGGAGAAGGCTCGCGCCCGTGAGCGCGTCCGGCGCGCTCAAGCTGGTCGGCATGGGCATGACCACGTGCTGCACCTGCATCTTCTACTCGATATCGCTCGCGTACCTACCGGTGGCGGCGGCCATCACGCTTCTGTTCCAGTTCACCTGGATCGGCCTCGTCATCCAGATGCTGGTCACGCGCACGCCGCCGCGCGCTGCCGAGCTGGCCGCCGCGGCGCTGGTGGTCGCAGGCACGCTCCTGGCGAGCGGGCTGCTCTCATCCGAGCTTGAAGTCGACTACCACCCCGTCGGCGTGGCGTGCGGCCTCGTCTCGGCCGTGAGCTGCGCCCTGTTCATGTTCTTCTCGAGCCGCGTCGAGACTGAGATGCCGCCCGTCCAGCGCGGGCTCATCGTGTGCGCAGGCGCGGCGCTTCTGGCGAACGCCGTGTGCCCGACGTTCATACCGGGCGGCACCATGGCGGCGATCGCGCCCTACGGCCTGGTGCAGGGCCTTTTCGCGCTGTTTCTGCCCGTGATCCTGTTCGGGCTGGGCACGCCGCAGCTGCCCTGCGGCATCTCCACCATCCTGGCGTCAGCCGAGCTGCCCTGCTCCATCATCCTGACGTTTCTGGTCGTCGGCGAGGGCGTTGACGCGCTGCAGGCCGCCGGCGTGGCGACCATCCTCGCCGGCGTGGTGGTCTCGCAGCTCCCCGCGCTCGCCGCTATAATGGCAGCTAGCTCAAGCCAACGTCAGTGAGGACGAGCATGGAAGGCACCTTGTGGTACATCGAGGATGACGAGGACATGGCCGTCCTCGTCAGTGCCGCGCTTGAGGAGGCGGGACTTCGCGTCCTCACGCTTCCCGACGGGCTGTCAGCGCGCAACGCCTTGGCGAAGCGGCTGCCCGACGCGCTCGTCATCGACTGGTCCCTCCCTGACGACGACGGCGCGTCGATCTGCCGCTGGGCGCGCCGCAGAAGCGCGCAGCTGCCCATCGTCATGCTCACCGTGCGCGATGATCCCGCTGACATCGTCGCCGGGCTCGAGGCGGGCGCCGACGACTACGTGACCAAGCCCTTCGACATGAACGTGCTGGAATCGCGCATCCGCGCGCTGCTGCGGCGCGCGAACCCTGCGCAGCGCCTGGAATGCGGCCCCTTCCTGCTGGATGCAGCGTCAGGCTCGGCGTTCATCGGCGACTCGCCCATCAACCTCACGTCGCTTGAGTTTCGCCTCATGACGCTGCTGATGCGGAAGAAGGGCAGCATCGTCACGCGCGAGCACCTCAAATGCGCCCTCTGGGGCGCAGACGGCGCGCACTTGAGCGACAACGCGCTGACTGCGCTCGTCAAGAGGCTGCGTGCGAAGCTCGGCGACGAGCACGGCATCAAGACCGTGCGGAGCTTTGGCTACCGCATGGAGGAGCCACGATGACCGGGGGCGCCTTCGCCTCGCCGACAGCCATCGCCTTGCTCTGCATCGGATGCGCGGTGCTCGCCGCTGCGCTCGGCGCCGCCGTCACCACCCGATGCGTGCGGCGACGCCAGGACAAGCGGCTCCTCGAGACGGCCTCCTACCTCGAGCGAGCCGCCCTCGGCCGCGCCGCCGCGCTCACGCCGACCGGGGAAGACGCCCTCTCCAAGCTCCAAGACGAGATAGTCAAAACCGTGTCAGCGCTCAGGCATGCCCGCGCGCAAGCCGACGAGGCGAAGGCATCCTACGCCGACAACCTGCACAACATCGCGCATCAGCTCAAGACGCCGCTCGCCGCCCAGCTGCTCGCCGAGCAACGCCTCAAGCGATACGCAGGCAAAGTCGCGTGCGCAGACGGCACGGCGCGCGAGGCCGACCGCGCTCTCGACTCCCTGGAGCTCGATTGCATTGCCGACTCGCTCGAAGCGCAGACCAAGCGGCTCATCAAGCTGCAAGACGACCTGCTCCTGCTCGCTCGCATGGACTCGGGAGCGCTGGAGATGCACCCGCTGCCGCAAGACGCCTTCACGCTTTTGAGCATGGCGGCCGACAGCCTCGAGGAGATCGCAGGCAGCGCTGGCGTGCGCATCGAGGTAGAGGACAACGGCGATGCGGAGGTGCTCGCCGACGCGCACTGGATCTGCGAGGCGCTCATGAACGTGATGAAGAACTGCGTGGAGCACGCCCCGCGCGGCAGCGTCGTCAGGGCCGCGTATCGCGACAACCCGCTTTACCTCGAGATGCGCGTAGCTGATGAAGGCGCGGGGTTCGCACCCGAAGATCTGCCCCACCTCTTCGAGCGATTCTACCGAGGTTCCTCGCAAGGCGCCTCTCATGCGAAACCGGGCATGTCCTCCTCGACGGGGCTCGGCCTCGCCTTCGCGCGCGAGCTGATCGAGCGGCAAAACGGCGTCATCCGAGCCCGCAACGCAGCTGGCAAGGGCGCCCTGTTCGAGATCAGGATCTACCATCAGGCCCGCTGTCACCCTCGTGTCACCTAAGGCATGTATTCTTCACTCCCGACAAAGACTCGAAGAAGAAAGGGCAGCCCATGTCTATCGTAGAATGCGTTGGGGTGAAGAAGACCTATCGCCGCGGCAGCCAGGAGGTGTTCGCTCTGAGGGGAGTCGACTTGACGATCCAGAGCGGCGAGCTGGTTGCGATCGTCGGGTCCTCGGGATCGGGAAAGTCCACGCTGCTTCACCTGCTCGGCGGCATCGACAAGCCCACCGAGGGGTCCGTGCTGATCGACGGCGTCGACGTGACCAGCTTCGACGCAACCCAGTCAGCCCTGTTCAGACGGCGGAAGGTGGGGCTGGTCTACCAGTTCTTCAACCTCGTGCCCACCGTGGACGTCCGCCGGAACATCCTCATGCCGCTGCTGCTTGACGGCAGGCAGCCGCAAGGCGGGCTGCTCGAGGAGATCACGCATGCGCTCGGCATCGACGGACTGCTCGACGCCATGCCTGCCGAGCTTTCCGGCGGGCAACAGCAACGCGTGGCCATCGCCCGGTCCCTCGTCTACCGACCGCTCCTGCTGCTCGCGGACGAGCCCACGGGGAACCTCGACCGCCGGTCATCGGAGGAGGTGGTCGACCTGCTCAAGCTGGCCAACCGACGATTCCACCAGACCACCGTCATCGTGACGCACGATGACGAGGTGGCCTTGGCAACCGACAGGATCGTCACTTTGGAGGACGGCTGCGTCGTCGGCGACCGAAGGTGCCGGTGATCACCATGACGTCAAGACTGGCGCTCGACTTCGTGCGCGGCACTCGCGCCTCAAACCGCATCATCGCAGCTACCGTCGCCATAAGCGCGCTGCTCCTGTCCATGCTGGCAACGGTGCTCTACAACTTCTGGGCGGACGCCGCCGCGCAGGCGGCCGTGAACAGCACCGGCCTGCAAGACCGCCTTGCCGGCGAGATGCTCGTCGGCCTGTTCTACCTCTTCGTTATGGTTCTCGCCTGCATCGCGCTCGTGCTGATAATCAGCAACGCGTTCGCCGTCTCCATGGGCTCACGCGTCCATCAGATCGGCATCCTGGCCACCGTGGGAGCAACCTCGCGCCAGATTCGCTCGGCCCTGGTGAGGGAGTCGCTCGCGGTGAGCCTTGCGCCAGCAGCCCTGGGCGTCATCGGCGGGGTCGCCTGCGGCGCGGCGTTCGTCCTCGGCGCCATCGGCCTGGCTGAGCGCGCGGACATTGTCCAAGCTGCCCAGAGCGCCTTTCGCTACCACCCCCTGCTCGCCGTCCTCACGTTCACGCTCGTGGTCCTCACCGTGATCGCTTCCGCGGGGATGCCCGCCCGCGCCGCGGCGAAGGTCCCTCCCCTTCAGGCGATTCGCGCGACAGAGGAGGAAGGGCCCTCGACCCGGCGCCGCCGCGATGCCCGCCCCCCAACCTCCCTTTGCCAGCCGTTCGGCTTCGAGGGCGAGCTTGCCCGAAGCTCGATGCGCGCGCGGCGCAGCGCCCTGCGATCCACCACAGCCGCGCTCGTGCTCTCCCTGCTGGTATTCGGCAGCTTCCTGTCATTCATGACCGTTTCGAAGATGAGCGTGGAAGCGACGTACTACGAGCGGTTCGGCACGGCGTGGGACTTCACGCTCGACGTCGAGGGAGCAAGCGTCGGGGACCTCGAGGGCCTGGCCGACGCCCTCGCCTCATGCGGGTACGAGGCTTTGGCGGATGAGATGGACGGCGGCGCGCGCATCTATCTCCGCGCGGGAGACGGCCTGGGCGCATCCTACCTTGACGAGGCGCTCGAGCGCTGCGGCGCAGCGTCGGTCGGCGCCGGCGTCGAAGTGGTCGACCTGGCGGAGGAGCGCGCGCAAGCCGATTTGATCTGGAACGGCTACGCGACCGTTACGGGAGGGTTTTGCGGAGTGCTTGCCCTGATTGGGATCGCCGGTGTGTTCTCCCAGGCCATCGGCTTCGTTCATCAGAGGAAGCGAGAGTTCGCGCGCTACCAGTCCATCGGCATGACGCCTGGCGGCGTGCGCAAGGTGCTCTACGTCGAGGCGCTCTTGACGACGGCGCGGCCCCTGGGGCTGGCGCTCGTCCCCACAGCCCTCGTCGCCCTCGCCTTGACGATGCTGGGCAAGCAGTCGCCAGCTGGCTTCCTGGCCGCGTTCCCCTGGGCGATCGCGCTGATCTACGTTGCCGTCATCGGCATGCTCGTGCTCGTCGCCTACGAAATCGGACGCCGGCGCATCATCGCATGCGACATGGTCGCCCTGCTCAAGGACGACACGCTCGTCTGAGGGACCCGGACGGCGGGTTTCTCCGCCAGAGCGCTTGACCCTGGCGCTTCCCCCTCGTTTTCTATTGCGTTGAGAAGACTCAACCGCAAAGAGGAAGCCATGGGAAGGAAACCCGCCCCCGTCCTTGCGCTTACGCGGCCTTCTTGTTGTCGAGGAAGTCGGAGCTCACCACGGCGGTCTTGTCCTCGAGCACCTTGCGGTCGAGCTGGCCGGTGACGTTGGAGGCGGTGACGCCGGCCACCATGGCGTCGCTCACGTTGACGGCGGTGCGGCCCATGTCGATCAGGGGCTCAACCGACGCCAGGATCGCGGAGATCTCGATGGGCAGCCCCATGGTCCCGAGCACGATGAGCGACGCGAACGTGGCGCCGCCGCCGACGCCCGCCACGCCGAACGAGCTGATGACCACCACGGCCACGAGCATGATCACGAACGACGGGTCCAGCACGTTGATGCCCACCGTCGGCGCGATGATGGTGGCGAGCATGGCCGGGTAGATGCCCGCGCAGCCGTTCTGGCCGATGGACAAGCCGAACGAGCCGGACAGGTTGGCGCTCGCCGCGTCAACGCCGAGCGCGCGCTGCTGAGTCTCGATGTTGAGCGGCAGCGCGCCCGCGCTCGTGCGCGACACGAACGCGAAGCCGAGCACGCCCGCCACCTTGCGGAAGTACGTGAGCGGGTTCACGCGGTTGCCCAGAAGCACGAGCGAGTGCACCACGAGCACCAGGAGCAGCGCCACGTAGGAGGCGATCACGAACTTCGACAAATCGAGGATCGCCACGTAGTCGCTCGTGGCCAGCACCTTCGCGATGAGGGCGAGCACGCCGTAGGGCGTGAGGCCGATCACGATGCGCACCACGCGCATGACGATGCCGTAGAGCGCGTCGATGAAGTTGGCGAAGAAGTCAGCCTGGCGGTTGGAGTCCTCGGTGTCGAGCCCGCGCAGCTTGAGATAAGCAACGCCGAGGAAGGCCGCGAAGATGACCACCGCGATGGTGGAGGTGTCGCGCGTGCCGGCCAGGTCGGCGAAGAAGTTGGTGGGGATGAACGACAGGATCTCCTGCGGGATGGTGAGCGCCTCGGTCTTGGCCGCGCCCGCCTCGAGCGTGGCCATCTTGCCCGCGTCGGCCGCCTGCGTGAAGCTCGCGCCCGCCAGGTCGAAGGCCACCACCGAGCCCCAGCCGATGAGTCCCGCGATGGCGACCGTCACCATCAGCACCGCGAGCACGATGCCGCTGATCTTGCCGAACTGGTTGGTGACGCCCGAGCGCGTGAACGCGCCCACGATGGACACGAACACGAGCGGCATCACGAGCATCTTCAGGAGCGACACGTAGCCCGTGCCCACGATGGCCATCCAGTCAAGCGCGATCTTGGCCGCCTCGGTGCCGCGCCCGAGCACCATCTGCATCCCGATGCCGAGCACGATGCCCGCGCCGAGCGCCGTGAACACGCGGAACGTGAACGACTTCCCCTTCATGTTCAGGAACTTGAGCCCCAGAAGCAGGGCCACGAAGATCACCAGCGTCACAACCGCCGGCAAAACCGCTTCCGACATTTCCCCATCCTCTCTTCTTGCCTGACGAGAAGGCCCTCGCCACCCTGCGCCGCGCCTGCGCCTCACCGGCGCCGCCTGCCGCGGCCCGCACGTTGGCGAACGCCTTCCCTCCTCGCGAGTCAGTATGACCCTTAAAGTCTAGTAATTCAATAGGTTTATTCGACTAAAGCGAAGCGAACCTGTGGGCATTTTCCTACAATCGGCCGCCGAGCGCGCGCCCGCGCCCTGCGAACGGCGCGCATGGCGCATAAACGCGCGCGTTCGGCCCAGCGGGCAGGAAGAAGAGGAGAGGCCGCGAGAACGGCCGCGCGCATCACGCGCCTTCGCGTTCGAGGGCTTGCGAGCTTGCGATCCCCGCAGCGCCCGCATCCGCGGGCCGTCCCGCAGCCGCAGCGTCCACGAGCTCCTCACCTGCGCGCACGTCCCCCAGCGGGTCTTGGCACACGCGCATGCTGTCAGGGCGCGCCGAGCAGATGAGCGTGAGGTCGTACGCGCGCGCGAGCTCGATGGTGGCGTCGGTGGGCACGGCCTTCGTGGCGAGCACCGGCACGCCCGCGCGGATGGCCTTCATCACCATGTCGACCGGGATGCGCCCGCTCGAGAACACCATCACCTGCCGAAGGTCGACCCCCGCGCGCAGGGCGGCGCCGAGCGCCTTGTCGAACGCGTTGTGGCGCCCCAGGTCCTCGCGGCAGCACACGACGTCGCCGTCGACCAGCAGATAGCAGCTGTGCGTGCCGAACGTGCGCCGGTGCAGCGGCGAGTCCTGCGCGAACGCGCGCGCCGCCGCGAACACCCACGCGCGCTCCCACGCGATGGGCGTCACCTTCGCCGGCGCCTCGTCGGCGTCGAAGTAGCGGTTGAAGGACCGGTTGCCCGTGCAGCAGCTGGGCACCACGTCGACGCCGGTCTTGGAGAAGTCGGCTGCGCGCTCGCGCAGGATCACGCGCGCCCGCGTCCCGTGCTCGCACAGGTACACCGACTCCACGTCGCCAACCCCCGCGATGACCCCCTCGGAGAAGAGCCGCCCGACCACCAGGTCGACCAGGTGGTCGGGCGTGCACACGATGCGCATGGTCAGGATCTCGTTCACATACACGTCCATGCTGTGCTCGACGAGCACCGTCACGTCCTCGGACGCCTCGGCGCCGTCCGCGCTCACGCGGCGCGCCACGTACGGCGCGACGACCTCGCCTTCCGCATGTCGGTCAATGACGTCCATGGAACCTTCCCGCCCCTTCCTACTTCTCGGACTTCACATGGTACACGAACCAGTACGCGAGCCCCACGAAGACGAAGCCGCCCACGACGTTGCCCAGCGTGGCGGCGGAGAGGTTGCAGAGGATGCCCGCGACGTCAAGCGCCTCCGCGCCGGCCGCCGCGTAGCCCGTCATCTTGCACACGAGGCCCATGGGCAGAAAGAACATGTTGGCGACGCAGTGCTCGAACCCGCAGGCCACGAACGCCGAGATGGGGAGCAGGATGCCCACCACCTTGTCGACCACGGATCGCGCGGAGAAGCCGATCCACACGGCCAGGCACACGAGGATGTTGCACATGACGCCCTTGAAGAACAGCGTCATCCACTCAGGCGTCACCTTGCCGAGGGCCACGGACACGAACGTCGCGCCCACGTTGCCCCCGTTCATGTCGGGCACGGCGGCCATGAACACCAGAAACACCGCCAGCAGCGCGCCGGCGAGGTTGCCGAGCCACACGATCGCCCAGTTCTTCAGCATGCCGCCCCAGGTGATCTTCTTCGACGCCAGGCCGCAGACCATGAGCGAGTTGCCCGTGAACAGCTCGGCGCCGCAGCACAGCACCAAGACGAGGCCCAGGCAGAAGCACAAGCCGCCGACCAGGCGCTGCACGCCGAACGGCATCGTCGTGTCACCCAGGAAAGTGCAGAAGAACATGGCGCCGAACCCGATGAAGGCGCCGGCGAACATGGCGAGCACGAAGCACTTGGCGGGCGCCATGTTCGCCTTGCCCACGGCAAGCGCCTCGGCCTTCGCCTCGACGGCGGCAGGTGCGAGCGCATCGGGCTTCAGCTCGGCGAGATCAGACTTCTCGATAGTCATTTGAACGTACCTCCTTGAGGGCATGGCGCGCATGCCCCGTTGCAAACGGCATTGGAAGAGGGTGCGGCCGGCCCGCCCGGGTCAGAGACGGAGAGCTGCCCTGGTCGGGCCGCCCGCGAGACGAGGCCGAAGGCGCGCAGGAGAGAGGAGAGCTGGCAGGCGCGCCTTGGCGAGGGACGGGGCTTTAGGGAACTGAGCTCACGCTGGGTCGAAGCATGTGAAGTCGCCTCCTCGCTCCAAACAGGCGTACAGGACGTCAACCGCGCGGCGCACCGGCGCGCTCAACGGGTCGAAGAACTCCGTCGTGGCAGGCTGGATGCCCAGAAACGTCACGTCGTCGCACAGCTGCCCAAGCTCGCCCAAGAGGAACGCGATGGGCAGCGTGTGCGTGGTTATGAGGAATTGGGTGGCCACGTCATCGGCGGTCACCACGCGTATCTCCCCCGGCTCGTGCCCCATGGCCGCCGCGTCGACGAGCAGCAGCCGCTCGGGCGCCAGGCGGCGCAGGTGCCCCAGGTCGTCCTCGGGCGTCTGACCGCCGTCGACCACCGTCCAGCCCTCGACGGGCGCGTCGGCGAGGCGCTTGGCCAGGGCGGGGCCCGCCGCGTCGTCGCCGCGCAGCACGCTCCCCACCGTGAACACCACGTTCATGGGGTCACCCTCCTTCCCACCACGTACACCTGGGGCTCGCGCTCCACCTCGCCCAAGAGCACGTCGAGCTCCTCGAGCCACGAGGGCGCGTCGGCGGCGTGCACGTAGGGCCGCCGGCTGGCCTCGTCAGGCGAGGGGCCCTCGGCGGAAGGCCGCCCGCCCTCCGAAGGCTCACCAGCCGAAGGCCCACCAGCTGGCAGCTCGCCAGCCGGCAGCGCGCCAGCCGGCGCCGCTGCGCCCTCGCGCGCGAGCGCCGCGCGCACGGCCGCGCGCAGCTCGCCCACGTGCTCACGCCCCAGCTCGATCTCGCCGAACCGCTCCACGCCGGAGAGCTTGTCGCGCGCCGGGCCCTCGGGGAGCGCCTCGAGCGCTGCGGCGAACACCGCCCGCGAGGCGCCGACGCGCGGCTCCAGGCAGTCGATGACGCCCGTGTGGTGCCCGATGGCCAGCGTGTAGTACAAAACCGAGCGCACGTCTGCGGGGATGGACCGCTCGTTGTCCACGAACTTCCGCCCCAGCCGGTAGAGCACCACCTCGCGGGCCGTGCGCGCGTCGGTGGTGTGCCCGCCGGGCATGCGGCCAGGCGAGCGCGCCGGGCCGCCTTCCGGGCGCGCCGTCGAGCGAGGAATGCCGAACGCGGCGTCCATCAGGCGACGACCTTCGCCATCAGCACGCGCCGAAGCGCGGAGAGCACCTCGGCGCGGCGCGGGTCGGGCTCGCGCTCGATGAGCGCGTCGACCGCGCCGAGCACGTCGGCGCCGCCCGCGTCCAAGACATCCAGGAACTCGTCGGCGATCTCCTTGCCCCAGCGGTAGCCCGACAGGGCGCGGGCCTCGCGCTCGATCGCCACGCGCACCTTGTACGGCACGTCGGGAAACGCCAGCGGCGCGGCGAAGCCCGGCTCCTCCACGTGGTGGCTCGCGTGCAGCTTCTGGTCGAGCAGCCCGAGCGCCACGGCGAACCCGTAGATGGTCTGCGCCGGCGTGGGCGGGCATCCCGGGATGAAGACGTCCACCGGCAGGATCTTGTCGGTGCCGCCCCACACGCAGTAGTTGTCGTGGAAGATGCCGCCCGTGCAGCCGCACGCGCCGTAGGACACCACGATCTTCGGATCGGGCGCGGCGTGGTAGGCGCGCAGGGCCGGCATGCGCATGGCGCGCGTCACCGCGCCGGTGTACACCAGCACGTCGGCGTGGCGGGGGCTCGGCACCACCTTGATGCCGAAGCGCTCCGCGTCGAAGGCCGCCGTGATGGTGCCGAATATCTCGATCTCGCACCCGTTGCAGCCGCCGCAGTCGACGCGGTACACGTACACCGAGCGCTTGATGCTCTCGAGCAGCTTGGCCTTCGCCTCGGCCATCTTCGCGTCGAGCACCACCGGGTCGGGCTGGTACTGCAGCGCTGCGGGGAAACTAGCTTCTAGCATAGCGCACCTCCTTGTGCCGGCGCGTGCCGGACGGCCGCCACGCCGTCATCGCGGCGGCGGCACTCCAGGCACAGGCCGATCTTGCTCAGGCTCGCCGCCACGTCTGCCGGCGACCCCGCCGAAGCGGCAGGCGCCCCAGGCGCCTCGGACGCCGCGGCAGGCGCGCCGCCGCCCGCAGCCTCGCCGCCGCCCGCCTGCGCGAGCACGCGGCGCGCGTAGTCGATCTCCTTGGCCGAGGCGTAGGGCTTGCCGCAGCGCGCGCACGTGGCGACCGGGTACGCGCAGCTCTCCTCCAAGTCGTCCTTGCTCATGACCGCCAGCTCGAACTCCTCCGAGAGCTTGACGGCGAACGTGGGGCACACCTCCTCGCAGCGGCCGCAGAAGACGCAGCGCCCGTAGTTGATGGCCCAGGTGATCTGGTCCTGCTCGGACGAGAGCTCCATCGAGATGGCGTTCGGCGGGCAGGCCACCGCGCAGGCGCCGCAGGCGATGCACGCCGCCTCGTCGTGGCTCGGCTTGCCGCGGTAGCCCTTCGGCAGGTCAAGCGGCGCGTACGGGTAGCCTACCGTGCCGCAGCCCGTCTTGCGTATCTCCTTGAACAGCTTCAGCATCATGCATCACCCCTGCCCTTGAGCGGCGAGTGGGTGCGACGCCGGCAGTAGCTCTCGAGCTGGCTCTTCGTGAGGACCGTCTCGGTGCGCTTGTTCACGTCGACCACCGTCACGCGGTCGGTGCACGAGTAGCACGGGTCGATGCTGCCCACGATGATGGCCGCGTCGGCCACCGTGTTGCCGCGGAACATATGGCGCAGGACCGGCCAGTTCGAGTACGTGGCCGCCTTCGCGCGCCAGCGGTAGCACTTCTGGTTGTCGCCCGCCATCGCCCAGTGCATGTCCTCGCCGCGCGGCGCCTCGGTGTAGCCGAGCGCGAACTTGTGCGGCGCGTAGGTCCAGCCCTCGGTGAGCACGGGGCCGGCCGGCGCGCCGTCGAGCAGCTGCTCGATCATCGAGAGCGAGTCCATGAACTCCTCGATGCGCACGAGCGTGCGGCTCTGCACGTCGCAGCCATCATGGGTGCGCACGCCGAAGCCCTCGAGGTGCGCGTACCCGTCGAAGGGGTGGTTGAAGCGCACGTCGCGGGCGAAGCCGCAGCCGCGCGCCACGGGCCCCACCGGGCTGAAGTCGCGCGCCGCCTTCGGGTCGAGCCGCCCGATGCCGGCCGTGCGCGACTCGAAGTTCGCCGTGGACAAAAGCATGTCCACGAGCGCCTCCACGTCGCCTCGCAGCTCGCGCACGAGGCGCACCGTGGCCATCTTCTGGTCCTCCAGGATGTCGCGGCGCACGCCGCCGATCAGGTTCAATCCGTAGGTCTTGCGTGCGCCCGTGAGCAGCTCGGCGAGGTCCATCGCCTTCTCGCGCACGCGGAAGAAGTGCTGGAAGCCCGTGTCGAAGCCGCAGTAGT
Source organism: Adlercreutzia sp. ZJ473 (assembly GCF_013185065.1). Lineage (GTDB taxonomy): Bacteria > Actinomycetota > Coriobacteriia > Coriobacteriales > Eggerthellaceae > CAAEEV01. The sequence goes on along the minus strand of NZ_JAAVTO010000033.1, from coordinate 17,612 downwards.
GGCACACGAGGCCCAGGTTCAGCAGATGCGAGTGCAGCCGCTCCACCTCGAGCAGGATGGTGCGGATGTACTGGGCGCGCAGCGGCACCTCGATGCCCTGCGCGCGCTCGACCGACTCGGCGTAGGCCACCGAGTGCGCGCACCCGCAGATGCCGCAGATGCGGTCGGCCAGAAACGTGACGGCGTCGTAGCTCAGGCGGCTCTCAGCCACCTTCTCCATGCCGCGGTGCACGTAGAACAGCCGGTAGTCGGCGTCGACGATCTCCTCGCCCTCGACGAACAGGCGGAAGTGCCCCGGCTCGTCGGAGGTGATGTGCAGAGGGCCCATGGGCACCTCGGTGGTCTCCTCGACGTCGCCCTCGTACAGAAACGAGTAGTTCTCCACGTCAGTGGCGGGCGCGGGGCGACGGCGGTAGTCCATCGAGTCCTTGCGCAGCGGGTAGAGGTCGTCCGGCCAGTCGTCCGGCAGCACGAGCCGGCGCTCGTCGGGCAGGCCCACGGGCGCGAGGCCGAACATGTCGCGCACCTCGCGCTCGCTCCACACGCAGGCCGGCACGCGCGGCGTGACGCTCGGGAACTCGCGTGTGGACGGGTCGACCTCGGCGCGCACGGTCACGAAGCTCGGGTCGGCTCCCTCCATCGACAGCAGGTAGTACAGCGCGTAACGCCCGTTCAGGGGCCGCTCGTCGTTGCCCACCATGTTGGGCAGCCACCCGTCGCGCCCGTAGTAGAGAAACTCCACCACGTCAGGCAGCATGTCGGCCGGGATGGTGATGGTCACCTGGTCCTCGGCCTGCCGCGCGACGTCGAGCACGGCGCCCGGGAAGGTGTCGCGCACCGCCTCAACGTGCGTCTGCCCCGGACGCACCTTCGCAGCTTCTTTCCTCGTCATGGGCGCACCCCTTCCGCTCCTCCAGCGAACACGCCGCTGATCTCTACGAACAAACCGTCATGGGCGACCTCCTGCATGTCCTGCTGCAGCACGATGCCCGTGGCGTCGCCGATGCTCGCGGCGAGCGGCCCCGGCATCGCCACGCCCATCCACACGATGAGCGCGAGCAGGACCGCCTCGGGGGCCAGCGCGAGCGGGCCCACGTCCCCGCGCTCGACGCCATCAGGCGCCTCGCCCAGAACCGAGCCGGTGATCACGTGGGCGAACGCCATGATGACCACCACGAGCGCCGCCACCACGATCGCCACGACGGCCGCCTGGCCCGCGGCCACGCCGCCGAGCACGAAGCCCATCTCGCTCACGAACAGGGCGAACGGCGGGAAGCCCGCGATGGCCAGGCACCCGGCGGCCAAAAGCGCGCCCGTGACCGGGGCCACGCGCACGACGCCCCTGATCGCGCCCAGGTCACGCGTGCGGTACTTCATCATCACGTTGCCCGACAGGCAGAACATGAGGGACTTGACCAGGCCGTGGCCTATGCAGTGGATGAGCCCCGCGGCGATGCCGATCGGCCCGCCGATGCCGAAGCACACGGCGACGAGGCCCACGTTCTCGCACGAGCTGTAGGCCAGCTTGCGCTTGATGTCGCTCTGGCGGTACACCATGAGCGCCGCGTAGCACACTGACAGCACGCCGAGGATCATCATGACCACCTGCGGGAACTCGGGCCCCACGCACAGCGCGGCCAGGATGAGGAAGCGCAGGACCACCAGCATCGCGCACTTCAGGAGCACGCCCGAGAGCAGGCCCGACACCGGGCTCGGCGCCTCGGAGTGCGCGTCGGGCAGCCACGTGTGCATGGGGAACAAGCCCGCCTTCGTGCCGAAGCCGATAGCTGCGAACACGAACGCGATCATCATGAGGCCGTGGTCCATCTGCCCCGCGTAGGGCAGGATGGCCGTCCAGAACACCGCCTGGTGCGCGTCGGCCATGATGTCGGCTGCGTTCGCGTACACGAGCAACGTGCCGAACAGGCCGAACGCCACGCCCGCGGTGCACACGATGACGTACTTCCACGCCGCCTCGAGCGCGAGCTTCGTGCCGTACACGCCCACCAAGAACACGGTTGACAGCGTGGTGAGCTCCACCGACACCCACATCATGATGATGTTGTTGGAGGCGACGGTCAGAAGCATCGAGAACAGGAACAGGCTGAAGAAGACGTAGTACTGCTTGACCTGCGAGGGGTCGAGCCTGCCCTCCTCGACGTCGTGCTGCACGTACGGGATGGAGTACACGCCCGTGCACGTCCCGATCACCGCGATGAGGGCCACGAACAGCGCCGCCAGGCGGTCCACGTGGAACCACGCGCCGAGCGCGTACACCTCGGGCCCCGTGAGCACCGAGACGACGAGCGCCGTGCCGGCCGCGCACACGGCGGCGAGGCTGGCCACGTGCAGCGCCACGAAGGCCGCGCGCGGCACGCTTTTCGAAGGCAGCGCCGCCATGGCGAGCGCCGCCGCCAGGGGCGCTGCCAAGAGGGCTACCAGAATCTGAGACATGTCCATGGCGCTATCCCTTCAACTCGGCTAGGTCGTCGGCGTCAAGCGTGTGCGTGGTGCGCGCGATGCGGCACACCATGACCGCGAGGATGATCACCGCGAAGATGGCGTCGGTTGCGATGCCGACCTCGACCAGCTCGGGAGCCTGCGGCGCGAGCAGCGCGAGCGCCACGTGGGATCCGTTCTCCATCAGGCAGTACCCGAAGATCTGCTTGAAGATGGAGCGCTGGATCACGATGCACGTGAGCCCGATGAAGAAGTGGGCGAGCGCCACCGCGAGCGTGGGCTTGACCGCGGCCGCCGTGGGCAGGTCGATGCCCGAGACGGCCACGAAGCACACGAACACCTCGACGGCCACGAGCCCCACGCACTTCATGGGAGAGAGCTTCGGCGGGAGGTCCACGTCAGCGCTGTCGCCGACCTTCCGCAGCGTGAACAGCAGGATGCCCGGCACGAGCAGGACCTTGGTCGCGAACGCCGAAGCCGACCACAGGTACAGCTCGGTCGAGCCCGTCACCGCGCCCAGCGCGACGAACAGGGCCACGAGCACCGCTGACTGCAGCGCGTAGAACTGAGCGGAGACGCGCCCCGTGCGCGCGAGCACCACCGCCATCGACGTGATGATGAGGCAAGCACCCAGTACGTTTACCAGGGAGAAGTCAAGCATGACACCACCACCCCTAAATTCCTATGACGAGAAACACGAACGAAAGCGCCGCCAGGCCGAACACGAACCACGTGTAGCGGCCCAGGTACTGGTAGCGCACGCGCATGACGGCGTTCTCGATGACGGCGGCCGCGAGCATCACGAAGGCGAGCTTCGCCACGAAGAGCACGAGCCCCGCGGCCAGCCCGAGCGGCGTGGCCACCGACGCGGCGCCGAAGGGCAGGAAGACCGCCACGAACAGCGACGCCACCACGAGCTGCTTGACCGACATGCCGAGCTTCAGCATGGCGAGCGAGGGGCCGGAGAACTCCGCGAGCGGGCCCTCCTGGAGCTCCTGCTCGGCCTCGGCCACATCGAAGGGCAGCTTGCCCATCTCCACGTAGCACGCGCACGCGAACGCCACGCCCGCCACCACCACGGCCACCGGCGGGTAGGCCGCGAGCGAGGCCACCGAGTCCGCCATGACGCCGAGGTTGGTGGACCCGCACGCGAGCGCGAGCACCATGAGCGTCAGGATGAGCGCGGGCTCCACCAGCACGCCGAGCAGAAGCTCGCGCACGCCGCCGACGGCGGTGTAGGAGCCCGCCGAGTCGAGGGCCGCCAGGCTGAACATGAAGCGCGGCAGCGCCATCAGGTAGAGCACGGTGATGACGTCGCCCAGGAGCGGCACCGGGCAGGCGCGCGCGATGAGCGGCAGGCCCGCCGCGATGATGACCATGGTGCCCAGGAAGATCGGCGGCATGGCGCGCGAGACGAGCCCCGCGCCGCCCGGCTGCACCTCGCAGCGCCGCCACAGCTTAGCCAGGTCGTAGTAGTCCTGGAAGATGCTCGTGCCCTGGCGGGTGTGCATCTTGGCGCGCACCTTGCGCGTCACGCCCGACGCCAGCGGCGCCAGGAGCACCAGAAGGAGGACCTGGATCACGGCAACGGTGAGTTCAATCATTCCAGCCTCCTTACCGGACCAAGATGATGAGCGCTAGGAAGAACACGAGCGCGCCCACGATGTACACGATGTAAGTGCGGAAGTCGCCGCCCTCGAGGCGCGAGAACCACGCGCCGACCGACCGCAGGACCGACATGACGGACTCGGACAGCGGCACGCGGGCGCGCTGCTCGCGCGAAGGCGCCGCAGGCGCGGTGCCCTGCCCGCACGCCCCCGCCTCGAACGCGCGGCCGAACACGCCGGCAACCGCGGCGCCGGCGCTGTTCACGCCCTCGCGGATGCCGTAGAGCGGCCCCATGAAGCCGCGCACGCCGGCGGCCACCGTGGAGGCGAGCGTCTCCATGTGCACGTCAGGCGCGTAGCCGCAGGCCCACGGCTCGGGGTCGACCTTGAGCCCGTGCGCGCGGTTGGCCGCGTTGCGCGCGAGCGCGCACGCGCCCACCACGACCGCCAGCAGGACGGCGATGAGCAGCGGGGAGGTGACGCTTACAGTCTCGAGCGACACGAGCGCGGTGCCCGCCGCGGCCGGCATGGCCGGCGCGGCCAGGACCGACGCGGCGATGCCGCTCATGATCGGCGTGAACCACGCGGCGCCGAGGCCCAGGGCCGCGCAGGTCGCCGTGAGGGCCGCCATGCCGAGCCTCATGCTCGCAGGGACCTCATGCGCGGCCTTCGCCGCGTCGGAGCGCGGCTTGCCGAGGAACGTCACGCCGAACGCCTTCACGAAGCAGGTCACGGCCAGAGCGCCCGTGATGGCGAGCGCCACCACCGCGAACGCGAACACCATGCGCATCCCGATGCCGCCGGCCATGGCCGCGCCGATGAGCGCCTGGTAGGTGAACCACTCGGACACGAAGCCGTTCAGGGGCGGGATAGCCGATATGGCGAGCGACCCGGCCAGAAAGCACACGGCCGTCACCGGCATGAGGCGCGCCAGGCCGCCGAGCGTCTCCATGTTGCGCGTGCCCGTCGCGTGCAGCACGCTGCCGGCGCCGAGGAACAGCAGCCCCTTGAACATGGCGTGGTTCACCAGATGGTAGAGCCCCGCCATGAGGCCGATGCCCGCGAGCCACAGGTTGCCGCAGGCCCAGCCCACGATCCCCGTGCCCACGCCCAAAAGGATGATGCCGATGTTCTCGACCGAGTGGTACGCGAGCAGGCTCTTCAGGTCATGCTCGCCGAGCGCGTACACCACGCCGAGCACCGAGGAGACGGCCCCGACGACGACCACGAGCACGCCCCAGCCGAGCTGGCCGCCCGACAGGGCGAGAAGGTCGAAGCACACCTTCATGATGCCGAAGACGCCGATCTTGATCATGCCGCCCGACATGAGCGCGCTCACGTTGGAGGGCGCGGCGGGGTGGGCCTGGGGAAGCCACGAGTGGAACGGCACGATGCCCGCCTTCGCGCCGAAGCCGAAGAAGGCCAGCGCGAAGGCCGCCGTCGCCAGCGCCGGGTCGAACGCCGTGGCGCGGAAGGCCGCGAACTCGAGGCTGCCGCACGCGCTTGCCATGAGGAAGAACGACACGGCGATCATCAGAAAGCCGATATGCGCCATGACCAGGTACAGAAAGCCGCCCTTGAACGACTTCTCGTCCCCCTCGACGATGACGAGCATGTACGACGTGAGCGACATGAGCTCGAAGAACACCAGGAACCAGAACGCGTTGTCGCACAGGATGACCATCATCATGGACGCCACGAACAGGTTCATGAAGCACCCCAGGGCGCCGACGCCCTTGTCGTAGTACTCGTTGAAGTAGGAAAGCCCGAACAGCCACGCCACGAGCGCCAAAACCGATATCACGGCGACGAGCAGGCCGGCGAGCGGGTTGAACAGTACCGTGAGGTCGGCGAAGGGCACCGGCCCGCCCAGGTTCGCCAGAAGCGCCGGCGAGCCGATGGCCGCAACGCCCGAGGCGAGCGAGGCGGCCGCCGCGCCCATGCCAAGCGTGCACGCCGCCGCCTTCGCGGCTGCGGGCGCGCGCATGAGCAGGAGCGAGAGCACCGCGCCTGCCGCCGAAAGCCCCAAGGAGAGCAGCATAAGCTCAAGCATCTCAAGGCCTCCTTATCGTCGATGAGCCGCGCATGGCCAGCTCGTTGGCCTTCGCCGCAGCTACCAGCTTCTCCTTGCGCGCAGCCGCCGCGCACGGCGCGTCCTGCACGCTCAGCGCGCCGGTGAGGCACGCCGTGACGCAATGGGGTCCCGCAGGGTCGAACGCGCACATATCGCACTTGACCGCGCGGGTGTATACGCCGATCTCCCATGACAGGAGCGCTGAGGTTCCGCGCGGGAACGTCGGCGTGTCGAACTTGACGCCAGCAACGCCGGCAATGGATGTGCCCGAGGGGTGGATGGCGCCGAACGGGCAGACGCACGCGCACAGCTTGCAACCCACGCACGTCTGCTCGTTCACCAGCACCGCCCCGTCGGCGCGCGTGATGGCGCCGACGGGGCACACGGCCATGCAAGGCGCCCCCTCGCAGTGATGGCACGTGACCGCGGCGGTCACGTCAAGCGTGCTCGCCAGGGCGAGGCGAGGCTGGGCTTGAAGCCCGGCCTCGCGATGCCCCGAGCTGCAGGCGGCGAGGCAGGTTCCGCATCCAATGCACACGTCCGGCTCTATTGCGATGAACTTGTTCATGGGTAAGTCCTTAAAGCCGAATGGTTTTGAGACCGGAAACGGGCTTTACGCCAGCGCCGGCTCCTTGTCCTGGGCGGCAGCCTCTCCCGCCAGCCAGTCCTTCATCTGGGCGTAGAGCGTCTGCGCATGGCGCTCGGCCCACACCTGGTCGGCGATGGCCTCGACCTGGCATGCGGAGTGCTTGTCCTCCGGCGTGCCCGACAGCGGGTCGGTCACGTGCATGGTCAGGTCGTTGCACTTGCCGATCCACCACTGGTAGGTCATGTACACCGCGCCCTCGTTGATGCGCTCGTCGACGGCGGCGCGCGAGATCACCTTGCCGCGGCGCGAGCTCACCCAGACGAGCTGCTGGTCGCGGATGCCGCGCGCGGCGGCGTCGGCGGGGTTGATGCTCACGTAGCCCGGCTCGTCGGCCAGAAGCGTGAGCGCGCGGCAGTTGCCCGTCATCGAGCGGCAGGAGTAGTGCCCCACCTCGCGCACGGTGCACAGCACGAGCGGGTAGCCTTCGTCAGGCATCTCGGTCGGCTCGATGAAGTCGTGGGCCATGAGGCGCGCCTTCTTGTCAGCCGTGTTGAACTGGCCGTTGCGGTAGAGCGTGGGGGTGCCGGGGCACTCGATGGTGGGAATGGGCCACTGGGCGTGCCCGGTGCCGGCCATCTTCTCGTAGGTCGCGCCGTAGAAGTTCGGGCACAGCTCGCGGACCTCGTTCCAGATCTCCTCGGTGTCCTGGTAGCGCATCGGGTAGCCCATGCGGGTGGAGAGCTCGCTGAAGATCTGCCAGTCGTGCTTGCACTCGCCCTTCGGCGGCACGGCGGCCGTGAAGCGCTGGAAGGTGCGGTCGGAGGCGGAGAACACGCCGTCATGCTCGCCCCAGGAGGTGCCGGGCAGCACCACGTCGGCGAGCGCCGTGGTCTGGGTCATGAAGATGTCCTGGCTGATGAGCAGGTCGAGGCTCTCGAGCGTCTCGCGCATGTCGGCGGAGTCGGGCTCGGTCTGCAGCGGGTCCTCGCCGAAGTTGTAGAACGCGCGGATCTTGCCCTCCTTCACGCCGTGCGGCAGGTCGGTGAGCTTGAAGCCCTCGCGCGCCGAGAGCTTGCCCTCGGGCAGGCCCCACGCCTTCTCGAACTTGGCGCGCACCTCGGGGCTGGAGACCTTCTGGTAGCCCGGGAGCAGGCTCGGCCACATGCCCATGTCGCACGAGCCCTGCACGTTGTTCTGGCCGCGCACGGGGGCCAACCCGGCGTTGTCGCGGCCGATCTGGCCGGTGACGCAGGCGATGGCGGCGATCTGGTGGACGCTCTTCACGCCCTGGCGCTGCTGGGTGACGCCCATGCCCCAGCCGATGACGGAGCTCGGGGCGGTGGCGTACATGCGCGCGGCGCGGCGGATGTCCTCGGGCGCGCAGCCGCAGACGTCGGCGACCGACTCGGGCGTGTAGTTCTTGACGACCTCCCACCACTCGTCGAAGCCCGTGGTGTGCGCCTCGACGAACGCGCGGTCATGCAGGTTCTCAGTCACGATCGCGTTGGCGAACGCGTTCAGGAAGGCCAGGTTGCAGCCGTTCTTGATCTGGATGTACAGGTCGGCGATGCGCGCGGTCTCGATGGAGCGCGGGTCGACGACGATGATCTTGGCGCCCTTCTCCTTCGCCTTCACGATGCGGCGCGCCACGATGGGGTGGCTGGCGGAGGGGTTGTAGCCGAACAGCATGATGAGGTCGGCGTTCTCGAGGTTCGGGATCGACACGCTCATGGCGCCGGAGCCCACCGTGTCCATGAGGCCGATCACGCTCGGGCCGTGGCAGGTGCGCGCGCAGTTGTCGATGTTGTTGGTGCCCACGCAGGCGCGCGTGAACTTCTGCATCACGAAGTTGGCCTCGTTCCCCGGGCCGCGCGAGCTGCCGGTGAGCATGATGGCGTCCGCGCCGTGCTTCTCCTTGATCTCGGTGAGCTTGCGCGCCGTGAAGTCGAGCGCCTCGTCCCAGGTGACGCGCTCGAGCTCGGCGCCCTTGGTGCGGCGGATCATCGGGTGCAGGATGCGCGGGGTGAGGATCTTCGTGTCGTTGATGAAGTCGAAGCCCGACAGGCCCTTCAGGCAGAGCTCGCCTTCGTTGGTGATGCCGTCAAGCCCTTCGGCGCCGACGACCATGCCGTCCTCCACGAGCAGGTTGAGCTTGCAGCCAGCGCCGCAGTAAGGACAAACCGCCATGTGCTTTTCCATTGAGTGTACCCCCTCTTTAAGCCAGTGCCGTATTCAGCTGAACGCTTGAGATCGCCGCGCTCGCAGCCGCCGCGGCCAGGCGCTTCTTGCGCGAGCGCTCCTGAAGCTCCTGCTCGTCGACTACCTGCAGGCCGCCGGTGGGGCATGCCGCCACGCAGGCCGGGCCGCCGGGGCGGTCGTAGCACAGGTCGCACTTCACGAGCATCGCGCGGCCCAGGTCGCCCACGCTCAAGTTGCCGATCTTGGTGACGCGGTTCTCGCTCACCACGTCGCAGGCGCCGTACGGGCACGCCATGACGCAGCTGCGGCAGCCGATGCAGCGCTCCTGCGCGATGGCCACGCGGTCGCCGTCGAAGTACAGCGCGTTCTGCGGGCACGACGCCACGCACGGCGCGTCGGCGCAGTGATGGCACACGATCGGCGCCGAGATGGCGAGCGTGGTGACCAGGTTCAGGCGCGGCACCGCCACGTCCCCTGGCACGCTGTGCTTGAGCAGGCACCCGGCCAGGCAGGTTTGACAGCCGATGCACAAACCCGGGTCTGCGATTACGAATTTTGAACCCATGTGTCCCCCTAAGCTTGGTGGCGAACTGTTCTCTCTTCCGGCTATCGCCGACCACGCGCCGCAAGCCCTCCTCGGCCGACCCCCGACGCCGCACGCCCCAAAGCCGGCGTCGCCTGGTCGCTTGGCACGCCCCCTGGGGAGCCGCGCGCCAAGCGGTATGCGGGATCAGCCCCGCCCCCCCTCGCGAATGAGGGCAGAGCTCGCCTCGGAGATGCGCGCGCCGCGCGGACACGATAGACAGCTGATTGATGGAAGAACGGTGAACGAAAGCTGCTTCTTGGCTTTCGGAGTGATCTGACGCATTGCCTTATACGCTGATCGCCCTGACACCGCAAGCCCTTTTTCAGGTATTTTGGGAAAACATTTCCGCTTCCTGACGTTGCCCCCAAAATGTGGGATATACTTGGATGTAGTACGGTAGTAATACAATTCGAGCAATTAAGCAGGTACTATGCCGAAGCAGTCGACCATTCAGGTGCGCATCGAGAGCGATCTGAAGGAGAGGGCCGAGGAGCTGTTCGCCGCTTTGGGGACGTCGCTCTCCGAGGCGGTGCGCCTCTTCGTGGCCCAGAGCGTGCACGACCGGGCCCTCCCCTTCACGCCGAGCGTGCGGCGCCTCACGGGCGACGACCGCGCGTTCGGCGCGCTCGCGCACTACGCGAACCACGCGCTCGCGTCCTCGGAGCGCGCCGCGTGGATCAAGGCCCAGGGAGGGCGAGCCCAAGGAGAGCGCCGTGCCCGCCGATAAGCGCCACCGCGACGTCGTCACCATCATCGACGAGACGGTGCTTCTGCGTTACCTCCTCAACGACGACGCCGCCAAGTCAGCGCGCGCCCGCAGCCTCATCCTCGGCGGCAACGTGCGCGTCTACCCCGAGACCATCGTGCGCACGGTGTGCGTGCTCACCGAGGTGTACGGGGTGCCGCGCTCGCTCGTCGGCAACGTGGTGGAGCTTCTGCTCGGCGACGTGAGCGTGGAGGACGAGGCGAGCGTGCGCCTGGCCGCGCGCCTCTTCGGCTCCGGCAAGCTCGACTTCGACGCCTGCCTCGCGTCCGCCCGCAGCACCCTCTACGGCTACCAGACCTGCTCCTTCGCCCGCCCCGCCCGGAGGTAGGCGCGCCGGACCCCGCCCCTCCCCTCGCCAAGCCCATCCCCGCCAGGCCCCGCCTCTCCCCTTCCCGCCCCGTCCCTCTTCCCCGCCTCTTCCCTTCCCTCCCCGCCTACCGCCCGGGTTTGGCCTTTTCCGCTTGCGTCACGCACTTGAAACGTTTTTCACGCATAATCGACCCGATAACAGGCGATGATCCGAAAAGGAGTTTTCCCATGAATGTTGTGTGCCTCGACCTCGAAGGCGTTCTCGTACCGGAGATCTGGATCGCGTTCTCCGAGGCGACCGGCATCCCCGAGCTCAAGCGCACCACGCGCGACGAGCCCGACTACGACAAGCTCATGGAGTTCCGCCTGGGCGTCTTGGAGGAGCACGGGCTGGGCCTGCGCGAGATCCAGGAGGTCATCGCGGGCATCGACCCCATGCCCGGCGCGCGCGAGTTCCTCGACGAGCTGCGCCCGCTCGCGCAGGTGATCATCGTCTCTGACACGTTCTCGCAGTTCGCCAAGCCCCTCATGGAGAAGCTCGGCTGGCCCACCATCTTCTGCAACGAGCTCCTGGTCGGCGAGGACGGCCGCATCACCGGCTACAAGATGCGCTGCCCGCAGACCAAGCTCACCACGGTGAACGCCCTGCACGACGCGGGCCTGACCACCATAGCCGCGGGCGACTCGCACAACGACCTGGGCATGATCCGCGCGTCGAAGGCCGGCTGGCTGTTCAAGAGCACCGAGGCCATCCGCGCCGAGAACCCCGACATCCCCTCCTGCGAGGAGTACGCCGAGCTTTTGGCCGGCATCAAGGCCGCGCTGTAGGGAGCGGAGCGCCGGGACGCGGGGCGCTGCCAGGACGCAGGGCGCCGGTCGGCCCAGCCCTTCCCCGAAGGCGCCGTCCTCCCGAATGCCGGCCCTTCCCCGAAGGCCCCTTGAGCCCGCGCTAGGCGCGGGCCTTTTCGCGCGTGCGGCTCATCAGCTCATGCTCGAGGTCCTGGATGCTCGGCGGGGTCCACGTGAGCGCGTCGGCTCCGGCGGCGATGGTCGCCGCGGCCGTCTGCTCGGTGGGCCCGCCGCTCGCCATGATGGGCATGTCGGGGTACGCGGCGCGCACCGCCGCCACCACGCGCGCCGTGTCGCGTCCCGCCGCCACGTTCACGATCGACGCGCTCGTCTCGATGATCGCGCGCGTCACCTCGTCGAAGCCGCACACCGTGGTCACCACCGGCACGTCGACGTGCGCCGCCACCGCGCGCACCGTGTCGGCTGACGCCGTCACGTTGAGCACCACCGCCGACACGCCCTGCATCTCGGCGTGCGACGCCAGGTCGACCGAGCGCTCGCCCGTGGTCACGCCGCCGCCGACGCCCACGAACACCGGGCGCTCCGACGCCATGATGAGCGCGTTGTTCACGATGGGATGGCTGGGGAACGGGTAGACCGCCAGCACCGCGTCGGCGTCGCAGTGGCAGATCACGGCCACGTCGGTGGAGAACACGAGCGAGCGGATGTGGTGCCCCGCGATCTCGAAGCCGGGGCAGGTGCGCATGACGTCAGGCACCTTGAGGGCGATGTGGCGGTAGGTCTGCTCGACGTGCTTGGGGTCTGCCTGCTGCATGCTCATGTTCGCATCTCCTGGAGTGTGGGGAAACGGCGGGGCGGGAACGGGATGGCCGGCGACGACGAGATGCCGCGGCGCCTTTTCGACGAGATTACCGTATTCTACGCAAGCGGCCTTCGTTGGTAAAGACCGCAATCTGAGAAACCTAGGGCCCGGTAGTAGCTGCGCGTGCCCACCGAGCTGATGACGTTCACGGCGACGTACCCCGCCGCCCGAGCCTGCGCGCACGCCTCCTCCACCAGGCGGCGCCCGAGCCCCGCGTGCTGCGCGCCCTCGCCCGCCGCGTGCAGCCGCGCCACGCGCCCGTACACGTGGACCTCGCGGATCATGGCCTCGCCCGCATGCACGGGAAGCTGCGCGCGCTCTCCTGGCGTGAGGCACGGGGCGTCGAGGCGCGGAAGCGACAGGCGCAGGAACCCCGCGATCCTGCCCTCGGGCGTCACCCACTGCAGGAAGCGCTCCTGCGCCGCCGACGTGGCGTACGCCACGCAGTCGAGGCGCAGCGCGTCGAGCTTGACCTCGCCCGTCGCTATCTCGCGCTGGCGGATCTCGCGCACGGGGCGGCCTTCCGCGCGCGAGCGCTCCTCCACGCGCGCCTCCACCAGCTGGCGCAGGTTGGTCTTCTTGTTGCCCGCCACGATGTCGCCCGAGGAGATGTCGCGGATCATGCGCGAGATGCGCGTGTAGGCGGGCGTGGCGAGCACGTCCTCCACGAGCACGCCCACCAGCACGTCCTCGGGGTAGGGCGCCCACTCGCCCGCCGCGTAGCGCTCCGTCAGCTGCGCGCTCTCCACCAGGCAGCACGGGTAGAGCTTCACCTCGTCGGGGAGGAAGCGCTCGTCGGTGACGAGCCGGCGGTAGTCGGCCGCGTCGCCGGCGGGCGAGGCGCCGAGGAGGTTCACCATGAAGTGCACGTGGATCTTGAAGCCGAACAGGCGCAGCAGCGAGAACGCCTGCGCGATGCGCGCGGGCGTCACGTTGCGCCGGTTCGCCCGCAGGACGGACTCGTCGAGGCTCTGGATGCCCATCTGCACCTTCGTGCACCCCAGGCGGCGCATGACGGTGAGGCTCTCGGGCGTGATGAGGTCGGGGCGCGTCTCGATCACGAGGCCCACCACGCGGTGCGCGGCGCCCTCGTTGCGCGCGTGCTCGCGCTCGAGCTCAGCGAACGAGGCACGTTGGACGCATGCGGCGCGCTCCCAGGCATCCTGGGCGTAGAGCGCGCGAACGGCCTGGTTGTACGTGCGCTCGCCCGCGGTGACGCGCTTTTGCTCAGCGCACGTGAGGCGCGCGAGCTCGTCGGCGTCGCAGGCGAGGCCGCAGGACGCGTAGAAGGACGCGCGGGCCGCGGCGTCATGGCGGGCGGCGACGTCGTGGCAGGTGGCGGCGGCGTGGCGGGCGGCGTTGTCGTGGCAGGTGGCGGCGTCGTGGCGGGCGGCGCTGTCATGGCGGGCGGCGCTGTCATGGCGCGCGACGACGCCCGACGCGCCCTCTTCGCGAGGCGCCCCATGCGAGAAGCCCGCCTGCCCGCCTGCGTCGTTGAGCGCGCGGAAGAGCTCCGCCACGAACCACACCTGGTAGTCCTGCGGGTAGTCGCTCCACGTGCCGCCGAGCACGATGAGCTCCACCTTGTCGGTCACGTGCCCCATGTCGGTGAGCGCGCGCAGGCGCGAGGTCACCTGCAGGTACGGGTCGAAGTAGTTGCGCTCGGCGCGCTGGCAGGCGGGCTCGTCGGCGAGGTAGCTCTTCGGCATGCGCACGTCGTTCGGGCAGTAGAGGCAGTCGCTCGAGCAGGGATGCGGCTTGGTGATCACCGTGATGGTGGCCACGCCCGACGCGGTGCGCCGCGGCTTGGCCTTCAGGAGGCGCACGAGCTGCTCCTCGCACGCCGCGTCGACGCCCCAGCTCTCCCAACGCGCCGGGTCCTCGGCCTTGCACCGCAGGTAGTACGGCAGAAGCCGCTTCTTCGCCACGCTCCGCGCGCCGTCGTGCATGGCGCGGTTGCGCCGCCGCACGAGCTTGTCGAGCCACGCCGCGTCAAGCGGCCTGCCGTCCCCGTCAAGGCCCTGGCACCCTCCTGCCTTGATGGCTGCGATTATCTCCAAGAGCGCCACTTCCACGTGACCTGGCTTCCTCCTGCTCCTTGGCAACGGCATATCGGCATGCTAGAATGCTCGGTGAACGATGCCCCGCCGATCCGGGCAGCTTCGTTCTTTGTGATTAAGCCCCGCGAGCCTGCAAGCATTAGCGGGGCTTCTTCTCCAAGACACTCAGCCGTTCGTCACCTCCTTCAGCACGTTGCCTGACATCAACCTCTAACGCAGCAGGTCGATGAGACTAATGACAACCGCGAAAATCGCGCACAGCGCAAGAACCGTCTGCACGTCCATAAGCAGCCTCCTTTCGGAAGCTGCCTGGAAGCGGCGAAGCATCGTTCGAGCATCATAGCACAGCCCCGCCCTCGCCTTCGAGGGCCATTACGTATTACAATGCCGCCCATGGATCCCGTCACCGCACAGAGGCTCAGCGACCTCACCAGCGACTTCTACCGGCGCGTGAGCGCGTCGTTCTCCGAGACGCGCTCACGCGCCTGGGAGGGCTGGGAGCGCGTGCTCGAAGCGTGCGGAATCACGGGGAACGCGGAAGACGCGGATGAGCGCGGACGGGTGAGCAGGCCCGAAGGCGCAGGTGAGAGGGCGCGGGCGAACGGACGGGCAGACGCATCCGCAGGCGCCCACGTGGCCGCGGCCGCGCCAGAGCCGACCCTGCGCGTGCTCGACCTGGGATGCGGCAACCTGCGCTTCGAGCGCTTCCTCGCCGCGCGCGCCGGCGGGCCCGTCGAGGCGTTCGCCGTGGACAACTGCGCGCCGCTCGTCGCGCAGGGCACGCGCGACGCGCTCCCCGAAGGCGTGCGCGTCCGCTTCCAGCCCCTCGACGTCATGGGCACGCTGCATGCGGGAGAAGACCTCGCCCGCGCCCTCGACGCGCCCGCGTGCGACCTCGCGGTGGCGTTCGGCCTCATGCACCACGTGCCGACCTTCGGCCAGCGCGTGCGCGTGCTCGAGGCGCTCGCCAGCCACGTGCGCCCCGGCGGTCACGTGTCCGTGGCGCTCTGGCAGTTCGCCCGCAGCGGCAGGCTGCGCGCCAAGGCCGCGGCGGCCACCGCGCGCGGATGCGCCGCCTGCGGGATCGACCCCGGCGAGCTCGGGGAGGGAGACTGCCTCATGGGCTGGCAGGACGAGCAGGACGTCTTCCGCTACTGCCACCACTTCGACGAAGCCGAGGTGGACGCCCTCGCCCGCGCGCTCGAGCCGCGCGCCCGCGAGGTCGCGCGCTTCTCGGCGGACGGGAGGGACGTGCCCCTCAACCGCTACCTCGTCCTCAGGGTCAGGTAAGCCTCGCCGAGCGCCACGAACTCCTGCACGTCGAGGGTCTCCCCGCGGCGCTTGGGGCTGATGCCGGCGCTCTCGAGCAGGTCCTCGACGTGCGCCGCAACCGCGCGGCCCTGCTCGCCCCGGCCTGCGAAGTACGCCTTGCACGAGTTCGCGATGGTCTTGCGGCGGCTGGCGAAGGCCGCGTCGGCCATGGTGCACGTCGCCCGCACCACCTCAGGCGCAAGCGGCGCGCCGTCGGCGCCCGCGGGCGTGCGGCGGTTCAGCCTCAGCACCGCGCTGTCGACGTGCGGCGGCGGGAAGAAGTTGCCCGGGCTCACCGTGAAGCGCCCCGCCGGCTCGGCGCGCATCGAGAGCTTCACCGTGTACGCGCCGTAGCTCTTGCTGCCCGGCGCGGCGGCCATGCGGTCGGCCACCTCCTTCTGCACCATCACCGTGGCGCTCTCGATCTCGTCGAAGCGCTCGAAGAAGCCCAGCACCACCGTGGCCGCCACCGCGTAGGGCAGGTTCGCCACCAGCTTGTTGGGAAAGGAACGCGCCCCGCCCTCGACGGGGTGGCGCGCGAGGGCGGACTCGACGTCCCCCTTCGTCAGGTCGAGGGCGTCCTTGCTGATGAGCGCGAAGCGGTCAGGCCATGCCGCGAGGGTCTCCGCGAGCACGGCGGGGAGGTCGGGGTCGCGCTCGACCGACACCACGCGCCGCGCGCGCTTCAGCAGCGCGACGGTGAGCGTGCCGATGCCCGGCCCCACCTCGAGCACGTCGTCGCCGGCGTCCAGCTCGGCGAGCGCGACGATCTTGCGCAGGACGTCGTCGTTGACGAGGAAGTTCTGGCCGAGCGCGTGCTTGGTGGCGAGCCCGTGGCGCTCGAGCACCGCGCGCGTGGCCGCCACGCCGGCCAGCGGCGACAGCCGCTCGGCGCTACCCACGGCGCGCGCCGCCCTTGCGCTTCCTGCTCCTGCCGCCCTGCGGGGAGCCGCTCCGGGGCTTGCCGCCCTGCGGGGAGGATCCCTGCTTGCGCGGCTTGGACGACGAGGGCTGCTGGGGCTGCGCGTCGGCGAGCGAGAGGCGCGCGCGGGAGCCGGAGGAAGCACGCCGCGCGGGCGCTTCGGCTTGGCGAGCTTCGCCGCCACCGTTTGCGCACGCGGCGGCTTCGTGCGCAGGCTCAAAGCCCGGCGCCTCGTCAGCCGCGCCGTCCTCGGCCTCCACCACCTCGAACTCATCGCCCCAGTCAAGGGCGGCGAAGCCTCCCACGGGCGGGAGGGGGTACTCCTCGGCCTCGGCCGTGATCTCGCCGCCCGCGTCGATCTTCCCCACCCAGTCGAGCACGAGCTCGAGCTCGAAGCCCGCGCAGGCGAACGCCGAGCGCACGCACCCGATGAGCGGCTCGAAGCCGTGCGGGTCGCCGCCCTCGCCCACCACGTGCAGGACCATCGGGCGCTTGGGCTGCGCGCGAACGTCTGACCAATAGTACGGCTGCAGGCGGTCGAGCAGGCACTTGAGCTGGGCCGGGGCACCCGCGAAGTACACCGGCGACACCACGATGAGCTCGTCGGCCGCGTCGAGGTGCTTGCGCACCTCGGTCATGTCGTCGTGGATCACGCAGCGGTGCACGAGCGCGTCGCTCGCCGCCACCGCAGGCCCCACGGCCAGGTTGTCGTCGCTCTCGGGCAGCTTGTCGGGCGCCTCCGTGGCTGCGCGGCACGCGTCGCACCCGCGGCACGGCCCCACTTCGATGCTCGCCACCGACACGATGGACACGCCGTCCTCCGGGCACTCGTCGATGCACGCGTTGAACAGCTCGTCGGCCAAGCTCGCGCTGCGCCCGTTCGCGCGCGGCGACCCCACCACTATGACTCGATGCATGCTCGTCCTCTCCTCGTCGCGCCGCCGCCTCGCGGCTCGCCATCGCCCCACGCCATTGGCTGCCTCGCGGCCCCTTCGCCGCCCGCAGCCGCCCGCGCCCGCAGCCCCCAGCCGGCCCGCCGGCCGCCTAGCGCGGCCCG